>JAZQPH010000335.1:0-1629 GCA_045628385.1 Succinivibrionaceae bacterium
GTCGAATAAGAGAGCATATTCACGCGATCGCCGACGCCGATTGCAAGAGCGCCGCCAGATCCGCCTTCGCCGATAACGGTGCACACTATAGGCGTCTTAAGAGCGCTCATTACCTTAAGATTCTTGGCGATGGCTTCAGCCTGTCCGCGTTCTTCCGCGCCGACTCCCGGGTATGCGCCCGGAGTATCGATGAACGTAAAGATCGGCATATGGAAGCGTTCAGCCATGCTCATGAGGCGAAGAGCCTTTCTGTAGCCTTCAGGACGCGGCATGCCGAAGTTTCTCTTAATTTTTTCCTGGGTATCGCGGCCCTTCTGGTGTCCGATGACCATGCAAGGCTTGCCGTCAAGACGGGCGGTGCCGCCGATGATTGCCTGATCGTCGGCATAGTTTCTGTCGCCGCAGAGTTCGTCGAATTCAGTGAAGATTCGGGAGATATAGTCTTTGGTGTAAGGGCGCATCGGATGGCGCGAAAGCCTGGAAATCTGCCAATCGCCGAGATCTGAGAAAACTTTCTTGGTAAGTTCGTCAGTCTCTTTTTCAAGAGCGGCGATGGAACTTGAAAGATCAACGCCTTCAGACTCGCCGTTTACTCTTTTGAGCTCATTAGTCTGAGCAATAAGCTCGGCTATCTTCTGTTCAAAATCCAGAAAATTTAAATCCATTGCGGTCGTTCCTTATCAAGAGCCAGGATGCTCAATCGCCGGGGAAACGCAGTCTCACCTTGTCATTTCCGAGCAGCAGACGCAAATCGTTCAAGAGCTCGTCAGACGGTGTCGCGTTCAGGACCGGAGATGCATCCATGAACATGCAACAATTCTTTTTATAATAGCACAGTTTGATCGGCAACCCTGCCTGATCGCTGTAATTTTGCAGAACCGACAAAAGTCTCAGCTGCAGCGCTTTGCCGCCGTCCGGCGCAAGGCTCACTTGGCTTTCGTCAAGGGAAATCTCAATGCATGAGGCGCGGTTCCTTCTTGCTTCGGTCACGCTCTGCACGTCATCGGCGAAAAAGGTGAATTTTTCGGGATTCTGCCTGTCGGTCTGCGCCGAGCCCCTGACTATCAGATATGTATCTGCCTTAATCTGCTCTTCGCAATTCTCTAGCGTCTTGGCAAAAACCAGAACATCAAGCGAACCAGTTTCTTCTTCGAGCGTCATTGACGCCATGCGCGTGCCCTTCTTCGTCGTGAAGACTCTTGCGGCCGTCGCATAGCCTGCCACCGTGACCTGCGATTTTTCGCGTCTGTCCTGCGGACGCACGTTTCTTAATCTCAGATCGGCGTAGAATCTGCCCTCTTTTTCGTACTGCTTGGCGGGATGGCCCGTAAGGTACAGTCCGAGATATTCTTTTTCCTTTTCGAGCCAGAAGCGATCGGGATATTTCGGAACCTCGCGGTACGTCGGTCTGTACGGATCATGCCCGTCGGCTTCAGCGAACAGATCAAGCTGGCCGGATGCAGAATCGCCAGATTTTTGCGAAGCATACTTCATGGCTTCTGGCAGCGCTGCGATGAGCGCGGCCCTATGCGGCCCGATTTTATCGAAGGCGCCGACCCATATCAGTTTTTCGATAAGGCCCTGATTGAAGCGCTTGCTCGTGATGCGCACGCAAAAATCGAATAAATC
>JAZQPH010000336.1:0-7967 GCA_045628385.1 Succinivibrionaceae bacterium
CCGCACACCGCTGCCCGAAGAGGCGGATGCCTGCATCCCGTATCTCTGGGATCAGCTGAAGCTCGTGCATCCCGACATCATCGTTGCCCTCGGCCAGCTCCACGAAGTAACTCTATGGACAGTTTCGGAAAATGTTGCCGCGGGTCAGTCGGTCATAACAAAGTCGATATCGCTTGCCGATTTGTTTGTGGCACTCTATACATTCTTTATCACGATAATCACTCTTAAGAATCTTCCTGGACTTCTTGAGATGTTCGTCTTGAACAAATTCTCGACCAGCAAGAGCGCCAATTATTCGATCAAAACGGTATTTAGCTACATAATACTGGCTTTTGGAATGTCCTTCGGTCTCTCGCGGCTTGGCATATCATGGGATAAACTTCAGTGGTTGGTCGCAGCGCTGTCTGTCGGTATCGGTTTCGGTCTTCAAGAAATTGTGGCCAACTTTATTTCTGGCATCATCATACTGTTCGAACGGCCTATCAGAATCGGCGACGTCATCACAATCGACAGCACGACCGGCGTCGTAACAAAGATCCGAACCCGTGCTACTACGATCATGGATTTTGACAAGAAGGACCTAATAGTTCCGAACAAAACGTTCATCACTTCGAAGCTTACAAACTGGTCTCTTAATGATGTCTGCCTGTCGAGACTGTGCATTTCGGTAGACGTGGGTTATGGTTCTGACATCAAACTGGTTCAGGACACTCTCATGATCATCGCCGAAAGGAATGAGTTCATTGCCAAATCGCCGAAGCCATATGTCGTGTTCAACAGTTTCGGCGAAAGCAACCTCAATTTCCAGCTTATGGTGTACATCAGCAAACTGTCTGACATGACACCTGCAAAGCACTCTCTCAATTCGGAAATTTACAACGAGTTCAACAGACTCGGCATTGAGATAGCGTTCAACCAGCTTGATGTGTATATCAAGAACACTAAGACTGGAGAGGAAGTGATGGTCAAATCGTCAAAAGACGACGAAAAGTGATTCTTTGGATCAACGTCGATGGTTTAAGCCTATGGCTAATTGATAGAACAAGCCCGGTAATGCTGGGCTTGTTGCAAATCACAGCCAGAAATGCAAATCTCGATTCAAATTCTGCGGAAGAATTGGTTTCGTCTTATTTTTTTTTCGTTACAACGAGTAACATTTCAAAAATGCACTTTTCGGCAGGCTCGCATTCAGCAAAAATCCGCATCGAATCATGTATCAACGGATAATCGCGGTCATCATAAAAAGGACAAATCATGGGATTAATGAAATCGCTGCATGCGTTTGGGGCGGCAGTGCTCATAGCGGTTCTGCCGGGATGCGGAGGATCCTCAGATGAAATCAAATCAATCGAAAAGATTGACGATCTAAATAACTCAAAGATCGGTCTGCAACTTGGAACGATAGCCGATCTCATCGCAACGGATATCGAAAAAGAAAACTCCGGTAACACAACAGTCATCAGGTATAACAAGACCCAAGAAGCCGTGCTTGCCCTAACTCAGGGAAAAATCGATGCCGTGATCGTCGACAGCCAGCCAGCAGCAGCATACATACAAAACAACAACGACTTGAAAATCGTCGATGTCGGCTTTGAACCCGAAGATTATGCTCTCGTCATCGCCAAAAATAGAAATGATCTTAAATATGAGGTCGAACAGGCGATCGCAGAACTTAAAAACAACGGAGTTCTGGAAAAAATAGTAGATTCTTATATCGGACCTGAGGGAAACAGATCTCCAAGATACGCTCCCGAGCAGATACCAGATGATCATTTTGTCGGAAAGCTGCGCGTAGGAACCAACGCAACATTTCCTCCTTACGAATTCTTCGAAGGCGGCAAGACTGTCGGCATTGATATAGACATAATGCGTGCCATCTCCGACAAAATGAAAATGAGGATGGAAATTGTAGAGATGGAATTTGATTCCATCATAATGGCCGTCCAGACAGGAAAGATCGACATCGGCGCAGCAGGTTTCACCGTTACCGAAGAACGCAAAAAGAACGTCGACTTTTCAACCCCGTACACTCAGTCAAAGCAGGTTGTCATTGTAAGAGCAGGTTCAGCGGACGCCTCTGGATCAATTGCCGAAAAATTCCAGCAAAGTTTTATCGACGATGACAGATGGAAGTTTATCGCCAAAGGACTATGGACGACTATCGTCATCACCGTATTCTCTGGAATTATCGGCGTAACCATAGGACTTATTGTAGCCAACGTCAGGCTGGCGCGCGATCGGGCTGATTCGCGTTCCAAATGGCTGGCATTTGCCGACTGGGTTTGCCGAGTTTACGTAACCGTTTTCCGCGGCGTGCCGATGATGATTCAGCTGCTTCTCGTGTACTATGTCGCCTTTGCGTCTACGGCAATTGATCCCGTCGTAGCAGCCATCGTGGCGTTCGGATTAAACGCAGGAGCATATTCGTCAGAAGCCATCCGAGCAGGACTGCTGTCGGTGGACATCGGACAGTTCGAAGCTGGAAGAAGCCTCGGATTTACTTACACGCAAACGCTAAGATACATCGTTATTCCGCAATCCATGCGCACCGCCCTTCCCGCTATGTGCAACGAGTTCATTGCGCTTCTTAAAGAAAGCGCCATCGTCGGCTACATCGGACTTATCGATCTCACAAGAGCAGGCGATATTATCCGCAGCACAACATATGAAGCATTCATGCCACTTATGGCATCCGCGATCATTTATCTTGCCATCGTCATGTTCATGACCGCAATGGTCGCAAAACTCGAAAAGAGGCTGAAGAAATATGCAAAATAATCGCGAAACGATTCTTGAAATCAAAAATCTCGGAATATCGTTCAACGGCAGGCAGATTCTGCACGGTCTCAGCACAGAAATCAAAAAAGGCGATGTCATATCCGTAATCGGCCCGTCGGGATGCGGAAAATCAACCTTTCTGCGTTGCCTTAATAGACTGGAACATCCGACCGAAGGCGAAATCATCTACAAAGGAAAAAATATTCTCGCCCCTGATGCCGACATTAACAGCGTTCGGCGCAAAATAGGCATGGTTTTTCAGCATTTCAATCTGTTCCCCAACATGACGGTTCTCGATAACATAATCCTCGCGCCCGTAAAATTGGGAGGCATGAACAAAACGGAAGCCGAACAGAAGGCTCTGTCCTTCCTCGATATGCTCAACTTGGCGGACAAGGCAAAATCGTATCCTTCGACCCTCTCAGGCGGCCAAAAACAACGTATCGCCATCGCGCGAGCCATAGCAAATGACCCTGACGCCATATTGTTCGACGAACCGACTTCCGCGTTAGATCCAGAAATGGTCGGAGAAGTGCTGGATATGATGAAAGACTTGGCAGGAAAACACATGACCATGATCGTCGTAACTCACGAAATGAGTTTTGCGAAGCAAGTCGCCAACAGAGCTTTTTTCATAGACGGCGGCAAAATCGCATTGGACGCGACGCCTGCGGAATTTTTCGAAAATCAGGATCATCCGCGTCTTAAGGAATTTCTTTCAAGAACGAATATCCGCTGATCGCAAAACATCAGTGCGCCGATGCAAAAAAGAGAGTTCAACGACCTCTCTTTTTTCGTCCATTTATTATCTTTTTTTGGCATCAGCGCTTTTTGATTCTGTATTTGTCCCAGCAAATTCCCGCAATGCAGGATAATCCCGCAACAATCATCGAATCGATACACGGAATCAAAACATAGGATACATTCGCGCACACCGCCCCCAAGACAATGCCAAGAACCGCAGGCCATCTCATGGCTTCGATTTTGGCATCATCGTCATATACGGACTTTCTGAAAAAGTAATCAACGGCAATAACCGCTCCGATCGGCGGAATTACCGTGCCGATAACCAACAAAAATCCGACAAAATGGTTGAGCATCCAATCGGCGAACAAGGTCGCTATAAAGCCTGATGCGATAATAAGTGGCTTTGCGCGTACCTTTATCATGTTCGAAACAGCAAGTGCGCTTGTATACGCCGTGTTGTTGTTGGTCGTCCAAACATTTGCGCCGAAAACCACAATTGCCATGACCAACAGCCCCTGCTGCATCATGGCAAAGAAAATATCGCTTTGACCTGTTTGCGCACCGACCACAGAACTGAAGTAAATAATGAACCCGTTGCCGCAACAATACGCCACCACGGTCGCAATCACGGCAATTTTTGCGCTTTTGGCAAAACGCACAAAATTAGGCGTCGAAGTTCCGCCCGAAATGAATGAGCCGATGACAAGTGTTATTCCGGTCGCCAAAGTCATATCGCCCACGTTTTTGTTTAGCAATTCTGCGGCGCTTGCGTCTCCTGAAAGCGATAAATACAGCGAATAACAGCAAAATCCGATGATGATAGGCACCGATAAATCGCTGACAATTTCAAGCGATTTGATGCCAAAGTATGCGGTTGCGGTCATGCCAAGACCGAAAAATGCAATCAATAAATAATATGGCACCCCCAATGTCGTTGCTATCGGTTCGCTAAGCATTGCGACTGCGATGCCGAACCAAGCCATCTGCGTAAACCCCATGACTGCGCTCGGAAGAAATGAACCTACTGAACCGAATGCGCGGCGGCAAAGCAAATCAAGTGACAGACCTGTACTCGCCGATACATATGCCAAAACGCCGCAATATACGGACAGTATCAGCGAGCCCCACAAGGTCGCAAGGAGCAAACCGGAATAATCCATCTCATTACCGATTTGAGTTCCTACGCTCATGGATGTAATTGTCAGGGTAAAGCCGACCATGATTACAGTCATGCTTAAAAGACCCTTTTTGGCACTGTCCGGCACTTTGCCGAATGAATAATCCTTGTCTGCCTGGGCATCCGTATCTCTTAACATAACGAGCTCACAAAAATCTGCCTTTTTCTTCGGCTTACTATTCACTGTTATAGGGCATGCGGACCGACAATAAGTTTCAAACAGCTGACGGTTTTGCAAATATATGACAGAGTTCAGACTTTGGGTATAACGGAACGAAAGCCCGAGCGATAACTAAATGCAACAGAATGACAAAGCGAATGTCGGCAGTACGCATTCGTGACTCAAATTTTAAACCGTACCAAATATTGGCAAAAAGGAAATAAAAAACTCGGATCAAATCCGAGTTATTGATGTGAGCGATAAATTATCGTGCCTATTTTGCAGCAGCATCTGCATACCGCCAGGCAAACTTTGACGTAACATCCGGTTCATCGGACGCTGCGGTCTGTCTGCCACGCATCGATACCAATTCCTCATACATGATTTTCTTTGCATTGCTCAACCGGGCTATGAGTTTTCTGTCTCCGTGCTTGTAGAAGACATAACGCATGCTGACGATGCGATTTTGCTGCCAGTCCACGACAATCTGAATAAAGAACGATTTTGAAAGCAGTTTTTTGGCATATCTTCCGTCATAGTCGCGAAGAATCTCGTCATCGGTCAGCGACACTATGGCGCCGCGGCGAAATTTTCCCGAGATTTTTTCTTCAAACCATGAGAGCAATTCATCGATATCAAGACGCTCAACTGAAATTTCTCCGTCATCGGCAGAATCGTTATCAAAAGATGACAAATCGCGCGTCATGCGGCGCATAACAACAATCGCAGAAATCAGAGCGATGATGCCGAATGCGAACATTGCAATTCTTATATACGTCATAATCCATCCTTATAAAGACAATTATCAATAATTTATACACTTAGATAACGAACAAGAACATATTACGACTGTTTGCACATATATATCAACACAAATAAATGAGTTTTTGCAAATTTGAAACATATTTCACATAAACCGCAATTTTTTGTCATGATACAGAAATGTTCTTGATAGCGATAGGCAGACATCCCCGCTTAGATTAAAGGTTCAAAACTCGCTGCAAAAAAGAAAATCTGACCGCATGCCCAACTTGCTGCAATTGAATGAATGCCAAGAAAATCAGTCGTCGATCTGTTGTTGTAAAATGATGAGACACGCCGTTTCGGGTTTCGATGCCCCATGGGCGCAATTCTTAGTTTTAGGCAGGGTGACATGAAATTACCTACGGTCTGCCACGTAAATCTGGCAAAAGGATTCCGAGGCGGCGAACGCCAGACGGCGCTGATTGTTGCGGGGCTGTCCAAGTTTCTGCAGAGCCAAATCATGGTTTGCCGCAAAGGCTCGCCTCTCAAAAGCGAACTTTCAGGAGTCAAAGGCGTTGAAATTATCGAAGTGTCGGGCAGACTTTCAGGACATTTTGCCGTATCCGCAGATATTCTTCATGCCCATGAAGCAAAAGCCGCGCACTGGTGCCTTGCCCATCATTTTCTTCGAAGAACGCCTTATGTCATCACCAGGCGGGTTCCGCAAAAATTAAAAAGCGGCTGGTTCACGAGAACATGCCACCAGAAAGCGACCAAACTCGTAGGCATCTCCTCTGTTATTTCGGGATACCTCGAAACAGTAAGCCCGCACAACGTGGTTACTATCAACAGCGCGCTTGCTCACCTGCCGCAGGATAAAGAAGAATCGGCAAAAATACGCGATTCATTCCCGGGAAAATACCTCATCGGACACATCGGCGCTTACGTCGATCGCCACAAAGGCCAGAGAACAATCATAGAAGCCGCGCGTATCATGAAAGACAGCGAGCCCGATGCTCAGTTTGTCCTGCTGGGAGCGGGATCCGATGAAGAAATATTAAAATCGGAAAGCGCGGATTTAGACAACATCTGCTGGGCAGGATTTCACAAAAACGTCGGCGATTACCTCGGAGCCTTCGACGCCTTCGCATTTCCTTCAAGAAACGAAGGACTCGGATCGACGCTGCTCGATGCCATGGATTTTTCATTGCCTATCGTGGCATCAGACGTTGACGGAATTCCTGACGTCATCGAAAACGGCAAGAGCGGAATCCTGATTCCGCCAGGAGACGGACAGAAACTCGCCGCGGAACTGACCAAAATCAAACGCGATAAAGATCTCGCAAAACGCCTGGCTGCAGGAGGCAAAGCAAGAACCGAGAAGTTCACTCCGGAAGCAATGGCAGAAAAATATTTCAGACTTTACGGCGAACTGCTCGCCAAGGAAAAAGCATGAACAGCATCACCGGAATCATCATCACCCTCAACGAAGAAAACAACATCCGCGAATGCATCGAAAATATGAAGTCGGTATGCGCCGAGATCATTGTCGTTGATTCCGAATCAACGGATGCCACGAGGCAGATTGCGGAAGAACTCGGCTGCCGCGTCATTATCCAGCCATACTTGGGCGACGGGTTTCAGAAAAATGTGGGCATCCCGCATGCTGCGAATGATTGGATCCTGAGCCTCGATGCCGACGAACGCCTGACAGACGAAATGATCGACGCCATCAAAAAACTCGATCTTGGCTCTTGCCCAGAAGATGCGTTCGGATTTCCGCGCCGCAACTATATCGGAAGCCGCTGGATAAAACACGGCGGATGGTATCCTGATATTTGCGTGCGACTGTTTGATCGCCGCAAAACCAAATTCAAAGAAGTAAAGCAGCATTCATTCGTCGAAACGCAGAACTTTCGCACGATCAAAGCCGACATCATTCACTACTCTTTCCGCAATCTCGGAGAGCTGTTTGCCAAACCAGGCAGGAATTTTTCAAGCCGCGGCGCCAAAATCATGTATGAAAAAGGCAAGAAAGCAAATTCATTCAGCCCAGTGTTCCATGGCGCTAACGCATTCATCCGCAAATACGTTTTCAGGCTCGGATTTCTTGACGGCATCGACGGAATTACGGTCGCCCTCAGTTCAGGCGTGAACAGTTATCTAAAATACGCAAAACTTCTTGAATACAGGCGCGATCCTAAGGTTCTTGCCCAAGAGAATTTCAAAAAGATTTGGTAGATGCGCAACATTCAGGTAACCATGCAAGAAAGGCCCCTGCTAAGCAGAGGCCTTTTCAGATCCGTTCGCGGCAATGCCTGAAAAACCCATTTTGCGACAGCTCATTTAGGCATCCATAAG
>JAZQPH010000337.1:0-5436 GCA_045628385.1 Succinivibrionaceae bacterium
CACATATTCAGCCAGATGCCATGGAACGGAGCATCTAATTCTTTTGCCTCTTGTTCATCGCACAAATCGTAACGGATTTGATTCATAAGCGAGGTTTTGCCGCTGCCCCATTCTCCCTGAATTGCGATTGTCGTCGGCATGGTTGCGACATTGATGTATTTTTTTAATGCGTTGATATATTTATTGATTTTAAGTAAATCTTCTCCGCCGCCGATAAGAGGAACGTCAATCAAATTTGTTACTTCATGCATAATAGAATATCGAAAACATATATAAACAAGAATAAAAAGTGCAGAAATTATTACTGCACTTTTGACTTAAACTTTAGGAAATAATAATTTTCACATTAAACGGTTATTTTGTGCGTTGCATACAAAACAGCAAACAAATATTCAGCGCTCAATTTTGCAGAACCATTAAATTCATACAATTTTTTACCCGAACGATATTCTTTAATGTAATTACCATCAATTTGCAATAATTTTTCACCAGAACGATATACCTTAATGTAATTACCATCAATTTGCAGTAATTTTTCGCCTGAACGATATTCTTTAATATAATCTCCGTCTGTAACAATAACTTTTGAACCACTTCCATACTCTTTGATATCCATAAATCTTTAACCTTAGTACAAATATCTAGACAACAAAATATAAGTTTTCCTGCTTTCAGAAATTCAAATCAGAATTTGAAGCAAAGTCTCTACCAGACACGTCAAAAGTTTACAGCTTTTTTTTTGGGGGTACACTGAATTTGATTATTATGTAATCAAAATTTTGCGTAGATCACATTTATGCCCTAAATCATCTCAATTTCGTCTGTCGTGCGTAATTTAATGTCATTAGTTGTATTGGTCTTTGTCATGCGATACTTTTATTTTTAAGCGAGCATCTCTTGCGCAATTCATTGCGAAAATTTTAAGAGACTGCAATTCACTCAAGATTCGTTAGTATGAATGTTTGATACGATACGATACGATACGGTATAAAAATTACGAAAGTTTTCCGCAAAGAATGCAAGCAAATACAAGAACTTGTATTCAAATGGGCAGCAATGACTATTAGTTAGCCACATAAAAGAGGCTACAAGACTGAAAGATTGGGCACTTTTAGATGAACGAATCTCATTGATCCGATCTGGAATTTATTTCCGATGATTACCACCAGATTTACTTTTTAATCGTGCATAATCCTTGCCCAACCTTCGTTGACATATTCTTTCATAATGACAGCATTAGTCCACATACTAAATAATGTGCCAAAAGAGACTTCACACAGCAATCAGCAAGATTATGACAACGAAGTTGTATCTTTCAACCTAACAGAGTGGATGAAAGAGCCAGCGGCGATCGAAAATTTCGATAATCTCATCTAACAGGCTCGCAAGCAAATTCTGCACGAAGGATTGCTACTAACTTAGTCGGTTACTTGATCGGTATCCACCGATCAAGTTAATTTTTTACTCTGTATTTTTGATTCCTGCTAGTAGGTTTGTCAGGGATCGTCATTTCTATAACGCCCAGACTAAGAGCAGGATTGAGATAATTTTGTCTGAATGTAGGTCTATGAGATAATCCAAGCCGCTACATTATTTCGGTTGTGGAAAGAACATCTTTTCCCATCGCCGCTCGCAATTTTTCAATCAAAGGATCTGTCCGATCTTCAGCATCATCGTTCCCAACAACTGTTGTTTTCTGCAAAGTCTCCAATATCACTTGCAACAAAAATTCAACGAACGCATTGCTATCGCCATCGCTGTCTGATTTGCCAAGAGCATTATAGTATTCGCTTTGCTGCGATCTTATGAGCTCTTCGATTGGGAGCCAATAGAAGATCTCATTCCAATGACCAAGAAGCAAGCTATGCCACATCCTGCCCATGCGTCCGTTTCCATCGGCAAAAGGATGAATAAATTCGAACTCGTAATGAAAAATTGCGCTTCTTATTAGCGGATGAATTTCTGATCTCTTGTACCATGCAAACAAATCCTGAATTTGTCCGAATACCATGTTTTCAGGAGGTGCCATATGAACAAGAACTTTTCCGTTAAACACTCCGACCCCGCCGCTTCTGAATATGCCGCTTTCAGAAATCAGTTCGTTCATCATAGCTTTGTGCGCCCTTAACAGATCATTAACAGAATAAGGATCTAAGGTCAGCATCATGTCGTATGTGGCATAAGCATTCTTTACTTCTTTGATTTCTACTGGATTTCCGAGAATTCTCTTGCCTTCGATAATAGCTGTAACTTGTTCTAAAGAAAGGGAATTATTCTCAATTGCTAACGATGAATGAATAGTGCGTATACGATTTTCCTTTCTCAGATGAGGAGTAAGATTGCCTCTGGACAAAATTTTAATCTGTCCTAATTGCTCGCTGATGGCGGCAGTCAAATTTGTTATCCTATCCGTCATATGAAAGGGAGGCTTGTACTTAGTCACTGTTCGATCCTCATATTTAGCGAAGCTTTAGACATCTTACTGAACCTAAAAGATCCAGTTTGCTGCGCGTTTCCTATAAGTAAAAAGACTATCCAAGCATAGTGCCTTTTTTGAGCCGCTGACGGTAAGAATTATCGAGAAAACAGCATTGGCAGCCTACCCAGCCAATATTCTGAATATGATGTACACTAAGTGCAGTTTTTCTCAAACTCTTAATAAGGCACATTTTCGATAATGGCATAAGCTATTATTTTCTACATTCAAAGTTATTGCGTTCATTAGTATATGTTTTGTCCGCATCTACAAGTATCCTTTTCTTTCTGTGACAAAAAAGGAAATGTATGAACCTTAGACTGATTGCATATGTAATGCTTTATATACAACGTAATTAAATAACAAGCAAAAGGGAGTACAAGCATGACTTCTACGACAAGTTACAGTATACGAATGATCGCGATATAAAAAAGCAATGCGAAGACTTATATGGTTCTCTAGGTCTAAATCTAACCACAGCTATAAATATCTTCCTTCGCCAGTCCCTTCGCGTAGGCGGAATTCCCTTCGATGTTCTTATGGATAAACCAAATAAAGAAACCATTGCAGCGATGATCGAAACAGAAATTCTAGCTAAAGATCCTAGTTGTAAGCGTTATTCCGATATTGAAGAAGCTCTGAAGGCACTTAAAGAATGAGCCATTTTGATATCGTTTGGGCTGGGACAGTTTAAGAAAGACTATAACAAGCCCAAAATAGAAATCTCCAAATTGAACTGCTCGATGACATTATTCGCAAATTAGAGCGAGGTGTGTCGTGACGCATGATATTTGGTTATTGCAACAGCCAATCTATGATATTAACTTGCTTTATTCCTTCATGGCTGGCTGTTTCATCATCCAGCGACAGAACCATCTTTTCATAATTATCGCTGACCTTTTGCAGCGGGCCCAATTCTCCCGAGTTTGATAGTTGATCTGTGAATAATTTTTGTAAAGCCGTGATAATTCACGGTTTTTTCTTTAATTTGGGCGTTGTGTATATGTAATGGATATGGCATAATATAACCATCATTTTTTAACTTGGCGAAGCGATATGTTTATTCGAAGAATTAAAAGAGCAAACGGGCAGGTCAGCATTGTTCTTGTCGAAGGCTACAGAGAAAACGGAAAAGTAAAACAGCGCACCGTCGAATATCTCGGAACCGAATCCGAACTGACAAAAAATGATCCCGAAGCCGTAAACAAACTTATTCAGAAATATAAAGACGAACAGAATTCAAAAGACGCGTTTATCAAGCTGACGATAAATCTTGCCGAAAAGATTTCCGAAACGAATTGTTTAAGGAATTACGGATATTTTTATTTGGACAGAATGTTCAAAGAACTCGAACTCGGCGCATTGTGCGACGACATCCAGTCGGGAACGAAAGAAGAATACAGCCTTAAAGACTGCTTAAGGCTGATGTGCTATATGAGAGCGCTGAAACCGTCTTCTAAAAAGAGCTGTCTCGAAAAAGGATATGAATACTTTTTTGAGGATTTCAATTTAAAACTCGAGCAGATATACAAATCCCTGACTTCGCTCGCCAAAGAAAAAAAGAAATTCATCGACACGATGCACAATGCATTATGCAAAGAATACGGAAGAAACACCGATATTCTTTATTACGACGTGACGAATTATTTTTTTGAAATAAACGAAGAAGACGAATTCAGAAAAAAAGGATGCTCGAAAGAGCACCGTCCGCAGCCCATCGTGCAGATGGGACTTTTTATCGACAATCAGGGACTGCCGGTCGATTATTATCTTTACGAAGGCAACAAGCCGGACTGCTCGACTCTCGTTCCTTCGTTCGAAGAAATCAAGAAAACCTACGGCGCGGGAAAGGTCGTCATAACGGCCGACAAGGGCTTAAACAGCGGCTCCAACCTAGGCTACATACTCTCGGGAGGCAACGGCTACATCGTCAGCCAGAAGATACGCGGAGCGTCGAAAGATCTGACCGCCGAAGTGCTCAATGAATCGGGATGGCATTCAAACGAATCGGGCGATTTTAAATTAAAAGAATTCAAAAGAATCGTTAATGTCAGATATCCGGACGGCACAAATCACGAGCACGAACAGAAGGTCGTCTGCATATGGTCGCGCAAATATCAGATAAAAGAAAAATCTGCCCGAGACGCTCTTTTGTCGAATATAGAATCTTTGGCGGAAGATTCCGCGAAATTCAGACAATCCTGCCATAAAGGAATGAAAAAATATATCGACGAAAAAACCGTCGACAAAGACACGGGCGAAGAAAACAAAAACGTCGCTTTAAAAGTTTCCCTCAATCAGGAAAAAATAAAAAAAGACGAAATGCTTGACGGCTATTATCTGATTGTCACTTCCGAAACTAATCTTTCAGCAGCGGAAATCATTAAAAAATACCGCGGCTTATGGCGAATTGAGCAGTCGTTCAGAATCACCAAAACCGACCTCAGGGGCAGGCCCGTTTTTGTCAGAACCCGAGAACACATCAACGCGCATTTTCTTACCTGCTTTATTACGCTTACGATGCTCAGAATGCTCGCAATCAGGTTAAACAGAAAATATTCGGAAAAAGCGATTGTCGACGGAATCAATTCCGCGATGGCGGCGGATATAAGCAAAGATATTTATCAAATAAACAAAAGAGACGAAGTAATTAATGAGCTTGATAATTTGCTCGGAATTAATTTCGACAAACGATATGCGAGAAAAGAAACAATATGCGGTTATCGCTATAAAATCCTGAATTCTGTGTACACAACGCCTTAAAACCGCGAGAATGCCCGCCGGTAGGGCATTCTCGGCAAATAACTATCAAACTCGGGATTTCCGCCTTCTTGAATCCTGCAAGCTTTGCCGCCGATTTCAGATTCAGCGTGCAATTTACGGGCACAACCGCGACCGCATATGTTTTGTCCTGGTGAAAAACCAGCGTTTTGTAGACTTCGCTCTGGCTGCGCCCCAGC
>JAZQPH010000338.1:0-3821 GCA_045628385.1 Succinivibrionaceae bacterium
TTTTCTTGCAGGCTTTGCGGATTCTTCGGAAGAACCGTCCTCTGTTTTCTTCTTGGCTGCTTTTTTGGCTGCCGGTTTCTTGGCTTTCTTTTCCGCGGTTTCGGCGTTTTCAGCCTGAACTGCGGTCACGGTTTCTGCTGCCTCCTGAACAGCTTTGGCTTCTGAAACTTTTTCGCCGCCGTCTGCTATCGCCTCTTCGGCCGGCAATGCGGCGGTTTCCGTCGGTTCTTGGGCGTCTGATGCCGCAAGACTGAAAGATGTTTCTCCGCCGCCGCTTAGATTGACGGTTCTGCCCGTGCTTGCAGGTTTGAGACGCGGCGATTGATCTTCTGCAATTGCGGCATTGAACTGTTCGTCTTGAACAGATTCTGACTTTTTGTCTTTTTTGATGAGGTTTTTGATTTTGCTGAGGAAGCCCATTTGACGATTCTCCGGGACGAACTTTTGTTCTTTTTGATTTTATATTGCGGCGGCGCAAAGAATTAGGACAATCCCCGCAACTTTTGCCGATCCTTGATCAAGCAAACGCTTTTTTTTAAGCGCGGTCAATAATTGACCGGTTTTTGCCTAACAACTTGGCTTTTCGGATTGGATTTTTGCGATCTGCCAAACGGGTTGCGTCGTAAAATATCGCCGTGTTCGAAAGATATGGAGCTTTGCAATGGCAATCGAAATGGTCGATCTCGTGAACGATGCGGATGAAATAGTCAAAACCGTCACGAGAGCCGAAATGCGCGCGCAGCATGAATACATGCATAGGGCGACATACGTGGTCGTGAAAAATCCTGCGGGCGGCATCTGGGTTCAGAGAAGAACGATGACCAAAGATTATTGCCCCGGAATGCTTGATGCCTGCACGGGCGGAGTGGTAACCGCTGGAGAAGACCCCGATATAGCTGCTATACGGGAAGTCGAAGAAGAGATCGGAATCAAGAATGCCGATCTTAAGAAAATCGGAAAGCATCTTCTCGGCGGCAGGGTATTTGCGCACATATTCGTCATGGAAAGCTCGGGACCGTTTGTTCTTCAGGAATCGGAAGTCGTCGAGATGCTTTTGATGGATGCAAATGACATTGTCGCAAGGGCAGGGGAGTTTACCCCTGATTCGGTGACGGCGATGAAAATCGCTTTGGGTCTTGTTTGATGCCCAAATTCATGGGGCATGCCCCCTTCTTGAATGCAATGTTCGGAAGGGGGTGAAGACAGTTATCGGGATTTATCCGATGTCATTTTTTTCTTAGTCTCGAACGCTTTGATTCTGGTCTGCACGTTCTTTTCGATATTGCGGTAAAAGAACTGGTAATCGTAGATATGGAAGTTTCCTTCCTTAAAAAATTTCAGCATCGCAGGGTAGTCTTTTTTGCTTACGTCGGTTACTTTCAATGCGCCCCTTGCGGGATCAATGTACGTCCCCGTGAGGTGTGGAATTTCTTTGGTGATGGTACCGTTCATGTCGACAAAACATGCTCCCAAGTTGTCTTTTTTGTCGCCTTTGGTCGCATCAGTTTTCCAATTAATCGGATTTATTGCATGCGTGCGCTCAGGGATGAGAATTGAATCTTCAAGGTCCACGCTTTCGGAACAAAAACTGACGATTACTCCGACGTCGTCTTTCCGTTCGGCCATTTTTAACTGAGGATGCTCCGCAAGATCTTGGTCGGTAATGTTCCATCCGATTACATAGGCCGCAACCAGTCTGTCATGGATTTCGGGAAAATCGATTAATAGGCGTTTGACGTGATCGGCGCCTTGCGAAAAACCCGCAAGCACCAATGGCCTGCCGCCGTTTGCCTTTTTTATGTAGTGCGAAAAAGCTTTCTTGACGTCTTCATAGGCAATGTCGAGATAGCGAGTTCTTTGTTCGGCACTCATCTCATAAACTTCGAGCGTCGCCTGCCTGTAATAAGGCGCGTAGAAGTCGGTCATGTCGTCGTACAGCCCCTTTTCCATCAAGGTGGCGCCGAGGACGCTTTTTTTGGCGTTTTCGTCGTTCATATCCATGTTCAGCTTCTCGTCGAATATGGCCGTCGGAGCGACAAAAAAAGTATCCGCGCCGAATTGGCGGCTTTGGGGATAGAACATCCAATTATTTGCGTCATCGTATTCCGATCGAACTTCTGCTATCGGTTCTTCTTGGTGAAATTCGATCGTGTGGCACGAACACAGAAAGAATGCAGACAGCGACAGCAGAAAACCGGTAATTATTTGGCGACGGTCGGTAAAAATCATGGTTTTTTCTCGTTTCTGTAAAATGCTCGTCATATCGTCCGAAATTGCGGTGTGCGAATACTCTAACACATACGAGCAAGCCGGTATCAAACAAATTTTGAAGCAGAATGCAGACGCGTTTATGAAGTGCAGCAAAAGTTACCCGGAAGGATACTGCGATTATATAAACTGATCGATGAACTCCCTGAGCAATATAGCATTGATGGTTTTGAGGAACTATTTGCGATGCGGGATATAGAGATGGACGATGTAATTGAAAAAACAGGGATTATCCGCGCAGGGATTATATCGAAGAACCGAGAAAGACAAGGTGCTTCATATCCAAAGATTGTACGACGGTACATGTGCTGAATGCGCGGGAAACCAAATTGATTTGCCGATACATTCCGGAATCGAACGACATATCGCAATGGATGTGAGGATTCGGGCGCTGCGGTCATTCGCCAAATCCAAGTTAAATGCATTCATTAGATGTGAATTGATATCGCGGCAGGCTTCGCATGGCTGCGAAAATTTTTACCCACAGCTATGCCCGAAGCCTTTTTTTTATTTATTGCCCAGTTCTTTAATGGTTCTTCTTCTCTGAGCGTTTTGCCATATATGAAGCGATGAGGGCTCCCGAAATATTGTGCCAGGCGGAGAAGAGCGCACCGGGAATCGTCGCGGCAGGAAGAGCCGCAAAAAATGTCTGCGCCAGGCCGGATCCCAGTCCCGAATTCTGCATGCCTACTTCGATCGACAGCGTGTTGCAGGTTTGATCGTCTGCTTTTGTCATTCTGCCGAGCGCATATCCGAGGGCATAGCCGAGCATGTTATGCAGAACTACCACAAGAAAAATCATGAGACCGTGACTGAACAGTTTGGCATGGTTGGCGTCGATGACGTAGCCGATGATGATGCATATCGCGATGCAGGATATCGAAGGAAGAATGCCGACCAGGCGCCGGGAGAAATTAGGAAACAATTTGTTTACGGCAAGTCCGATGGTTATCGGGGCGATGACGATTTTGGTGATGCCGAGGAACATTCCGTACAGATCGATGTCCATGCTGGATGCGCTGTCGCTGTAAAGATAGATATAGAAACCCGTGAGGAGCGGCGTCACGATCGGCGCCAAAACCGTCGACACGCAGGTAAGTCCTATTGAAAGAGGAACGTTTCCTTTGGCCATGTAGGTCATGACATTGGATGAGGTCCCGCCCGGGCAGCATCCAACCAAAATAACGCCGACCGCAAGTTCGGGAGGCAATCTGAAAAGATACGACAGCGTAAAGCCGAGAAACGGCATGATCATAAATTGCGCAAGTTCGCCCAAGAGAATCTGTTTGGGGTGCGTCATGACCATGAGAAAATCTTTCGGCCTCACCGTAAGTCCCATGCCGAACATGATGACTACAAGAAGGGCGGTGATGGTTATGGCCTGACCGCAGAAATCGGGATTATTGACCCATCCCGTGAAACTTCCGTGAAAGCAATACGCAAAGACGGCGGCGGCGACAGACAAAATCGCCATATTGCCGCTTATGAGTTTGTTCAAAATTGTAAACATGTCTGCCTTTCCAAAAATTTTTTAGTCTCACGGAACATCACGT
>JAZQPH010000339.1:0-4400 GCA_045628385.1 Succinivibrionaceae bacterium
GACTGTACTTTTCTTACGAATTGTTCGGCGCGGTCCTGCGCTATGCCTGTCTGCTCGTCAGACAGCCTTGAACGCAGAAGATCGATGTTCATTTCCGTGTTCGGGGCGGGGTAGAGCATGTTGCTCACAAGAAAATAGTAATAGGCCATGTACTCGCTTTTCGGCGTGCCCTGACCCATGGCTGCCATGATGCCGAGATAAGCCGCGCTGTAGGCGTGACCCGCCGACATCGCATTTTTGAAATGTTTGGCGGCTCCGTCATAAGCTCCGTCTGCATAAAGCATCAGCCCGAGCCTGTAGTCGGCTGGGGCAAATCCTGAATTGGCTGCTTTGCCCAGCCAGTATGCGGCTTCGCTCTTGTTTTTTTCGACGCCTACTCCGTCGGCATAGCTGAGTCCGAGATAAAAGTAGGCTTCAGGCATTTCATGGACTGCCGCGCGTTTTAGCAGTTCGACGGCCTTTGTGCGATCGTAGTTTGAGATTAGTCCTTCCCGGTTCAATATGGCGAGCGCGTATTCGGCTCCGGCGTGATCTTTTGTGACAGCTCTTTCATACCATCCCGCGGCCTCGTCGTAATCGGATGTCGCGCCTATGCCTGCTTCGTAGAACGTTCCGAGTTTAAATGCCGCTTCTGGATGTCCTTGATCGGCGGCCCTTCTGTACATGGCGGCCGCATTTGGATAACTGACTTCAGTTCCGAGACCGTGTTCGTACATGTATCCCGCTCCGTAAGCGGCTTCTGTATTTCCAGCGGCGGCTGCCATGCGTTCGTAGGCAAATGACTTTCTTAGGTCGCGCTCTGTTCCCGCGCCGGTTCTGTACATGAGCGACAGCAGGTGCTCGTCGGCAGGATTGCCTGCCCTGGCGCTTTTTTCGCACCATTTGAACGCCTCGGTAGGATCGGCGGGAGCCAGCGTTCCGGAAAAATAGATTTCCGCAAGCTTTGAAGCCGCTTTCTCGTCGCCTTCTTCGCCTATTTCTTTGAGCCAATTGATCGCATCCTGGTTCCTGCCGACTTCGACAAGCAAATCGGCAAGTTTATGCGTGGACGCGACGTCTCCTTGCTTGGCGGCAATCTCGTACCAGCCGATAGCGGCATTGGGATCGCGAGTCACAGTGGCAGTGCCGTTGGCTCTGTCGTCGCCGAGTTTGGCTGCAGCGACCGCATGTCCTTTTTTAGCGGCCTTTTCGAAATATCTGGACGCGGCTTTGATTCTGGCGACGGATCCTCCGAATTTGAAATCTTCCTCGGGAACGGCGGTTCCGTCCTCAAGAATTTTTCCGAGGTAATACCATGAGTTCGGAGATTCGATCTTGCTTGCCTTTTTGCAGTAGCGGTAAGCAATTTCGTAGTCGCCGTGCGCGGCGTTAAGCTCGCAGCGCGAAATGTCCCTGTCAAAGACATGCATCTGGAAATAAACAAATATGCCGATTGCTGCCGTCAGGCATACAAGAGCTGAAGCGATTGAGATATTGATGATTTTTTTTCTGCGCGCTTCTTTTTTCTTGCGCGCATCGATTTCTTCGGGGGTCGGTTCTCTGAACTTTTTGTATCGTTCTTCCTCTGGATCTTTGTCTTTTGATTGCGGCTTTGACGCTCCCCTGCCTTTGGTAAAGAGTGCGAGCAGCGCGGCAAATACATCCGAAACGCTGCCGTCTCCTTTAATCGCAGTTTTGTTCTTTGGCTGCCTGCCGCTGCCGCTTTCATCGCCGAAACCAAAGTTATTGTACGCAGGCTGTCCGGTATTCTGGCTGCCTGAAAAATTTCCCATGCCGCCGTAGTTGCCGTTTTGCGGAGTTTCTTTTGCGGCTTCGGCTTCGCTTTCGTGGCTGACTGCGTCGGAGCCGTTATGAGCTCCGAAGAATGATGATCCCGGACCGTAACCGCCGGTTTCCTGGCGAGGAATATCTGCTCTTTGCTGAAAATTCTGCGGAGCCGGCGCATGGACGCCCGCGGGAGTCACGGCATTCTCTCCTGATGCCCTCTGCGCCTGAGCGGCTGGATGAGGCATCTGCCCCGGTGCCTGGCGGATTGTCTGCTGGATGGTGCCCTCTGCATTTTGCTGAGGCTGCTTTCTTGGAATGTCCGATACAGGCTCGCGTCTTGTGTTTTGAGAGGACGCAACGGTCTGGGCGGGGATATCGGCACCCGCAATTATGCGGTGATCTTCAGGCCGAGCTGAAGCCCTGCCTGCCGAAGGTACGTTATTTTTTGCTTCCATGGCGAAGCCTCCCCCGCAATTTGCGGACTCTCCTTCAAAAAAAAAGAGCCGGACGGGCCGGCGCAAAACAGACACAACAAAACAAGGAGACAAAATCCTGCGGACGGTCTGTCGAAAGGCGTTTACGGCGGACCCTGCGGTGCTGCGAACGCCTTTGCCGCGCATGCCTTCAGCCATTGAACAAAAGCCGATAGATGCCGCGCGAGCCGGCCGGCAAAACCGAGATGTTTGTCATTATGGGCATTCATATCATGCCGAGGCTTGCGAAGAAGCCTTTCGGGAAGAAACATGTTGCCGAGATCGATTACGAATCGGACGGTTCTTCCAGTCGGTTCTGCCTTTCCAAACGTGTCGCGGGCATTCGGGATCTTGGGCACGGATGCGCAGGCTGCTGCTTCCATGCGCGACTCTTCATCGGCAATTTTTCGCCACAGAGTCCATGCCGAAACAAGCGCCACGGGGAGAAGGAGGCACACCCCGTGGAACAGGATAGGCAAACCGACGCTCGCCGCAAGGAGGACGACGATGCCAATTTTTGCCTTGTGTATTTCCTGAACAGTCATTAACGCTTGTATCTCCGATATGCCCGCATTCTGAGTTTTATTCACAACAAATGCGCATGCATGGGCAAATTTTCAAACTGTTATAATCGTCATGAATTATCTTTAGAAGAATCGTTTCTGTATGCTTTGGCTCACGATTCTTGTTTTTGTGCCACCGCTGATCTCGGTCTTTGGGGCGAGAGTTGCCAACGAGCTGAAGCCGACATGTCGGAGGATGCAATGAGCGTTGATGGAGATTGCGCGCCTAGTTCGGCGATTCCATGCATCATGATCAAGCCGCACCGCGTATGCGTATTTCTGGGAATATTTCTTTGCGCGCTTTCTGCCGCGCTCTCTTATTTTGCCTGCAATGCGGCCTCGGCGGAATCGGCGCTTCTTTCGTCAGCTTTCGGCCATGAAATCAAGATGATCGGAGGTTCTGAATCCTGGAGTTTTGTTCTGCCCTCTTGGTCGCTTTGGTGCGCGGCCGTTAGCGCGATGGGGCTGGGGATTATTTTTGCGGCGCATTGGTTTTATTCGGGATTGTGGCTTAGAAACGGCATGCTGGAGTCAAGGACAGGATGGCCGTTTCGCACCGAGCATTCAGTGCCGTTAGACAAGATTGAATCTGTTTCTTTATCAGTTTCGTTATGGGATATTCCTTTCGGAACGGGCACTGTCGTCGTCAAGGGAACGGGCGGGGCGAAAATACGTCTTCGCATGGCGGCTCGCGCGCAAAGCGGAGTGCACAGCATCAAGAACAGAATTGAGAAGCATCGAGGACTCGAAACTGAATAAGTATGTAAGAATGCAACACCGATTTTAAGAGAGTTGGGGATGCGGCCTAAATCTTCTGAACTGAGTCAGACAAGTATAAACGATCGCAATCTGTCGCTTAGATATTCGAAATAAGCGAATTATTTTTCAAAAAATGCAGGGCCTACGCATGAGAAGAACCGTGCTCCCAGGATCATGGATACAAATATTTTTGTGATACAAGGATCGCAGTAATAAAAATCACTTTGTACAAGACATCAACTATTGATCCAATACCTTTATTTATGGCCGCCTGGAAAAATCATGTTATTGGATGCAGTAAAAAGAATGTCAGAGTTAATGGAGATAGAAGATACCCGAGATCCAGCAAAAGTTCTTTATCCTATCGGGCCAACTTTCATGGCGATAATGCTGGCATGGATGTGCGGATATAACTCTTCCGTACAGATCGCCATGTTTTGGGAAATGAAATTCGATATTCTGAAAAGGCACATACCGAACTTTCCCGACAGTCTGATTTCCCATGATACGGTCAACAGGCTTCTGAGCCTGATAGTCGTCGACGATCTGAAAGCCATAATGAGGGATTTTTGGAACTCGTAATCAGCAATGGCAAGAATTCCCGACTGGGAATAAAGCGCGTGCTTTCGTTAGACGGACAGACGCCCAAAGCCGCGGAATATGAGCCCGGCAAAGGCTTTTGGGAACATTCCAATGCGGACAAGAGGTTGCATCAGAAGCTTTATTACGTGACGCTTTTTGATTCGACGAACGCGCTGTCGCTGACGATGGAAGAGGTCGAGAGCAAGGAAAACGAAAACAAGGCATGCGTGCGCGCCATAAAGATGTTCGACCTTAC
>JAZQPH010000340.1:0-2277 GCA_045628385.1 Succinivibrionaceae bacterium
GCGAAGCGGCGCTTTCTTACTGCGTGCTGTTCGGCTATTCCTGGACGCTTCTCAACACCTACAATACTTTCAGAGAATTGGACAGCGGCAAAGGATTTGTCGACATTGCTTATGTTCCGATGGACAGCCGCAATCCGGTGCTTATCATCGCACTTAAGTATGACGTAAACGCCGATGCCGCGTTAGCCCAAATCAAAAGCAAAGATTACGCAAGAGATCTGGCATCGCGCTATCCCAATGTCTTATTGATTGCAATCAATTATGACACCAAGACCAAAGAGCATCAGTGCTCAATCGAAGAATATTCATAAGGTCTTAGCTTGCGCTGGTCAACTGGTGACAGGAACTGTGTACCAATAATTTGAAGAGATATAGGTTAACACATGGGTAATATATTAAATCCAGACAATACTGATTTTGTCATGGTCGCCAATCCGACTCAAGATGAAATCTATGTGGATAAAACCGATTTTATTTCTGAAATGAATAAGAGGTTAAGACAACAATCTCGTTTTATTTGCTTTACCCGTCCACGCCGTTTCGGAAAAACAATTACCGCCCAAATGATTTCGGCCTATTACTCCAAGGGCTGCGACAGCAAAGAACTATTTGACAGATTTAAAATTTCCTCTGAACCGTCATATACCGAGCATTTGAATAAATATAATGTTATATATATCGATATGAATGGCATATACGAAGAGTTTTTGCGATCTAAAAATAAGGAAACAATACAAGATATCGTAGATTACTTATTGTATAAAACGGTCAAAGAACTACGCTCTGAAAAAATTTTTTTAGACATTATTTCTAATGACCCGGATCTAGATGATGACAATCTGCCCCAAATCATATCCGAAATAAATGCTCAAACCGGAGAGCAATTTGTATTTATCATGGACGAATGGGATCTCATTTATCGTGAATATGGCGATAACGAAATTCTGCAAAAAAAATTCATCGATCTGCTCAGAGGGCTTTTTAAAAATACTTATTGCCAGAAGGCTTTTGCCCTTGTATATTTAACCGGTATTCTGCCAATCAAAAAATATAATTCGGAATCGGCTTTGAATAACTTCCGCGAATACAACATGTTAAGACCGAAACCATATGAGAAGTTCTTTGGTTTTACGGAAGAAGAGACTGAACAGATTGCAAAAGATCATAACAATCTGCCGCCGTTTTCAGAACTGAAACAGTGGTATGACGGATACAATCTGAACGGTACAAGCATTCTTAATCCGAATTCCGTGGCCTGCGCCATCAAGGACGAAGAATGCCAGTCATATTGGACTAACACGGCCGCTTTTACTCCGCTCATGAGTCTTATCGAAATGAATTTGGACGGATTCAAGGAAGATCTTTTAAAACTTCTGGCGGGCGAGAAAGTGACGTTCTCTGCGACCACCTTCCAAAATGACATGGTAAACATCTGCAACAAGAACGATGCATTCTCTCTTTTGGTATGTCTTGGTTATCTCGCATGCATAAAGAAACCTTTTTCAAATCTGGATTTGTTAGCATACATTCCGAATCAGGAAATATCCTCGGTTCTGCGAGATCTGATTACCAACCAGAACTGGTTTCCTCAAATCGAATTGGTGCGGCGTTCAGAAGAACTATATAAAGCAACCATCGCAAAAGACGGAAACAGGGTTGCCCAAATCATCGACGACATCCATAACGGGCCGCACGTGTCAGCTCTTACGTACAACAGCGAAGCGGCGCTTTCTTACTGCGTGCTGTTCGGCTATTCCTGGACGCTTCTCAACACCTACAATACTTTCAGAGAATTGGACAGCGGCAAAGGATTTGTTGACATTGCTTATGTTCCGCTGGACAGCCGCAATCCTGTGCTTATCATCGAACTCAAATATGACGTCAGCACCGAAGCGGCATTAGATCAGATCAGAAACAAAAATTACGCAAAAGATCTGGCATCGCGATATCCCAATGTCTTATTGGTCGCTATCAATTATGACAGCAAAACCAAGGAACACGGATGTGCCATTGAAACGTACGAACTGTAACGCAGCGGTTGAATTTGTCAGTTCATGCAAATAGGCAAATTAAGGTCAAAATGCAGATTTGACAATAAAAATTTCGCACTCGTGAGTACAGACGACCTCCTTTTTTCTTCTCATTATTTGATTTTTTTTCTTCTCAAATAAAGCAAAATTAGAAGAAAAATAATTAAATGAGAAGATAGGATGAATTATGAGAACGTTTGATTACAGCTCATTGGAACAGAAACAATGGGGAACGGATATCCTTAAT
>JAZQPH010000341.1:0-5927 GCA_045628385.1 Succinivibrionaceae bacterium
TTGACGAACCGACGAACCACATGGATATTTCATCCATTGTGTGGCTCCAGAGTTTTGTCACGGGATACCGCGGTGCCGTCGTGTTCATCAGTCACGATCGCGCTTTCATTGATGCTTGCGCCAACAAGATTGTGGAACTTGATCGCGGCAAACTGTACTCTTATCCTGGGAATTTCGCCACCTATATTAGAAATCGCGACTGCCAGTTAGAAATCGAAGCCAAGGCAAATGCCGATTTCGACAAAAAACTTGCTCAGGAAGAGATTTGGATAAGACAAGGCATCAAAGCCAGAAGAACTCGCAACGAAGGTCGCGTACGAGCCCTTATTAAAATGCGCGAAGAGCGCAAGCAGCGATATGCAAGAAAGGGCAATATCAAAACCGTGCAGCATGAAGCCGAGAATTCCGGCAAGGACGTATACGTCTGTGAGCGCATCTCGCTTAAATACGGCGACAGAGACATAATATCGCAAACCGACGTGCACATTATGCGCGGCGATAAAATCGCGCTTGTCGGCAACAACGGTGCAGGCAAAACTTCGTTTATCAATATGCTGCTCGGAAACATTAAGCCGACCACGGGAAAAATTAAAATCGGGGCAAACGTAGAAGTAGCCTATTTTGATCAGTATCGTGAGCAGCTTGACGAAGAAGCAACAGTTCTCAATAACCTTACTCACGGAAAAACTGAAGTCGTCGTCAACGGAAAACCCCGTCACGTCATAAGTTATCTTCAGGACTTTCTGTTCGAGCCGAAAAAACTCAATACGCCAGTCAAAGCGCTGTCTGGCGGCGAGAAAAACAGACTGATGCTAGCAAAACTCTTTCTAAAGAGTTTCAACGTGCTCATTCTGGATGAGCCGACGAACGACCTTGATATGGAAACTCTCGAGCTTCTAGAAGAGATGCTCTGCGATTACAAAGCAACTCTTATAATCGTGAGTCATGACCGAGCATTCGTAAGCAATGTTGCCGAAGAAATAATTTATTTCGACGGGACGGGGCGTTTGGAAAGAATCATCGGTTCATACGATGATCTGCAAAAACTCCTGAATGACCGAAAAAATGCTCAATTGGCCTATGCCAAGCCAGCATCGGCGAAATCAGATTCTCAGGCTGTCGTCAAACAAGCCAAACCGAAAACAAAACTCAGTTATAATGAAAACAAAGAATTGGAATCGCTTCCGGGAAAAATCGAGACTCTCGAGGAATCCTTGGATGAGATGAGAACGGCGATGTCGGATCCAAGTTTTTTTTCCGCATCTGCCGATGTCATCAAAGCCGAAACCAAGAAGCTGCAGGATTTAGAAAACGAACTTGCCGCATGCTATGAGCGGTGGGAAGAATTGGAAAGTTTAAAGAAACAATATGAACTCTAATATGCTTAAAAATCGTGTTTATCTCGCTGTGGCGTCAGCCCTAGCGGCAGGCGCGGCACATGCTGCTGAGCAGCCTTTTTTTACCATCACCGAAGTATCGACTAACGAAAATGAATACATGTATAAGTTGGCCGATGAAACGGATGACTATCTGTCGCTTGTTCAGAATTATGACTGGTGGACGTATAACGACTCGATACCGACTGAACATGACCTTAGCAACAGATACGCTGTTTCGGTTCGTTGCTTCTTTGACGGAGATGTCTGCAGCGCATTCTATGACTCTGATAATGTAGACGATCAAGCATCGCATAGCGTCTACAAGGCAATCGTCAATAATACTTCGCATATGTCGAGCAAACTTAACGGCGCCGAAGAACAGGATATGCACACCGGCATCCGCAGAAGTTTGAGTGATGACGGCACGATCGCATCGGGATATATTCAGACACTTGACAGAAAGTATAGCAAAACGATTCCTGAAAACGGAGAAGAGGCCGGCGTTAGATTTGCTGCTGTATGGATTGACGGTACGCCGCTTAAACTTTCCAACTATGGATTTGGTCAGGCTGATTCCCTTCTTAAACTTGAGGATGGAACCGTGCTCGTTGGCGGCGGCTACTCCGATACTGCATTTACGACAGACGAATATTTTTATTATTGCTACAAAAATTTCGATAAATATCAGTTCTCCCCTAATATAGGCGGCAACTGTCCTGGTTTCAGCGTTCAGCCAGCTCTTTGGGCAGTCGATACGTCAACCAAAACTGTTAAAGATAAGACTTCGCTGCAGCATTACACCGACAGCGACAAGCATGATTCGATGCGCACTGGCGATGTTAAGAAAATCATCAAACACGGCGATACTTACTACGCATTCGGATTATCGGCAACTGACGACGTCGCTTATGAAAGAGATTCGTCAAATATTGCCACATATTGGACGTTTAAATTTGACGAGTCTGCAGGAAAATTTACAGACGTTTCGAAATTTATTCTTCCTAATATCGACAGACCGGGGAAGGGCGACGAACATTTCGGCATTTCATGGTACGCGGACGCCAACGATAACGGCATAGCGATCGGAAATGTAAGATATTCGACGCTTAAGAACAGAACGTATCCGATTGAAATGTTTGTTCATAGAATCGAAGACGGTTCCGTAAAATTCGAAACTATGAATATGCCTTTCTACGGAGCTAACAACCGCGGCGTGGCAATCAACAATAACAATATTATTGTTGGCGTCGGCGACAACAGAGATTCTCAGGAATCCGTCGCCAACGGTTCTCCGCGCATGACTGATGGTTTTATCTATACGCTTTCTGACAAGCGTTTCGTTTCTCTCAATGACCTGATCTGCAGCAGTTCTACCTGCGAACAGAATGGCAAGTACTATTACATATATAACGTAGGCGATATCAATGACAATAACGTTATCATCGCCAATGCGTATGTGTATGACACGAAAGATGATTGGTCTAAGTATCAAAATGCTCGCAACGTGTCTATTGCGCTTACTTCTGATAAGTTCCTTGGTGACGGTGAATCGATCGACGAAAGTTATATCGTTTCCTATACGCGTCCAGAAATTACTTACGGCGAGGATGGCGGCAGCAGCGGCGGCGGCAGTGTAACTCCTTTTGCGCTTCTGATAATGGCTTCTTCGGCTGCTTTCATCAGAAGAAGAGCAAAAAAGATTTTAGGTTAAGTTTTACGAAGTGCCGCAAGCGCGGCACTTTTTTTTGAGAAAGATATGCCTAACGATAAAACTCCATATTTATACAGACACAACACAAGCCCGTATTTTTTAATGATGGGTCATTTATGCTGCGATCTTAATCAGGGTGCGCTTCCGGCAATTCTGGCTTATTTCTATGTGACGGGCAAATTAAGTTCTCTTGAAAGCGTGGCATGGTTCGTCTTTGCGTCAAATATGATTTCGTCTGTAGCGCAGCCGCTTGTTGGTATTATGTCGGATCGAGCGCCGAGACCTTGGCTGATGCCGTTTGGAATTGCCATGGCTGCCGTTGGAATATCCATGCTCGGATTTATCGACGATTATTCAATGATGCTCGGATGCGCGTTGTTCAGCGGACTCGGCATCGCCATATTTCATCCTGCGGGAGGCAAGACCGCTCACGCTTCTGTAACCGAAGGCAGGCTGGGACGGGGCATGAGCATATTTTATGTGGGAGGAAATCTTGGGTTTGCCGCAGGTCCCGTATATGCAACTGTTGCATTGACGCTATTTGGCGATAAAGGCACTCTGATGATGCTTTTGCCGGCTTTTATATGCATATGCGCGCTTGTCTATATGAATCCGAAGTTTGCCAACTCCATCAGCAAAGAAACACGCCGTCAGGCTTTGAATCGGAAAGCCGACGGGGTCGGGCAGGACAGATACGGCGCTTTCTCAATACTTACGGTCGTTATTTTTTGCCGCTCGATTTTATTTTTTGCGCTCAATACGTTCATACCGCTGTTTTGGGTAAAGATTTTGAACGAATCGGTCGATGCAGGTAATCTCGTGCTCAGCGTAATTGCGGTCATCGGAGCGATATCGACATTTTTCGGCGGAGTCATGAGCGACAGATTCGGCGCCAATAATATTTTAAAAATAATGTGCACAATAATATGTCCGCTCCTGATTGTCTTTACATTAGTTCAATGCACGCCGATTAACACGATTGTGATCGCTGCGCTCGCATTTTGCTTATATGCCGCATCATCCACGATTACAGTTCTCGGTCAAAAATTTCTCTGCAACCATACAGGATTTGCCGCTGGCATAACGATTGGTCTTGCGATGAGTTTCGGCGGTATCGGAGCACCGATACTCGGATATATAGGCGATGCTTACGGATTGCTGGCAACATTCTGGATTCTTGTAATTTTGTCAGCTGTGGCCATGATAGTCAGTTATGCGGTTCCTTCGGCAGAACAAAAACTGCCGACAATTAAACAGATGAGGAGTTAAAAACTTCCAAGAAGAAATCGGAGAATTCAAGGAAGATAACGATGAAATTGAATAAGGTTGGCAGGTCGGTCAACCTTGTTTTATAACATGGGTAACTTGATATAATGTATATTATGTTAAATTCTGTTATGGTCAAGCTAAGTGACTAATTTGGCGATTGCCCTTAGCCCCTTAACAGCTGCAGAATTTGAACATATTTAGGATCTTATTATCGTTCAGTAGCTGTATGACCGCGATCCAGGAGATCATATGTCCTGAAGACTTATTCCACAGAATAAGTATGTCTCCTGGCATGCTTCCTTCAGAAAATTTTAAAGTAAAGCGTATAGAGTTCTCAGGCTCGTTTGCAGTTTATAGGCACGTTACTGAATTTTTGCCAGCAAACTCTCCGTTGGAATATGTGTTGGATATGCACGTATTGTTGCCTTGTTGGAAAGCATCAAATAAATCCATCAACAATTCTTCGGAAACAATGCTTTTGCATGCATGCACATTGTAGTATCCGCAAATTTGACCGATCGACAATGCCTTTTCGGTCGTGCAATACGACGGTTTGGCTTTTTCATATCCTAAAGTAAAACTGTCAATCATGTCATTTGATATTGTGATGCCAAAATATTTGTTGCATTGAGTCTGATATTCGTGAAAAGAATCCATGTCTTTGCCGTTGTCCAAAGCATAGACGCCTACCGCAGACCACTCTTTCTGTTCGCACAGATCTTTGGTAATGTCGCTTAGGAACATTTCTTTTATCGCCGTGCAACCAGTAAGGTTTGCAGTAAGCAATGCTATTGCAGGTAAAGAATAAAAATATTTATTTAGTTTCATATGTTGTTTATAAGATGTAATGAAAATATTAAATTTAGAGAATTGTATGTTGTTCATTATTAGAATAACGGCAAAATTTAATATTTGATAAAAATCTGAACAATATTCGGTTGTTGTATGCAGATTTGATTAATTTTTTCTTGCGTGCGCACTACTAAACTTCAGCATTTACCTAGGTTGCTCTGCTGATGCAAAGTATTAAAAGCTAGATTTAAAAAAAATTTTTTTGCAATAAATAATATGCGCGATAATATTTTTAATTTCGCTATATTGCACTTATGCTCCCCGCCCTTGTTGCACAATATAAAACAAAAATTTAAGAACCTTGTATAGCAGCAAAATTTCAACAGTCATAATCATATGTCTAACGCATAAAAGTTCGCTTGCTCTGACAAGATTAAATTCGGCATCATGTTAGAATGTCAATGTTGACAGGTTCATGAGGTTTATCTATGGGCGTTATTCTGAATCCAAGCGGCAAAAACAGCTTTGTAAGTCTGGTTGAAGCCAAAGGCTCCAACGTGTTTGTCGACAAAACGGATTTTATCGAAAGCATGAACGCCCGCCTTAATGCAACAGAAAAAAAATTTATAGCCGTTACCCGTCCGCGCAGATTCGGAAAGACCGTGACGGCAGAAATGCTTTTGACCTATTATTCCAAAGGGTATGCGGGCAAAAATATTTTTGACGGGCTGAAAATATCGAACTCGGAAAGTTACGCCGAACACCTCAACAAATAC
>JAZQPH010000342.1:0-12694 GCA_045628385.1 Succinivibrionaceae bacterium
GTACATCGACGAAGCTGGTTTCAGAGAAGAAGCCTACAAGCAGCACAAGCGACTGGTGCTAGGCAAGAACGTCCGCCTGGGTCACGGATATATCATCACGGCAACGCGCTGCGACAAGGATGCCGACGGCAGAATCACTGCAGTATATTGCAATTACTATCCGGAATCTTTGGGACAGGATCTTCCTGACGTCAAAGCAAAGGGCGTAATCCATTGGGTTGAAGCCACAACCGCAAAGAAAGCCGAAGTAAGACTGTACGGCTGCCTGTTCTCTGTCGCAAATCCTGGCGGAGCCGAAGATTTCCTTTCGATCGTCAAACGCGATTCCCTGACCGTTTTGGATAATGCCATGGTCGAGCCTTCGCTTGCCAAGGCGGTTCCCGGAGTTACATATCAGTTTGAGCGCGAAGGCTACTTCTGCGCCGATAGCAAAAATTCCGCGCCTGGCAATCCAGTATTTAACCTAACAGTTACCTTGAGGGATACGTTTAAGGGTTGATTGTACGTATAAATAACGTATATGCGCAGCAGGGCAGTTTAAATCTGCCCTGCTGTTTTCTTTTTAGTCTTGGAAAACTGCCCCTGGTCATGCCGAAAAATTTCTTCTCGGTCTGAAGCATCGCGCATGCATTGAGGCAAAATGTTCTCATATTGATGATTTGCCGTTATATTGGTCCGTCTGATGTTGAGTGAACTGCCGCGCGGAACATATAATACTAAGGTTGAAGATTTCATATTTCGCGTGCACAGCTTACGCGAACGGAGAATTAAATGATCGATAACAATGAATTGCTTGCGGATATAAAGAGCTCCATTGAAAGGGCATCCGTAAGATTTGAAAAATTCCGCATCAGCGCGCGCGAACGCTGCCGCAGGGTAGAAGACGAATCTTCTCAGAAGATTGCCGAAGCATCGCTTAAAAACGACCAGGCAAGGCAGAGCAAGGACAGAGAAATTTCCGATCTAAAAATAGCCCATGCTTCGGAGATTTCGCAGCTCAAAGCCAGCCATGAGGCAGACATTGAGAAGATTCGCGCCGAGCTGAATGCCGAAATTTCGCGCCTTAAATCAGAAGCCGAGGCGTTTGAAAGCGAACGCAACGCGCAGCAGGAAACCAGAACCAAATTGGATAACGCAATTAAAGAAGCCGCCGTTATTCCTGGACTTCGCGACGAGATTACCCGTCTTAAAGACGAAATTGAAAAAAAATCTTTTCTCGAAAAGGAAAACCAGCGTATCCGCCGCGATTACGATCAGCTCAAGGAAGAGTATTTCAGATGGAAAGCTACTCTCAAGGATATGATCAAAAAGATGGGATTGTTCTGATTTAAAGCAATTCCTGTTTCACTTGCGGGCGCATCTTGAATTGCGATGCGTCTAGGCGATCTTGAATGCGGATCGATACAAAAATGCGGCTGAGATTCTTTCTGAGCCGCATTTTTAAAAGATGCCATTCATGAAATGATAGACGTGAAGTTGATGTTTTGGTGCGTTGATGCGATTGGAATATTGTGTTCTTTTGTGGCGGATTCCCGATAGGAATCTTATTGATAAAATAGGGCGATTCATCGTGCGGTTGTGACGCTATGCGCACATTTATACTGCGGATGTTTCAATAATACCGAGATGACGGTTTGACATTGCCTACGGCATGTAAAGAGACCGACACTGCATTATGTTCCTTGCGTCGAAGATATTTTGAATAATTTATTCTAGACGCGGACGTTTTCTGAAAATAACGAACAGCACGATGAACGGATTCAGCCAGCCGGGCGCCAAGCAGACGCATTCCGAAACCCCAAAAGAGCGCCGAGAAAAAATTGCGAAACTTTCGGCAGAACTGATAAAAAATTTATATGACCGCGACGATGTCGTAAAACCTGCTCTTTTGGGCGTGTTAGCTGGACACAACGTATTCTTGTACGGACCTCCCGGAACAGGCAAATCCATGATCGCTCGCAGACTCGCGGCGGTGTTCAGTTCAGACAGCTATTTTGAACATCTCATGCACAGGTTTTGCACTCCTGAAGAAATTTTCGGTCCGGTGTCCATCGGCGAACTGAAAAATGATCGCTATCGCCGATTGACGGAAGGTTATTTGGCCGAAGCAAACGTTGCTTTTCTTGATGAAATCTGGAAATCATCCCCAGCCGTGCTTAATACTCTGCTGACCCTCGTTAATGAAAAAAAATTTCATAATGGCTCGGAAGTTCTTCAGGTTCCTCTCAAATCTCTTATTTCCGCATCGAATGAAGTTCCGCTTCACGAAGCGGGACTGGATGCATTGTATGACCGCTTCCTCGTTCGTCTGGTCGTAAATCCCATCGATTCCCAAGAGTCGTTCAGGTCATTGCTTACTGATCCGAAAGCAGGCGAATTCAGTTTCCCAGTTTCTATGAAAATCACGGATGAAATGCTGCATTCATGGAAACTTGGCATCGGTGAAGTATCTTTGTCGGAAGAAACTGTCGAAGCTATGGTCAAGGCAAGAGCAATTATTGCCGAGCAGGTTGATCTTTCGGACCTTGATGCCGGTCCTGCCGACACCACTTTTGACTTGTCCGCATCAGGCGATGAAGAATCGTACGGTCATCTTACGTACGTATCGGACAGACGCTGGACTCAGGCTGCCAAACTTCTGAAAGCTTCTGCATATTTCAACGGCAGGAACAAAACATCGTCAAAAGATTTTTTGGCGCTGAAGCATTGCTTATGGAATACTGGATCCGATCGCGACAGTTTCTGCAATTTGGTTTCTGATCTTGCGCGCGAAATGGCCAAAAAGGACCTTTTGCCAAAGTCGGTTTTCGACAGGCTGGAGCGTTCGTTCAGCAAGGATTCTGGAGAATCTTGGCGATATCTGATGGAACAGCTTACGGAGCACAGGAAAGCTTGTTCCGACATTATTGCGAAATTTGATATTTTCGGCATCAGCGTCCGCATATACGAAAATCAAGCCTACTTTTGCCCGCGGGCCGAACGCGCGGAGCCGACTTTTTCAAAGACGTCGCAGCGCGGGCAGATGAATCAAATCGATTTTAGGCGATATCTTAGCGATAATGAAATCGGCGTCGGATCGGTGATCTCATGCCGCGTCATGTCTTCGGGAAATTCCAAAAAGCTGCTTTGGAAATCTCTGCTATGCATACCTGATGATTCTTTTGACATCGCGTCTGTCGAACCAGGAACCTATATTGACATGAAAATCTGCGCGGCCGATGCGCAGAAGTCAGTAATTTTTGTCACTCCGTCCATAGAAGAAAATGTCTTTTGGCTTCCTTTCCTCGATTACGAAAGCGGAAAAAAATATACGGAGGTATATTCTCCTTCGATGGAAAGAACTGCCGAATATTCTTTTGGCGTAAATTTTGTAGCCGAAAGCGACGGCAATTACTCTATTAAATTTTTGCTGACGAATTCAAAGGACGGATCTGAAATAGAACGTCGCATTCGCGCGGAGTTCACGGAAGATTTTGCGATCTGGCAAAAAGATCTGGTAAAGGAAATCAAAGCGAGCGAAATGTACGCAAAGGAGTTAAAAGAAGTTTTTGCTTTGGCTGATCGCGATCTTGATGCTGCATTTGCCGCCATCGACACCGAACTGTTCCTTGACCGCGAGGACAAACGGACTCTCAAGGAAGTTTTTTTCGATCTTGCTCCGAATTTCCGCCGCGCCAAATCGGAATTCTTGGATCTGCAGAATGCCTGCCAATAAAAACAAACCTCTTTTAGAAAGGGCCAAAACAGTAATAAGAGGTCTTCTCAGGGTCGAGAGCCGCAAAGCGACAGACGGAGGGACCAAAAGTTTATCCGCGATCGAGCAGGCTCTCACTTCATTTGCCGAACGCCTGTACATTGCGTTGGCGCCGCGAGTGCGCAGCGAAAATCCTTTTCTTGGTGACCTAAAAGAGGTCGATCGTCTTGCCAGACTCAAAGGAGATCAGATCGATCATGAAATCATAAAGATCGAAAGATCTTTTGTGCGCAAGTATATGCGCGTATACAGTTATTACAAAATCGATTCCCTAGTTCATCAGTTTACCAGCTATTACCGACTGGAAGTACCGAGAGCCGATTCTTCGTCGGAAGTAAGGCTTATGTATCGCGAAATCTCGGAAAATCTCCGCAGTTCTTTGGAAGCTGCCCATGCTTCTCTTCTGAACGATATAAGACTCTCTATTGAAAGTTCCGAAAAAAAATATTTGGCGCGGATTGCCGATTCTTTTGCTTCGGCGATTCGTTGCAAATATGAAGAACTGTCCAAAAGAGCCAAAGATAACGCCAAGGCCGGCCTTCCGAGCGGCTGGGGGTTCGGGACAAATTACGAAGCTGCGCATAAAAAAAAGAGTTCATCCGCCAAAGGTCCAAAATACGAAAATGCCACGCTGCAAAACCGCAAGCAAAAGAATTTTTCCGGTTTGGGCGAAAAGCAAAGAAATCCTGGTATCGCGAAGGACTCTGTCGAACCGCAGCCTGCCAAAGAAAATGGCGAAGAATACGAAAAGAAAGCGACAGAAAAAAAATTTGATACTACTAATGCCGGTCAGAATCATGGTCAAACTGATTCAGTCATGAATGGCGAATCTTCTGGCGGTTCCAAAAATACTAGAAACGAAAGTCGTGAAAATTCGTCACGCGGTGCGGAAGACCGCAGAATAGCAGATCCGAAAAAAAAATTGGGCTCAGGCGCAAATGAAGGTGCCGTTTCAAAACGCTCTGCTTTTGACGGCATTGCCGATTCCATTATGGAAGACGGAAAATCCAATTGCGCCGGCGAAGAGCCAAAGAATAATCGATCCCAAGGCAGATCAGGAGCGTCGGAGAATTCTAAAATAGGCGCAGACAAAGATGGGACAGCGGAAAACAATCCGCCAACCGATGCTCAATCCGACAATTTAGGCAAACCGCATGCGAATTCTTTATCGGATGCCGCAGACGGCTCGTCGGCGGATGAGCGTCCGGAGCCGAATTTAAATTTTGGCGCCGCTGATGAAGGCGTGCCCGTGCTGGAACTTTTTGATTCTGAAGATGGCGCCGAAGGCGTTGGAATTGCCGAAAGCGAGCCTGGCAGCGAATACAAGCCAACAGGCATGTTTGCCTTGGGCAAAGACTCTGGACGAAAGGAAGCAGAAACAGAAGACTGTTCGGAAATATCGTCAGCATCATCAATTTCGGCAGATGCGGATTCGGATGGTGATTTTGACGGCGACAGCTTGCCAGAAGCGAATGGACCTTCAGGATCGGGTGCAGGCGGCAATCTGCAAGACATGTCGTGTATTGCTCGGGACGCAATGCAGTCTGATGCTTCCGTATCGGAGTCAGACGCGGCTTCGGCAGTATTTTGGCCTGATGAATATTATTTGACGCAGAGATATGCGCCCGAAAATTTTGGCACATTCGTTGGCGGCTATGCCGGCAGACGTCCGTATGACGTAAATGATTTCGATGCCATACCGAAGCGTCCTGAAAGACTTTCCGATCAAGACAAAAAAAATAAAAAATCTTCTCCTGAAAAATCTGAAGCCGAAAAAGAATTCGATGCGTATTTTGCCGATTTGGCGGAATCTGTTCTAAAAGGCAAGCCGCCGATGTCCATGTTCTCGAATCCCGGGAACGACGAAGGGACTGCGCTTGAGGGAGATACGGATGCATTTACGAAATGCCTGACAGCCATCGACAGATCTCCCGGTTTGAAAAGACTTCTTGACCAGCTCGGTTCCGGCATGGGCTTGTCTTCTCCGTCAGCCGAAGTATCGATTGGCCGAGAACCAGAAAGAAAAATTACGGGCGTTCCCGAAAATATTTCAGGCATAACTCTCGGAAACGAGATAGAGCATCTTCTGCCGCAAGAAATCGTAAATCTTTCGGTTCCCGGCATGGACGCTTTGTTTGCGATGCGATATGCCGAACGCGGACTGATGCGGTTTGACGTCGAAGGCATGGCCGGCATCGATGCAAGGGGCAGGGGGCACAAAAGTTCTTCTCCGAAAGGACGCGGGCCCGTGGTCATGTGCGTGGACACAAGTTCTTCCATGAGAAGCGGATCTGATATTCTTGCAAAAGCTACGGTTCTAAGTCTTGCCGGCAAATGTTTAAGCTCAGGCAGAGATTGCTATGTCATAAATTTTTCGGTAAGCATTGAAAAAATGCTTTTGCGGGCAGGGGATGCAAATTCAGAAGAAAAATTAAAAAAATTTCTTTCAAAAAGTTTTGATGGCGGATCGGATCTTGATCAGGCTCTCATGGAATGCCTTTCCATTATGCGCAACGATTCGGCATTTTTTAGATCAGATGTTTTGTGCCTGACAGACGGACAGATAAAATTTTCCGTTCCATTGGAGCAGGCGGTGCAACGGCACCGCCAAAAAGAAAAAAATAAATTTTACGAGGTCGTGATAGGAGCGTTTGCCAATGAATCGTATTGGATTGATGCAAGACAGCGACTTAGGGAACAGGCTTCTCTATTCGACAGACTGTTTGAACTGAGCAGGGACGGCATGCGTCTTAGAGAAATCACAGAAATTGATTACGCCTGACGCTTTTCGCCTTCTTTTTGTTTTTGCTTTTTTTCTTGAGATCATTTTGTTTGCGGACGCTTTTGTTTAGACAATTGATGCGTTCGTGCTTTGCTTTTCTCATGCTGGAGCTATTTGATGAAAATTTTTTTGTCTCCGGACGAACTCTACAAAAAATCATTTTTGCTAGCCAAAAAGGTTTTTGACAAGGAAGGCTTTTTGCCTGACATCGTGATTGCTTTGTGGCGAGGCGGAGCACCGATCGCTCTTTGCATCGACGAATATCTCAGACGATATTATTCTGAGCATGCGTACGCTCATTATGTTCTTAAATGTTCGTCCTATAACGACAATAATACAAGCGATCATGTTGTTACATTCGATGAAACAAACATGAGCCTCCCTAAAAATATTTCAGGAAAGATTCTCGTTGTCGACGATATTTTTGACAGCGGCAGAACGACTGAGTTTATAAAGAATTACCTTCTGAATACTTTTCCCGGATGCGATCCGAGAATTGCTACCGTTCTTTATAAGCCTAAAAGCAATGCGACTAAAATCGTCCCCGACTATTATGTAGACGAAGTGGACGGATGGATCGTTTTTCCTCACGAACTCAGCGGTCTTACAGATGAGGAAATTGCTAAAAAAAATACGGTTTGAGATGCAAAATCGCCTGTTGTCTGAATGTTGCGCAGTCGACTGGCTTTATGCCTCGAGAATTCCATATCCGATCGGGGGCAGAATTTTTCTGAAATTTCATGCGGCAGAGCGTGTCGATATTTCATCTTAGGCTGGAACTCACCTTAAAAGTTGTATGCGGCCAAGACATGTATATTCAGACAGTTAATGATTGTTTCTTGTAAAAAAAAAATCGCTTTTGTCTTGTTAAAGGCATGCGATCGTGGGATGATCAATCAATTAGCGGATTTTCCGCAATAAGTTGTCCGAAGCCGCAAGTGCGGCGCCAATAAATTCCGGAGAAGTGAATATGCCGTCATACGGTTCGAATCAAGGTTATGCCGATCAGAATACCCCTTGGCAGATGATTAAGAATTTGCGTACAAGCGGTCAGCACAGGGCTGCAATAGAGGCAGGATTGGCTGCTCTTAACGAAAATCCTTCTGATTTTCGAGTAAGAACTCAGACCGGATGGGCATATTACGGTGCAATCAAAGAAGAGGTAATGGCTGTTTCCCAGTCGCAGGGATCAAATCAAGACGCATTGGCCGCGCTTGATCGTGATCTGATTGATTTTTCGAACGTTGTATCTGCTCCTGAAATGTGCGTCTCAAACGTATTGCGCGAAATCAGCAAAATTGCAGAATTTTATGGCAATTACTGCGAATTCGTCATGTTTGTCGGTTTAAACGGCATGCGCGAAGAAGATTGGAATTATAGCGAATATAACGGCAAGCCAGTTCAGCCTGTTGTCGGAAGAATAGCTCAGGGTCTGTCAAAGTGGATTAAAAGCCATCCTGAAGCAGGCGACAATTATCTCCAGTTTGCTATAGATTGGAATATGAAGGCTCTTGATTGTGCCTACGAGGATGATGCCAAATGGATACGAATAGGGCTGCTTCCGATGCTGGAACGCGCGGGCATGAATGAAGAAGCGGAACAGGTTCGAGCTTTGATTCCTCCGATGCAGGGCCGCAACCAGGGATATTCCGGTTCTTCAGGATCCAATTCTTACGGCGCGCCGTCCGCCAATCCTTACGCAGGAATGCAGGGTGGCATGATGCCTCCTAACGATTACGGAATTTAGCCATAAATTTTCTCTAAAGAAATCGCGGCCTTGCCGCGATTTCTTTATCTGGAGCAAATCTGGCAATCAGACGGTAATCTCTAGCAGCATATTTTCGGGTCCTGACACGCAGCTTTCATAGTATCCGTCTCCAGTGATTCTCGGGCCGCTGACCGTTTTGAAACCTGCTTTTGATAATTTCCTCGTAAGTTCGTTAACTGCCTCTTTTGATCCGACGCTTATGGCCATGTGAATGAATCCCAAATGGTCGTTTGATTGCGCAGCTTCTGTCACGCAATCTTTATGCATCAATTCAAGTCTGGCGCCGCTGCCGAACTCAAGAAAATACGAGGAAAAACCAATTTCTTTATGTTCATATTTAGGACCTGGTATGGCGCCGAAAAAGTCGCAAAAAAATTTTTTGCTGTTCTCGAGATCTTGAACATACGCAGCTATGTGCTCAATGCGAACGTTATGCATAGTATCTATTCCTCTCTGCCGTTAGTAACTTAGTGTGTAATTTATATGGCGACTGTCATTATTGAATTCAATCGGTATATTTGAATCTGTTTAGATCTGACTAACTTCATAATTTCATTGTCAAATATTTGGCTTGGCATTTAAGGCAGCCTGCGCTTCTTAATCAGGAATGTGTCAAATCTCGATTTTCATGGAGGTTCTCATTGCTTCCGCTGAGAAGTTAAACGGCATGTTCTCTGGTTATGCGCATGAAAGGCGCAACATGATCTCTTTAACGCATTGTCAGTAAATCAAAAAAGTATGCCTTTAAATTTGGCATGGTTCTTTCTACTAAAGATAAAAATTTGCGCATGAATCGCGCAATCTTTTGTATCGGTTTAGCTTGCCGCGATTCATTTGGGGACGGCTAATTTTGACTTGCGCATATTGATCTAGTTTCTTTGGGTTTTTGTCTATGTCGATGTATATCAATACGAATATCGCGTCGCTAAATGTTCAGCGCATGCTGAATACGGTGACGAAAAAACTCGATGCTTCGTATCAGGTGATGTCATCAGGCAACAGGATCAATTCAGCAAAAGACGATGCCGCAGGGCTCCAGATTTCCAATCGCATGATGACGCAGATTTCCGGACTGAACCAGGGAAACCGCAATGCTCTTGACGGCATTTCCATGCTTCAGGTTGCGGAAGGCGCTTTGGAAGGCATTACCGACAGTCTTCAGCGCATAAGAACATTGGCCATCCAGTCGGCGAACGGCACGAATTCTGAAGCAGAAAGAGCGGCTCTTCAGGATGAAGTAAGCCAGCTGTCAAAAGAGATCAACCGAACTGCCACAGATACGACATTTGGCGGTCAGAAACTTCTGGACGGCGAGCAGGCATTTCTTTACAGCAAATGGTCCAGCGAACCGTTCAAAACTTTGAAACCTATAAGCCAGCAGCATCCTCAAGATCCAACTGTTTCCTGCAGGGATGAAAACCACACTCCGAAAAAATTTGAATTTCAGGTCGGTGCCGATGCATATCAGACCATAGACATAAATATCGGAATATATACTGACAAAGTCTATTGCAATGCCGGTTGCCAAAAGACTTTTCCAACTAATGCATATCTAAGTTTCGATCTTAACGGGCTTTATTTTACTTCTGGCAATCCAAACACCAAAGAGACGCGAGTCGTCGACATAGACGAACCTGCCGAAGAGCATGTGACCGGATTTTGCATCGGCGACGACGGACTGCTGAGTCTTGACGTATCCACGCAAGAAGCTGCCCAAAACGTTCTTAAATACGTTGACGGATACATAGCGACGATAGACGGCGTACGCGCCGAAATGGGCGCCAAGGAAAATCGTCTTGAAGCCGCGATTTTAAATCAAGAGAACATCGTTGAAAACGTAAGCGCCGCCAAGAGCAGAATCAAGGATACAGATTATGCTGCCGCAACGGCAACGCTTGCCAGCGACAGCATCCTGCAGCAGGCCGCGACGTCAATTTTAGCGCAGGCAAATTCGCTTCCTCAGATAGCTTTGACCCTTTTGAATCAATAGTCTTTGATTTGTCTATTCTTGCCTTTGCTCCTCTATATATGCATATTTAAATTGGATTGAAAACTCAGAACAGATATGTTCGCTGGTATTGAAAAAAAATTTTTTTTCGGATAATCAAAATCAGTAGATAGTGGGATATTTGCGGATAAAAATTACGCCGCGACGCGGCGTAATTTTGGGGGTTAGCCGTACAAAGCAATTGTCAGACTTATCATTCCGAAGGTCCTGATAAGATCGTCGATTTCGCCGTCTAGGGCTTTTGACTTATCAAGATGGCACAGTTCAAATACATGCCCAGATTCGGTTTTGAGGAATATGGTGCCGTTTTCTTCATACAGATCCGAAGCGTTTACGATCTGTTCCATAAGCACGAAGGTTGTATCGGCTTTGCCTGAACGCTTGCAATAAATTCCGGTTTCAGTGACTGCGAACCCCGTAAATCCGCCGTTTTCTTCGTCGGAATCGTGTCTGCTGAGGAATACTCTTTCGTCGCCTATGCTGAACTCTCGTTTCATTTTTGCATTGAGGACATACCCGCGCTCGGCGTACTTTTTGAGAAAGTGCCTGCTTTCGTGATCGATGACGTAGATTACGCCCGGAGTGAGCAGATACGGCAAGTCGCCTTCGCCTTTGAAAGCTTTTGCTTTGATGTTGTATTTGGCCTGCGAAAGGGCAGCAAAAAAATCTTCGCTTATGCCCCTGTACATGCGAACGTCATTTTCGTTAGACGAAAGATCCCAGCCGGCAATTCCCGGCTGATTAAATGCTTTTGCGTTGTGGAACATGTTGGAAGTGTTTTTTACGTTTGACATGTCCCAATCGCCGATCGGCTGGTCAAATGCTTCCGCTCCGTCGAACATGGCAGATGCGTCGACAAGCGAAGACATGTTCCATTTGCTGATATCCTGGTTGAACCTCTTGGCGCAGAGGAACATGCTGGACGCATCCGTGACTTTTGACATATTCCAATCGCCTATCGGCTGATTAAAGAATTCTGCCGCCGCAAACATGCATGACATATTGGTCACGTTTGACGTGTTCCAACATCCGATCGGTTCGTTGAAATAGCGTATGCCAAGGAAAAGGGAGTTCATGTCGGTTACGTTTGACACGTCCCATTTGTCTATTCCTGCAAAGTTAGTTCTGGTCCAGGTGATTTCGTCTTTGTCGTTGGTTTCGACAAACAGTCCGGAAAGATCAGTGATGTTCGAAACATCGATATCTCCGAGGCAAATTTTTTCATCGAGGATCAGAGCTTTGAGTTCGGCTTTGTCGCAAGGCTTATATAACGCAACAGTTTCTTGCTGATTGCTGGCATCGTCTTGCTGTTCTTCATGTTCTTTGACTGCCGGAAGCTTAGTTCCGCATTCAAAACAGAAATTGTGGTGATCTTCTGCCTGATTGCCGCATTTCGGGCACTTTTTCATCGTAAACCTCTATGTCATGCCAGCGTCACTGTTCTTGGATGCGGCATATAGCCGCACACATGGCAATTTATTAGTTCATGATTCTAGCAATCTGTGAGTGCTCATATTTGTTTAAAGATCAAGTTTTGAGAGATTGGGCGAGCAAAAAAGCAAATTAAACCATTTTGCATGAGAAATAGAAGTTCTTATCTCGTTGGATATATTTAATTTAATGATAAATATACATAAATATATATAATTGATATACGAATCAATATTAAATTATCTATCGTAGCAATAATTAATTTTGTCTTTAAAATTAAATCAATTTGATTTTTTATAAATTTTATTTGTATTCCCTATGCAAGGATATAAATATTTTCTTAAGTCTTAGTATGATAAGATGTAAGCGATAAACTAAGGATTAATCATGAGCGAAGATAGAATTGAACTGCTAAGCAATCCGTACGGCGAGGCTGCTTATGAAACGTTCCGCCAATTAGAAAAAGCTTATGTAGATAAAAGCTCGGTAATCCAAGAGTTGGAAAACAAAAATACCCCTAGATATCCCGTGCTCCTTCGTCCGCGCCGTTTCGGCAAAAGCACCTTTGTCCAGATGCTGAAATGCTTCTACGATATTTCATATAAAAACAAATATGAAAAAATTTTTTCCGGAACGGATATCTACAAAGAAAACCTCGAAAGCCGCAACAGCTATCACGTCATAAATTTTGATTTTTCTAAAGTCAACACCCAAAGCATGGCCTCTATGCTGAACAGTTTTTTCTCGGCAGTGTCGGGAGGAATCGATAATTTTAAAGGCAGATATCCTGATTTTGTTTTTGATTATAAGGATTTGGACAAATCGGATTCAGTCACTTTGTTCAATAATTTTGTATCGGCTTACGCCGAATATGCCAGGGCAAATCGTGAAAACAACGGCTCTGACAGCGACAGTTCTGGCAGACTGTATGTGATGATTGACGAATACGAC
>JAZQPH010000343.1:0-1528 GCA_045628385.1 Succinivibrionaceae bacterium
GCTCTTCTCACCCCCCTTTTTTGCAAAAATTTCTTTATAAAATTTAGCTCCCGAAGCAAACACGGCGAAATAATTTAGTCGCATAAAAGGTCTGCCATGAAAAATTTTATCTACGACACCCCGACAAAAGTTTATTTTGGCAAAGGCGAAGAAAAGAATGCCGGCGCTTATGTCGCCGCTTTTCGGCCAGCCAAGGTTCTTCTGCATTACGGCTCAAAATCGGCCGAGAAAAGCGGTCTTCTTGAAGTCATGCGCAAAAGCCTGTCCGAATCGGGCGTAAAGTTTGTCGAACTCGGCGGAGTCAAGCCAAATCCCGAACTGGAGCTCGTTCGCAAAGGAATTGAGTTATGCACGAAGGAAGGCGTTGATTTTATTCTTGCGGTTGGAGGCGGTTCCGTAATTGATTCGGCAAAAGCCATTGCCCACGGAACGGCAAATCCCGATGCCGATGTCTGGGATTTTTTCACGGGCAAGGCAACCCCGAACAAAACTCTGAAAAAAGGTTGCGTTCTTACAATAGCAGCCGCAGGGTCCGAAATGTCAAATTCCTGCGTGATTACCAATCAGGAGACGGGAGAAAAACGCGGATTGGGCTGCCCTGAAAACAGAATGGACTTTGCCGTCGAAAATCCCGAACTAACGTATTCGGTTTCCCCTTATCAGACGGCATGCGGAGCCGTGGACATTGCCATGCATACCATCGAAAGATATTTTTGCCCGGGGGAAGACACCTACCTGACCGATGCGGTCGCCGAGGCTGTCGTCAAAAGCGTAATGAATGCTTCGGAAGATTGCCTCAAAAATCCTGAAGATTACGAAGCAAGAGCCAATATGATGTGGGCATCGTCTCTTGCTCATAACGGGCTTACACAGTGCGGAAGAGATTTTTGCCTTACCGTGCATCAGCTTGAGCATGAAGTTTCGGGAATGTATCCCGAGATTGCGCACGGCGCGGGTCTTGCGGCATTATGGTGCAGCTGGGCAAGGTATGTCTATAGATCAAATATTCAGAGATGGCTGCAGTTTTCGAGCAGAATATGGAATCTTTCCCCTGATTTTGAACACCCAGAAAAAACGATACTCAAAGCCATTGACTTGCAGGAAAAATATTACGCATCAATCGGTATGCCGATAAATTTAAAGATGCTGGGAGTAAAGCAAGAATCTCTCGGACAGCTCGCTCTGGGATGCTCGCGCAACAAAACAAGAGTTATCCCGGGATACAGGCCGCTTGATCACGATGACGTGCTTGCCATCTTTAAAATGGCATTTGGCAATTAAAAGCCGCAAGCGATCTATTCAAATTAACTGTCTAAAAGTAATTTCCGTTATGAGCTTCGCATGGGCATAACGGAAATTTAGCTGATTTGTCTGCACTTGCTCAAGAGAATGCCGTCCTATTTTTAAATTTTCTGTAAAAGGTTCTAAATCAATCACACAGCAGTTGGTTTTATGCCAATAATGAAGCGGCTACGATATTTTGGTATCTCGTCTCTTTGCTGCAAACTTTCTGCCGATGTCGTACTCT
>JAZQPH010000344.1:0-4325 GCA_045628385.1 Succinivibrionaceae bacterium
GGCAAGGGGATATTACGACGACATGATAGACATCATGAGACCGCTGTTCTGCAGCGCTTTAAAAACCAACGATTGTCTGGGCAAAGCGGTTCTGACTGGATGTCTCAAAGTCGCCAAAGAAAGCATCTTCACGGGAATGAACAATCTGGATGTTTGGTCTATTCTCGAAGATGGCAATCGGGCCATGTCCGAAGGAATCGGCTTTACCAAAGAAGAAACGCAGGAGGTCCTTGAGTATTACGGGCTGGATAAGTATTCGGATTTGGTTTCGGAAAACTACGACGGCTACTTCTTCGGCGACGTCCATATGTACTGTCCGTGGGACGTCATGAACTTCTGCAGCAAAAATTATCAAAAAGCAAACAAAGAGAATGCCCAGATAGTCGCGGGCAATTACTGGATAAATTCAAGCGGCAACGACGTCATCGAAGAATACATGGGGTATATCGATTCTGACGATGTCGAACTGATGCAGACGCTCGTCGACGGCGGCACGATAAAGTCTGTCATAAGACCGTCCCTCTGCTACGGCGATTTGAGACCGTCCCTCTGCTACGGCGATTTGAAAAATCACAGTATCGAAGACTTCTGGACGCTGTTGCTTTTTACGGGATATCTGACTTTCAATCCTCGATACGCGTCGACCAAAAAAAACGAATACGAATTGTACGTTCCCAATCTGGAGATAAGAGACTGTTTTGAGGAAAAGATACAGAACTTCTTCAAAGAAAATCCCGTCATGAAGAACTTCGCGGCGGGTGTTGCCAAGGGGCTGTTCGGCGGCGATGCCGAATGCGTAGAACAGAATATCAATAGCCTGCTTGCCAAATATGTATCCATAAGAGATTTTGCGACTTCCGCTCCAAAAGAAAACTATTACCATGGCTTCATGAACGGCTTGCTGGTCAATGCCGCAAAGATCATCCGAGAACAAAATTCAAACATGGAGTCGGGAAACGGCTACGTGGACATCGCCGTGATTTCAAAAATCAACAAAGCCGCGGCGATTATCGAATTGAAACAGATTCCTGATGAATTGCAGTCAAGAACGCTGAAGGCAAAAGAGGCCATAAAGCAAATCAAGAAAAATAATTATGCGGAAGTATTTTTGTCAAATCCCGATATATCCAATGTTTATATTTACGGAATTTGTTTTTGCCAAAAGAAGTGCTGTGTGGCGTGCGAACAACTCAAATAGGAATAGCGATCCGAACAGTGTCCCTATTCGCGGACAAATAAGATTTTAGTTCATCAGATGCAAGACAACATACGATTGCATATCCGCCGCGCGGCTTTTCACCAAAGTAATGTCCCAATCGGCTGAGTTGGTCAAACGATTTGAATGATCGAAAATTGTTCAAAATCGCCGGCAAACTCAAATTTATCTAAATTGTCCAAAACCGGGGCACAGGCTCATACAGCCCCTTCAAAAGTCAACCAAACAAATCTGTCGATCGATTATCAAAATTCAGCAGGTTTCTTTGACGATACCGAGAAAGTGATTTCTGGGTTTGTTGTTCAAGATCCAAAACGTTCATCGGCTGACAGCCGTAGGGCTTGCCGCGGCGAATCTTGATTAAGCCGCAGCATCTTTGCATTCCGGGCAATGCTTGCGACAGGCGGACCGATAATCGGGATTTTCGTTTGGGTGCGGGCAGGGATGGGAAGGTCAAAGGATGGTTTGATGAATAAATTTCCCCATGAATGCAAAAACTTGAGCCGTTTTCGGACTGTTTTCTTGAAATGTCGGGCAAAGTCTCTGATATCAAAGAATTTGCGTTTTGGCTCCGCACATTCAGAGCGCGTCCATCCGTGATAAAATTTGCAGATAATTTGCGGAAAATGTGATTGTTTAAGACCCGTTTTTCGAGGAAACGGCGCCATCGCAGGCTCTAAATGCGAAGTCCATAGGCTTGCAGAGTTTCATGAATGCCTGCGAAGCATGAAATACGAGCTCTGTATTAAGTCCTTGAAATTTCATTTATCAGGATGCTTCGTTTCCTCGGAATATGCAGTTCACACATGCCGCAAGCAGCCCCTTTTGACACATACCCCGGAATAAACATGAAACAGCTCATCGCGGGACTTTTGGAAACCGCAGTCGCCTCGCTCAAAGCAGAAGGCAAATTGGACAAAGAAGAATCTTTGAGAATCACGGTAGATGCGACCAAAGACAAATCCCACGGCGATTTTGCGACCAACCTCGCCATGATGATTTGCAAAAAGCTCGCAATGAAGCCGCGCGATGCCGCAGAACTCATTTTGTCGAAAATCCCATCAGACGCTTCCGTTAGCAAAATCGAAATCGCGGGCCCGGGCTTTTTGAACTTTTATCTTGCCGGCGACGCCCTTTCGGCGCAGATTGACAAAATCGCCGCCGATCCTCGTCTTGGCGTGCCGGTTTTTGAAAACGGCCCGACGGTCGTCGTCGACTACTCCTCCCCGAACGTCGCAAAAGAAATGGCCGTTCATCACATCCGTTCGACCGTAATCGGCGATGCCTGCGTCCGAGTTCTTGAATTTCTCGGAAATCGCGTCATCAGAGCCAATCACGTCGGAGACTGGGGCACGCAGTTCGGCATGCTGATTGCCTATCTTGAGCGCATGGAACAGCAAAACGCCGGCAACCTCGAAGTTCGAGACCTCGAAGCTTTTTACAGAAGCGCCAAAGTTCTTTATGACGAGGACGAAGCTTTTGCCGAAAAAGCCCGCGGTTACGTCGTGAAGCTCCAGGGAGGAGACGAATACTGCCGCCAGATGTGGCGAAAGCTCGTCGACATGACGATGGCGCTCAACCAGCGCATCTACGACAGGCTGAACGTGAGCCTGACGCCTAACGACGTCATGGGCGAGAGCCTGTACAACGACATGCTTCCCGTCATCGCCAAAGAGCTCGAAGAAAAAGGGCTCGCGAAGGAAGATCAGGGCGCGCTCGTCGTTTATCTTGACGAATTCAAAAATAAAGACGGCGACCCGATGGGCGTCATCGTGAGAAAGACGGGCGGCGGATATCTGTATGCGACGACCGACATTGCCTGCGCAAAATATCGCGTCGAGAATTTGGGCGCCAAGAGAGTCCTTTATTTCATCGATTCAAGGCAGCACGATCACCTCATGCAGGCTTGGGCCATTGCAAGAAAAGCAGGATATGTGCCCGAGGACGTTTCGCTTGAGCATTGCTCGTTCGGCATGATGCTCGGAAAAGACGGCAAGCCGTTCAAGACGCGTTCGGGCGGCACCGTGAAATTAAGCGATCTTCTGGACGAGGCCGAATCGCGAGTCGGCGCCTTGATGGAATCCCGTTCTTTGGATCTGACGGGCGAAGAAAGAGCCAAGGCGATCCATGAAATCGCCATGGGCGCCGTCAAATATGCCGACCTCTCCAAAAACCGCGTCACCGATTACGTGTTCGACTGGGACAGCATGCTTTCTTTTGACGGCAATACCGCTCCTTATCTGCAGTATGCGTATACGCGCATCGCTTCCGTTTTCAGAAAGGCGGGAGCCGCCTGTGATGCCGAGTGGTCCGCGATGTGCGGTAAAGCGCGCATAACGGCGCCGCAGGAAGAAAAACTCGCGCTCAAGCTTATTTCTTTTGCCGAGACGGTTTCTCAGGTATCGGCCAAGGCTTCGCCGCATATCCTGTGTTCTTGGCTTTACGAGCTTGCTGGACTCTTCATGTCGTTCTACGAGGCGTGCCCGATTAATAAAGACGGGGTAGATGCCGCGGACAGGGCAAGCAGACTGACCTTGTGTTTTGCGACTGCCAAAGCTCTGAAGCTCGGTCTGTCTTTGCTCGGCATAAATACTCTCGAGAGAATGTAGCCAGCAAGAAATGCGTCTGTATTCAGCTGGTAAATAGCCTGGCTTTATGCGTATGCATGCTTGAGAGAGAATTCGGCAGCCGGGGAACGCGGCTGCACTTTTCAGGCAATGGCCTGGATTACGGCATTAGCAAACTCGAACTAATGCGGATGACAAGAAATTCGGCAGCCGCTTAAAGTGCGGCGGCCAGCTAAATAGGAATGCGGCAAAAGTTGATAAGAGCTTTTGCCATAAAAGCGCATGCGACGTGCATTTGCTCCGTGTGCGCGGATTAAGAGATTAGGGGATAAATAACGCAATATGGTCCGTGACAACGCAGGATCGACATCTCAGCCGCCAAGGAGAAGAAGGCCCGCAGGCGGCTCATCCTCGGCAAAAAATTCATCGGCGGGCAAAAAAGGCTCGCAGGGCGGTTCACATCTTGGTTTGGTGTTCAAACTTGTCATCGGGGCGCTGGTTATTGCCGTCGTCGTCGCGGTGTTCCTGTATGTAAAAATGAC
>JAZQPH010000345.1:0-4702 GCA_045628385.1 Succinivibrionaceae bacterium
AAGGAAATAAGCCCGATTGCACGACGCTGATGCCTTCGTTTGAAAAAATCAGAAATACAAAGACGTACAGAATTCGATAGAAGCATTCATAAAGCTGACCGTAAATCTTGCGGAAAAGATTTCCGAAACCAATTCTTTGCGCAATTACGGATATTTCTATTTTGACAGAATGTTTAAAGAATTGGGGCTCGACGTTTTATGCGCCGAAATACAGTCGGGAACGAAAGAAGAATACAGCATGATGGATTGTCTCAGATTGATGTGTTTCATGAGAGCATTGAAGCCGTCGTCCAAAAAGAGCTGTTTCGAGAACGGATATGAATATTTCTTCGAAGATTTCAATATAAAACTCGAGCATCTGTATAAAGCATTGACCTCGCTTTCGAATAACAAGCAAACCATCGTCGAAAGGATGCATGATTCTCTGTGCAAAAAATATGACAGAAAGACGGATATCCTTTATTACGACGTCACCAATTATTTTTTCGAAATAAACGACGAAGACGATTTCAGAAAAAAAGGATGTTCGAAAGAACACAGGCCGCAGCCGATAATCCAGATGGGTCTTTTCATCGACAATCAGGGATTGCCGGTCGATTATTATCTGTATGAAGGAAATAAGCCCGATTGCACGACGCTGATGCCTTCGTTTGAAAAAATCAGAAATACATACAAGGCCGGCAAAGTCATCATAACGGCCGACAAAGGCCTCAACAGCGGGGCAAACCTCGGGTACATACTGTCAAACGGCAACGGGTACATCGTAAGCCGGAAAATACGCGGCGCGTCCAAATCGCTGACCGACGAAGTGCTGGACGAAAGCGGCTGGCATTCGAATAAATCAGAAGATTTCAAATACAAAGAATTCATAAGAAAAATCAATATCAGATATCCCGACGGAACCGTTCACGCACATGAACAGAAAGTCGTATGCATCTGGTCTCTCAAATATCAGATAAAAGAAAAATCTTCCCGCGACGCGTTATTGTCCGATATCGCCGCAATGGCCGAAGATGCCGCAAAATTCAGACAATCCTGCCATAAAGGAATGAAGAAATATATCGACGAAACGGCCGTCGACAAATCAACGGGAGAAGAAAATAAAAACGTCATCGTAAAAACGTCTCTCAATAAGAAAAAAATAGAAAAAGACGAATCGCTTGACGGCTATTATTTGATTGTCACTTCGGAAACGTATCTCGGCATTGCCGACATTATCAGGAAATATCGCGGATTATGGCGAATAGAGCAGTCTTTCAGAATCACCAAAACGGATCTGAAAGGCAGGCCCGTATATGTCAGAACCCGCGAACACATCAATGCCCACTTCCTTACATGCTTTATCACGCTGACCATGCTGAGAATGCTTGAAATAAGACTGGACCGGAAATATTCGGATAAAGCCATTATTGACGGAATCAATTCCGCAATGGCAACGAATATAAGCAAAGGGATTTATCAGATAAACAAAAGAGATGAAGTAATGGATGATCTCGATAATTTATTCGGAATTACTTTCGATAAACGATATGTGAGAAAGGAAACAATGATCGGATATCAAGCCAAAATTCTGAGTTCGTTGTACACAACAGCCTAAAACATCATAAATTATTGAAAATAAGGCATTTTTAAAAATTAAGTATCAAACTCGGGAATAACCGCGTAGATGACTATTTGGGTTTTGCCAAGCAGGCTTTAAATATCCCGCAGGCTCATTTGATGGTCGGAAGATACAGCATTTTGGACAGCAACAGCAAATCGCTCATCTTGCTGAGGCCTTATCAGATTCATGCAATCGAAGCGGTGAAAGCCGCATCGCAAAATCCGAATCCCGATTTTCGTTCGGGCTATGTCTGGCACACCACGGGTTCCGGCAAGACCATCACTTCGTTCAACGTAACGCGCAATCTTCTTGATATCCCGTCCATCGACAAATCTATCTTCCTCATCGACAGAAAAGATTTGGATCAGCAGACGACTATAAATTTTCAGTCCTATGCCGGTGCATCGGGCGATGACATCGCAAAGACCGAAAACACCCAGGCACTTGAAAATGCTTTAAAGAGCAAGGACAGAATCGTCATCGTCGCGACGCGCCAGAAGCTTGACTGCCTGCTTGATAAATGCAGGCAGGCTTTGGAAAATGGCGACGAGTCCGCCCGCTATTACAAAGTCGCAAAAAAAATCAAAGAAAAGCAGTTTGCGTTTGTCGTCGATGAATGCCATAGGGCGGTGAGCGCCGGCATGAAGGACGAAATCTGCAAGTTCTTCGATACTCCGACCAAAAAATCCTTATGGTACGGATTTACGGGTACGCCGATTTTTGCCGAGAACAAAAAAGGGGAGTGCGGGCAAAATGCGCGCACGACGGAAGCGCAGTACGGCAAGCTCCTGCATCAGTACACCATAAAAGAAGCATTGCACGACGGAACTGTGTTGAATTTTCAGGTGGAAGGCGCGGGATTTTCGCTACAGGAACTTGTAGATCTGGCGGAACAGCTCGGGTTGGGCGATAGTTTTATCGAATCTGCCGAGCGCGACGTTCTAGAGCAAAAAGTTCTTTCCGCCTACAGGCAAAAGACGGGCAAAAATCTTTATGACTCGCCTGAGCACAGAAAAAAAGTAATCGATTATATCTGCAACAAATCAAGAGACAGATTCAGACTCAAAGCGCCGAGAGGCGAAGCGTTTGAAGCCATCCTGACCTGCTCGAGCATCTCAGATGCCCAGAAATACTATAAAGAGTTCAAGGATTTCATCGCCAAAGGCGGCGTCGAGAGCAGAATTTTAAGACACTGTCCTGATTTTCCTAAGATAGCCATTACATACTCCATATCGGAGAATGATGAGTCGTCGCAAGTGAATCAGAACCTGATGAAAGAAAGCCTCGACGATTCAACAAGATGTTCAAAACCAAGTGGACGCTCGAGAATATCGCAGGCTACAACTCCGAGCTGAACGACAGACTGGCAAGAAAGCTCGGCAGATTCAAAGTACGCGAGGAACAGCTTGATTTGGTCATTGTCGTCGACAGGCTTCTGACGGGCTTTGACGCGCCGTGTCTTTCTGCTCTTTTCATCGACCGCCAGCCGATGAGTTTGCAAGGCATCATTCAGGCTTTTTCAAGAACCAACAGGCTTTTTACCAAAGAAAAGCATAGCGGGCAGATCGTCACTTTTCAGACCCCGGCGATGTTCAAGAAGGCATACGATGACGCGCTGAACTTATACTCAAACGGCGGATCGGCGTATGTCAAAGCTCCTTCTTACGAAGAGTGCAAAGAAAGGCTCATAACCGCTCTCGGCGAATTAAAAGCATTCAGGTCGGATCCAAAAGACTTGGAAATTCTGTCGAACACCACGACTGAAGAATTGCAGCGTTTTGCCAAATTGTATCAGCAGTTTGACAAGGCTCTGGCTGCCATTAAAACTTATGAACAATGGGCCGATGCAGAGCGCGATTTCCTAGATAAGAATGCACAGTCGGGCATCCTGGATGATGCCGATGCCTCGGATCTTGGAGAAATGGGCGCGATACTAGAGGTTACGGGCATCAGCATCACCAAGGAAGAAATCGACGGCTATACGGGCAAATATCACAATGCCGTCGATGAAATTAAATCAAGACGGATAATCGAGCATCCTGAGAAAATAGAAATCGACGTTCATTACGAACTTGAGTCCGTATCTCAGTCACAGATCGATTACAACTACCTGATGGCGTTGATTCAGAAATATGTTCCGTCAGCTGATACGGATGCCGATACGTATGCGAAGATAAACGATCCGTCGATTGAAAAATACATCGGCGGCATGGAAGCGACCAATCCTAAGTTTGGCACGGTACTTCGCGGCATTTGGGAAGAGCTGAAAAAAAATCCCGCGACGTTCAAAGGCAAACAGGTCATTTTTGTCATTCAGGACAAAGTCAACGAAATCATCAACGAGAAGATAGAAGCTTTCTGCGATGAATGGTGCGTTGAAAAAACGGATATGAAGTACCATTCGTCGGTATTCTCTAAGCAAAATGGCCTGAACGTATCCGACTGGGATAAATTTATTTACTATGATGCATATCTTGAAAAGGGCGGAACCTGCGCAAAATTTGCCTACAGAAAACAAGTCCGAGCCGAGGCAGAAAAATTTCTTATCGAAGAGATTTTGCCTTTAAGACAAAGGTAAATTGCCGATTGCCATCGGCAATGCCCAGCGTATTTTAAAATGCGGCAAGGTTAAATGATCAGGATATCTGCCTTTTGCGCCGTGCGGTTTAAATGCATTGTCAATGGCTCACCGATTTCCGCATCATAATGCGCCGGAAGAGATTGCGAACACATGTGTTCACAATCTCTTCTCTGGTTTGTGACTTAGTTTTTTGTGCGCGGCTGAGCAAGAAAGTTTCGGGTCTTGCTCTTGCATTTGCTCTGTGCATAGACAGTTTTCTGCAAATTTTATCTTGGCGGACATAGTCGGCTAAAAAGTTCTGATCTCCAAAACTCGCCAGTATCGGGCAGCAGCGATTCATGAGAAAAATGATAGCGCCGACCGTGCAGCTCATGCCTAATGAATAATCGCGTGCCAACACCGAGCCATTTAGGTTTTGAATTCGAAAATATGGCCTTATGCGTCTTCGAATTCTGCCGCCAAGCCGCCAGAAAAGCACAAAAATAGCCGCGCTCGATTAATCGGGCGCGGCTTGTTCT
>JAZQPH010000346.1:0-4696 GCA_045628385.1 Succinivibrionaceae bacterium
AAATCACCGATATCGATGCAAACCAAGTTGACGGCAAAGATATCAAGTTTTCCGCATCCTACAAACTAGGCCGAATCAATAAAAAATCATCCGATCAAAATCCGGATCCCGATAAATTGCCATGCGCTGAATTTGCAAAAAAATTTTTTCTCAAAGAAGTCAAACAGCGCGAGATTAAGCTTGAAAAGTTTAACATCCTCTTGTCGGGCAACCCTGATAATAAAAATGGCATTGTCCCTTCTGCCAAGTATGATGCAAGGTTCGATTACAGCGACTTTTTCGAAGATGAATATATCAGGCCATATTGGCTGGCAGAAGATCCATTTTTTAAAGAATATACAAATTTAGAATACTTCTTCGTTATCGTATCCATGTATGCTCACAGGATAGGCGCTGAAAGCTTTGAATTTGAATACTGCGTTTCCCTGAAGGACAAATCAAAAAGGCTGAAAGCCCATTACTCGAGAAATTCCGACGAAGAGCTGCCTGAGTTATTGAACATGCTGCTATTTCAGGACATAAGATATCGCATGGAACGTTGGTCTTACTTTCATTACAACGTAGCTCCATATTTTGAAGATGTATTCAAAATAACGGATTATCGGATATAGCCAAAGATGCAGCGCAAGCAAATATAGAACCTGAGTAAGGTTCCTTGAAAAGCCTCTCTTTTGGGCAAAAATATTCCGATGTTAATCATAATCTCCGAAGAAAACGATTCATTCGTTTTTCTTCGGAGTTTTGTTTGTCGCGTTTGTACCAACTATCTTCATGCAACGATAAGTTTAAAACCCTAAGAACGACCTGAGCCCTGTGTCGTTAATGAGCTCTTCTTTATAAAGACCAAATTTATCGCCAGGAAAGAGAGTCAAATATTTATCCAAAAACTCATCATAGGTTCCCTTGAAGAATTCAGGCGGTATAAAGTAATCCCGCGATCCGCCGGACCAGCGATCGCCGCTTTGTACTAACAGTGAGAAATCTCCAGATTCGCGCCTATTGAATTCATATCTTTCGAGCGTCATGTCCTGACACTCCGTCCCTGGCTTGAAAGATACCTTATAAGTTGCCACTTTCTTATTGGAGACAAGAACATAATCAGAATTGTCAGCGACAATTCTCTTTATGAATTCCCTGCCGTTTTTGATTTTTTTGTATATTGACGACTTGGGCTCGGCATCCAAAACAGTTTTTTTCAGTTCGCTGCCCGCATATTTTTCATATCGCACATAATGGAACTCGCCCTTTATTTCTTCTATCGCGTACCTGTAAGCAGGTTCAAAATATGATACGTCCGCCCAATGATAGTGGTATGCAGTTTTCAGCTCCTCGATGGCCCTTTCAAGGTAGGCGGAAATATCGGTGCCATATTCGAATTTCGGCTTGAACTTCGTCAGCCAATTGTCTTCGCATGTAAGAAGGATGCCGTTTTTTTCTATAGGTTTGCTTTCAAAGAGCCAACCATCCGAGTATTTGTCATCGCGAATGATAGAAAAAATTTCCGTAAACGGCGGGCAGTCGGCACTGATGTCGTTGAACTTCGGCGCCAGACCTGAAGATTCCCAGGATGTTTGAATGCATATGACCGCAGGCAATTCCCATAATCGAAGACATAGATTCTTCACAAGATCCATGCGTTCGGGAAGTTCTTTTGTTCCATCTTTTGATTTTGCGTAAAATTCGTCTTGAGGAACGATTAACCAGAATTTCAGATCGTCTTCCGACTTGTGCCAATATCCGCGAAATTCGGAAAAATCGCCAAATCTGAACATTATCTGATAGAAACCGCCGTTATGCGGATCTTTGCTCCGCCCCGCCAAATATTCACGGTTTGCCTCAAGCACCTTTTCGAAGGAATATCCTTCGCTTTTGAAATATCCGCCGATAAAACTTGCGCCGCATTCGGCAAAACGATCATAAAAATCGCTGACCAAGGTTTGATTATTCAAGGATGGGTCGAAATCGATAATGATGCTGAAGTAATTAGGCATATATAGTCTCCGTGAACGATCACAATCGTCAGGCCGATACGAACATGAGGATAATAACAAAACGGCGCAAAAATTATTTTGAATCTGCTTGAAATAAGCCATATCGCGCGCATGCGGGACGATAAAACCAAGCAAGGCTGCAGCGGTTTGATTAGACGGCAATCAGAAGTATCTGCTTTATTCGAAAATTTTCTTTATCTGCGTCTTCGAATGCAGTAAGTCCCGATCCTGATATCTATTGCCGCGATAAAGAATTTTCAAAATAAAAAAATCCGCAGCAGCGGATTTTTCAAGAAAATTCTAAAGCATTGTTTACAGCTCGCAGCCGATTCTCGAAGCAACTTCTTTGTATGCCTCGATGACGCCGCCGAGACCCTGGCGGAATCTGTCTTTATCGAGCTTCTTTCTCGTCTTGATGTCCCAAAGTCTGCATCCGTCAGGCGAAAATTCATCGCCGAGCGTGAGTTTGCCATCCGAGGTCATGCCGAATTCGAGCTTGTAATCGACGAGCAGGAGACCTGCATCCGCAAAAAGTTTTTTGAGGATATCATTTACCTGCAACGAATATTTGCGCATGAGATCAATCTGCTCCTGCGTCGCCCAACCAAATGACAAAATCAGAGAATCGTTGACCAGAGGATCATGGAGCGTATCGCTCTTTAAAAAAAATTCAAAGGTCGGCGGGTTAAGTTCGATTCCTTCGGACACGCCGAAACGCTTTACCACGGAACCCGTTGAAACATTGCGGACGACGCATTCAAGCGGAATCATCTGCAATTTCTTGACCAGCAATTCGTTGTCGCTGACGAGCGAAATAATCTGGGTAGGAACGCCCTGCTCTTCTAGTTTTTTCATGATAAAGAAATTGAAGAGATTGTTGATTCGCCCTTTATCTTCCAGCTGTTCAATCTTAAGGCCGTCAAAAGCGGTGGTGTCGTTACGGAAGTGAATGATGAGCATCTCGGGATCGTCCGTCGTATAGACAGTTTTTGCTTTTCCCCTGTAGAGTTCAGCCATTCTTTCCATTTCATATCTCCATGCGCAATCGCAATTCAGAAATCCGCTCGCTACTTGTTTAGTTCCTTTTCTAACGCCTTGGCAAATCCAGGATACATCTTGAGGAACATTTCGTTATGCAGCGGTCTCTTGTTATTGGCAAATATTGTAATAACCGTGGTCTTGCCTTCAACGCCGACCTGGAATCTGTATTTGTCATCCTCGATGACGAAATTGTCGATGTGTTCGTTTTCAAACATTTCCTCGTCCGGCTCTTCGTAATCGGTGTCGATGATGCCGCGGAGCTTTTCCTGAAGAATGATTTCGAAACCGTATTCAGGGAGCATGCGCACCATTGTTTTCCAAACGTGATCGTAGCTTGAGTCAACGATCCATGCATACTGGCCGTTCTTGTCTTTTCCGAGACGGACTCCGCTGTAACCAGTGACAAAATCGGTATCTTCTGCGCTGGCGCCGCTTTCCGTATGCAGAGTTGACAGGAATTCATTGGCGAACATGCCGGTAAATCTGTTAAACAGGAATTCATCGGCATCGAGGAAAATTCGTCTGTCCTCGTGATAAGCTTTGACATTCGTCAGCGACATCTTCATGACAAGGAGCTGACGCTCAGGATAGTTATTGAACGAAACGTCGTATTTGAGTTTGTATTCGATGAGGTTGTCGTTTTCGGCAATCATTTCGGCCGTAACTTTGCGGAAGCTGCGATCGACCGTGAACCAATCCGTCTTAACCGTGTGGCTTAGCGCGTCGGTGCCTTCGATGCCGATGCCTCGGGAATTCAGAAAGTGGACAAATTGTTCCCAAAGATAATTTTCGGCATCGGTGCCGTTGAAATTAGCCGTGTTTATGCTGACAAGAACATTATTGTCTTCATATCTGCTGACGGCACCTGGTATCGCCTCTATGATCTGAATAGGAGCAGAAATGTCGAGAGCCTTTCCCGTAACTGAGTTGTCGGGATTCTTGGTCTCGTCCTTGATGTCGTACTTGCTGTTGTAGGCAAAGTTATAATCAGCCTTGGAATTGAAAGGATTCTGATCGGCAGGTTCATTCATGTAGTAGAAACCTTGGTTTGCCGTCTTCGGAGAATCATGAAGAAGATCCGTCAGATAGAAAGAGCAAGAGCTCAGGGACATGCAGGCGCATACGGCTGCGGCAGTCTTCAAAACGCGCATTGGATTGTGTGCCGATCTCATTGATAATTCCTAAAAAACCTTCTTGCGATTATAACATTTTGACCGTTTCTGTGTCAGAAACTGAAGTTATAGAATAAGTCTATGGCATTTCCCGTGGATGTAGCAAACTGTATGAACAGCTGATTCAGGAGCTCATAGCGTAGCTTAACTTCGGAAACTGCCGTAAATATGCCGTAGCCGAATGAAATTTTTAGTTTGTCCGTGATGTGAGCGGACATGGCGACCTGGGTGTCTTGCTCGCTGCCCGTCGATTCCATGCTGAAATCTTTAAGACCCACGGATTCGGCAAATCCTTGCATTTGTCCGCCCGCTGTTCCCACGCCCGCATTAAGAACCATCGCCATCGCCGATGCCTGGCTGCCGCTAGATTCGCTCATTCCGGTGCCGTTCATGATGTATGACAGTTTTTCTTCATCTGATAGTTCGGGTTCGGAAAAAAGTTTCATCTTGAGCCTTGACGGAGTTCCGACCACGCGAAGGCCCGCGCGAACG
>JAZQPH010000347.1:0-2750 GCA_045628385.1 Succinivibrionaceae bacterium
CCAAATATTTCTGCGGCCAGGTGCCCTCGCCGGTGTCGGCATTGAGCCTGCCGACATGAACTTTCCCGGCGAGGCGCGACTGCTTCTTTTCGGGATTCCATTTGTTGTAATAGGAGATGACGTAAGTTCTGCCCTGCGCGTCGGTCTGGGTCGTGAAATTCCAGCGCATCGGATTCTGCTCGGTCATGCGGATAGTCTCTACAATAAAAATATGGACTATGATACAACAAAAAGAAAATTATTTCCAGAGAAGTTGTTGAAAATAAAAGGGATTTATAAAATATTTTAAAGAAATGTGATATAGATCAATAAGCCCGGTAACTAGCGTACCGGGAGTTTGGGGTATGGGGCATAAAACGACCTGATCCTACTCATAACAACAAAACTCATAACAACAAAAGAGCGGCAATGATTTGCCGCTCTTTTCTTTTTTCGAGTCAAAAATTTGAAAGTTAGTAATTGTTCCAAATAAATATGCTTATTTTCAATAAGATATTTATTAACCAAAATATTGGCACGACCATTGCTAGTTATTTCGACAAAGGCTCCGAACTATTTTGACTGGAGCCGGCGGCAAGGTGCCGTTGATTGGCGAAAGCCGCAACAAATAAATATAAAAGACCTCGCATCGCGAAGGGCAAGCAATATGGAGAACGGTTATGTCTTTGTATGTTAGTACGAATGTAAGTTCGATCAATTCCCAGCGTCAGCTGTCAAAATCGACTAAGTCTCTTGATACTTCCTATCAGAGATTGGCTTCTGGTCTTCGTATCAATTCTGCAAAAGATGATGCTGCAGGCCTGCAGATTTCCGACAGAATGACCTCTCAGATAAACGGCCTTACTCAAGGCAATCGCAATGCAAATGACGGTATTTCCATGTGCCAGACAATGGAAGGTGCGATGGAAGAAGTTACCAATATGCTCCAGCGCATGCGCACTTTGGCAATTCAGTCGGCTAACGGCACAAACAGTACGGCTGAACGCACTGCAATTCAGGAAGAAGTCACTCAATTAACCACAGAAATTGAGCGTATCGGCAAAGATACAAGTTTTGGTGGCACTCTAAAGATTCTTGGTAATAAATATGACGGCCAGAAGACGAATTTTCAGGTCGGCTCCAATGCCAACGAGATAATCACGCTTGACACGCAGGCTATTACAACAATGACTAAAGATATAGCAGGGTTGTCTTTGCAAACTGCCGATTCTTCTCAAGAAGCAATAGCAAAACTTGACGCAAGCATTAAAAATATCGATTCCTACAGAGCTAAACTTGGAGCGGTTCAGAACAGACTCGAATCAACGATTTCGAATCAGGAGAATGTTATCGAGAACGTATCTGACGCGAGATCAAGAATTCGTGATGTTGATTACGCCGCAGAAACTGCCAAGATGTCTCAGCAGAGCATTCTGCAGCAAGCTTCGACGACCATTCTCAGCCAGGCAAACCAGAAAACGCAGATTGCTCTCAACCTTCTGGGTTAATTCAAAACTGGCATAACTCATTGAAACGCCGACCAAAAATGGTCGGCATTTTTTTTATTAATTTTTCTAAAGATGTTCCAGCCTCTTCCGATAACCTTGCTGAGGGTAGATACGTTCTGGCAAGGTTCAGAACCGAATCTGTGATGAGAGACGTTCGATGGCTTTTTATCTAAACACCAATACAAGTTCGATTAATGCACAAAGAAATTTGTCGAAATCGACGAAGACGCTTGACGGTTCCTATAAAAAATTGGCGTCAGGAAAGCGAATTAATTCGGCAATGGATGACGCAGCGGGTTTGCAGATCGCTGACAGAATGACGTCGCAGATTCAGGGACTCACGCAAGGAAACAGAAATGCCAATGACGGCATTTCTATGTGCCAGACGGTAGAAGGCGCGCTTGACGAAGTAACCAATATGCTTCAGAGGCTGAGAGTGCTAGCCATCCAATCATCAAACGGAACCAACAGCGATGATGAACGGAAAGCTCTTCAGGAAGAGGCTGCGCAGCTTACCCAAGAATTGAACAGAATCGGCACGGATACAACTTTCGGAAGCTCGATAAAGTTATTCACTGGCGAAATAGAGAGTAAAACGACACATTTTCAAGTTGGTGCTGGCGCAAACCAGACAATTTCTCTGGACATGCAAGCCCTTACGACAATGGTTAATTATGCAGGCCAGAGCGTTACAAAACTGAGTCTATCTTCTTTTGCCGGTGCGCAGGAGTCGATCGGAAAGTTGGATGATATGTTGGCCGCAGTCGATTCTTATCGCGGCACGTTGGGCGCTGTGCAGAACAGACTCGAATCGACAATTTCTAATCAAGAGAATGTGATAGAAAATGTCTCGGATGCCAAGTCGAGAATACAAGATGTCGACTATGCCTCTGAAACGGCGAAGATGGCGCAGCAGAATATCCTGCAGCAGGTTTCAACAAGTATTTTGAGTCAGGCTAACCAAAAAGGCTCAATTGTGATGAATCTTCTTGGTTAATCAGATTATAGATATTAGGGGTGGAGGTTGCCATGACAAGCGTAAATGTAAATGTTATGTCGCCTGTTAATTCGTTTTCAAATACCGAACAGCGCGGTATTTCTGGAGTGGGTCAGGTTATTCAAAACGGCTCGGCAGAACAGGCGCAAGCTACTGAAAATGATGCCAAATTTGTTCAGGATGTGACTTTTTCCTAAGAGCTTGACGAAAAGAATGATGTCTTCGGTCAAAATAAGCAGGAGGATGATCCTAAAGAAATTACCGAA
>JAZQPH010000348.1:0-8450 GCA_045628385.1 Succinivibrionaceae bacterium
ATATCGTCGAAGAGTCGTCGAAGCTTTACAAAGACAAGCAGATACTCATCGAGACTTCGGGCGAAGCCGTCGGCCAGATTAACGGCATGAGCGTCGTAAGCTCTTCGGGCACGACGTTTGGGTACGGCGAGCCGCTTCGCATCACCGCGACCGTCCATGCGGGCAGCGACGGCGACGGCGACATTTCCGACGTCGAGCATAAAGCCAACCTCGCGGGCCAGATTCACCAAAAAGCCATGATGATCATCAATGGCTATCTCACCAACCATTTTGCCCAGTACGAGCCGCTGCCGTTCTGCGTCAACCTGGTTTTTGAGCAGTCGTACAGCGAAATAGACGGCGACAGCGCTTCCCTTTCGGGGCTTTGCGCCGTGCTTTCGGCTCTCTCGGAGGCCCCGATCAACCAAAGCCTCGCCGTGACGGGCGCTTTGGATCAGTTCGGCCACGTGCAGCCCGTGGGCGGTCTCAACGAAAAGATCGAAGGCTTCTACCGCGTCTGCAAAATCCAGGGGCTTACCGGCAAGCAGGGCGTGATCATTCCTTCCTCCAACGTCAAGCACCTCATCCTTTCGGACGAAGTCATGGATGCGATAAAGAACGGAACGTTCAGCATCCATACCGTCGACACGCTCGAAGAAACCATCGAACTTCTTACGGGAATCAAAGCGGGGTCGATTGACGAAGAAGGGACGCTTTTTGAAAAGATTCAGGAACGCATCGAACGCATGAACGGAAAAACGGGCACCTCGCTGTGGGCGAGACTGTTCGGATAACTATAAGGAAATCAAATTGGAAAATACCGAAGCACCGAAGTCGCTCTGCGAGCGCGGAGTACATTCTTTTGATTACGATCAGCTCATTGCATGCTCAAAGGGCGATCTGTTCGGCCCTGGCAATTGCCAGCTGCCCGCCCCCAATATGCTGATGATCGACCGCATAACCGAAATCGACAGCGACGGCGGCGCAAACGGCAAGGGCGTGGTCGTCGCGGAGCTCGATATCAATCCCGATCTTTGGTTCTTCAAATGCCATTTCCCGGGCGATCCCGTCATGCCGGGATGCCTTGGTCTTGACGCCATGTGGCAGCTCGTCGGATTTTTCCTCGGCTGGAGGGGCGGCAAAGGCAAGGGCCGCGCGCTCGGCGTTGGCGAAGTCAAATTCACGGGCCAGGTCAAGCCGACCGCCAAGACCGTCACCTACCGCATCGATTTTAAGCGCGTCATCGAAAGAAAGCTCATCATGGGCATAGCTGACGGAACCGTTTTGGTCGACGGCGTCGAAATCTACCATGCAAAAGATCTCAAAGTTGGTCTTTTCATGGACGCCGAATAAGCATCCGGGGACTCCCGCTTCCGGCGGGAGTTTTTTATGCAGGCAGCACTTACCGAGCGGCAGCAGCCGATTACCGTCGCCGAGCTTTCGGCGATGCTCAAAAATTATCTCGAAGGTTCCTTCGCGAATCTCCTCGTCATCGGGGAAATCAGCGATTTTAAATGCTACGTTTCCGGGCATTGGTACTTTACCCTTAAGGACGAAACTTCGGCTGCCCACTGCGTCATCTATAAATACGCCAATTCGCGCGTTTCTTTCACGCCGCGAAACGGCATGCGCGTCGTCGTCGGCGCCAAGCTAAGCTATTATGGAGCGCGCGGAGACACCCAGCTCATAGTTTCCTGGATGCAGCTTGACGGCGAAGGGCAGCTCATCGAGCAGATGCGCATGCTCGAAAAACAGCTCGCCCGCGAGGGCGTGTTCGCCAATGAAAGAGAAATTCCGCCGTTTCCTACCGACATTGCCGTAGTGACGTCCAAGTCGGGTGCGGTCTTCAGCGATTTTGTCCGAAACGTCGGCAAGGTGACGACAGTTCCCCTTATCACGCTCTACCCCAGCCTCGTGCAGGGAAGAGATGCGCCAAGGTCGGTTTCCGAGGCGCTCAGAAAAGCCTACGCCAATCCGCGCCATCAGGTGATTGTTGTCGCCCGCGGCGGCGGCAGCGCCGAGGATCTTTTTTGCTTCAACGACGAATTGCTCGTAAGAACCGTTGCTTCGTCGCCCGTCCCGGTCATTTCGGCAGTCGGTCACGAAACCGACCATACCCTCTGCGACGAAGCAGCCGACGTGCGCGTCGCGACCCCCACAGAAGCGGCGTCGGCGGTCGTCTGGTATTACGGATGGCTGCGGGGTCAGCTCGGCAAACAAGAATCGGAACTTGTTTCCCTAGTCGGCGCAAAAATTGCGCATTTGCGTTCATGCGCCGATTCTCTTGCCGCGATGCTTGACCGCTACAGCCCGATTGCCGCCCTGAACGAGAAACAGAGCGCTCTCGATCTCGTATCCGAAAGACTCGTAAGAGCGATGTCGGCAAAAGTTCAGACGCAGGCGCACAGGCTGGATGTCGCGTCCTCGCAGTTTGAGCGCCTGAGCCCCGCAGAGAAACTTCGGGAAAAAGTCCGCGCCGTCGATCTTGCGCGCGCCAATCTTGCGCACGCGATGTCGCAGGTTCTCGCGTCGCGCCGCCTCGGCGCTTCTTCCGCCGAAGCAAGATTAGCAACGCTGAAGGAGCGGCTCACGTCAGGAAGGCGCGCCGATGTCGCGGCCGCATTCAGTCTTCTGGTATCGTCGATGAAAGACTCCGTCGCGTCTTGCTACCGCAATCTCGACGAAGCGGTCAGCAGGGTAAACGCCTTAAATCCCCTATCCGGCGGCAAATTCGGCAAGACCATCACGTCAAAAGCCGGCAAAGACGTTAGATCGGCGGATGAACTTGCAAAAGGCGACATTATCAAAACAATCTTCGCCGACGGCTATGCGCTGTCGGTAGTCGAAAAGATCGTAAAAAAATCGGATTAGCCCGGATACTCCCCCTAAGGCGGGAAATTTCAAGGAGAACGCAAATTGGGAAAATTTTTTTCTTTCCTGGCCAAAATTGCCGGACTGGCTTGGCGCATCGTCTGGTTCTACTGCAAGGCAGTCATCGCGGCAGCCATCGTCTGCGCGTCGCTCTTGTTTTTTGCCGTGTACGGTTTGATCTCGGCGGATAACGAAGAAACCAGGGCAAAATACGCCAAACTCGCCATTTTGCCGAAAATCATGCTCATCAATATCGACGCTCCCATAAGCGACCACCGCATGACGTCAGAAAAAGCCCGGCTTTCGCTGATTTCCGAATTCGGCTTTGGCCCCGGCGAACTGTACATTGACGATCTCAAATCTCTTTTGGACGCGGCGGCGGCAGATCCGACCGTTCAGGCCGTCGTTCTCGATTTGTCGGACGCTCCTTCGCTGAGCCCGGGTCTCACCAAAGTTTTGGGCGACGCCATGCTTCTTTTCAGACGCGACGCCCAAAAGAAAATCCACGCATACGCCGACGGCTACGATCTTTCGGATTATCTTCTTGCAAGCTATGCCGACGATATTGCCGTAAATCCGGCAGGATCCGTCGACATCCGCGGCATTGCGGGCGGCGCTCTCTATTTCAAAGATTTTCTCGATCGCGTCGGCGCCGACGTGCGTGTATTTAAATGCGGCAAATACAAATCGGCGGTCGAGCCGTACATGCTGAACGCCATGTCCGACGCGGCGCGGGAAAACATGATGTCCATAATCGAATCGCAATGGGCTTTCTATTCCGGCGAAATATCCCATAACCGCGGGCTCAGGCAGGAGGACATTCTCGTTCCCGAAAGCAGGTATCTCGAAGTTCTGCGAGAAAACAGTTTCGACGAGCCAGCGGCCAACCAAAAGCTCAAATTTATCGACACGGTGGCGTCTCGGGAAGATTATTTTGATTATCTGAAGTCTCTTTATCCCGACTCCGTCGACAAAAAAGAGCCGGGCGAGCCGCTCAGGCTGGTCGACGCGAACGAATATGCGGTTATGATGGCCTCCGTAGTCGATTCCGAAGGCGACGATGCCGACGGCGACGAGAAAAAATCGTCTTCCAATGTGGTGCGCGTCATCAACATGACGGGAGAATTTCTCGACAGTTCGGATTCCGCGGAAAAATTTATCAGCTATGACCGCTACAAGGACATTCTTCGCGAAACGGGCGACGACAAAGACGTCAAGGCGGTGGTGCTGAGACTCGATACCCCGGGAGGACTTCTTGCCGAAGCCGTCAAACTCCGCGCAGCGATCCAGCACATGCGCAAAAAAGGCAAAAAACTTGTAATTTCCATGGGCGACATGACGGCATCGGCAGGATACTGGATTTCCGCCGAATCCGACTACATTGTCGCCGAGCCGACCACGCTCACGGGCTCCATCGGCGTGTTCGGCGTCATGCCTAACTTCACCAATTCGCTTGCCATGATCGGCATTACGGCCGACAAAGTCTCGAACAATCCTGAAAAATCCGGCGACGGCGTCCTGCTGCCGCTGTCGGACGCTTCCGTAGCGCTGATTCAGGGCGATATCGACCACAGCTACGATACCTTCCTTTCAATCGTCGCGGCCGGCCGCAAAATGGATAAACAGATAGTGCACGAGATTGCCCAAGGCAGAGTCTGGACGGGATCGCAGGCAGTCGGCATCGGCCTTGCGGACAGCCTCGGCACTCTCGACGACGCGGTCGCCAAGGCGGCGGAGCTTGCGGGAATAGCTGAGGATTACGAAACCGATCATCATGTCGAAGACAACGTAAGCCCTGTCGACATTCTCTGGGAGCGCATAAGAAACAGCAATGCGGCCAAATCCGTGCTGCCGAAGCAGCTTCTTGCGATCTCAAGAATCGCCGCGCTGTCAGAGCATGCCGATCTTTTGAAATATCCTCTCGAAAAATCAAAAGTAACAAAGCTTTCTCTGGCGCCCAATTTCGTCATGAAATAGAAAAGTTGGGGTATTTTTATTAACAGGCCGTCCGCGGGACGGCTTTATTTTTTTTCAAGCTGCGATCATCAGGTCCCTCGTTTTTAGAGTTCGGACCCTTGCGCCTTTTGCCATCCTGCGTATAAAAAGGATGCTTTTGCGCGGCGGCGCATGTGTCTTATGGTACTTCGCGAAAAAATATGCAAAAACATATCCTCTTAACCCTCCCGGAAGAAACGCGAAGAAGTCTCCGATGCTTTTTTTGTTTGCCGGCGGGCGCGCATGCGGTAAACGCCCGATCCGGGCACTGTTACTGTCATATGCGCTGACATAATATGTGCATGAACTCTCGGTTTTTGGGATAAAAACGGGGGGAGCTATTTGCGGATGCTATAATTTTCATATATGAAATTTGGCATCGGCGCGGCACGGACGGCCGCTTCCTGCCAGTTTGTGCCGACGGTGTATCGTCAGCGTTCCTGATGTCTTGTCAGGAAACTGCCTCGCTCCGCTTTGAAGCATGCGGATTGCCGAAGGCAGCTTAAAACACATGGACGAAAATTATGAAAAATAATATTCAGAATGCCGGTTCGGAGGAAATGTCCGCGCGTTTTCCCAGATCGGAGTCAGGTTTTACCCTGATTGAGCTTATCGTGGTTATGGTCATTCTCGGCATTTTGGCCGCAACCGCAGCGCCGAAATTCGTCGATCTGCAAAAAGATGCCAGAATTGCCTATCTCAACGGCTTAAAGGGCTCAATCGCCAGCGCGAACCAGATGCTGCATGCCTATGCCGCCGTTCACGGCATGACAGGCATGGACCTTAAGGAATCCGGCGACAATTTTGCAGAATCCGCGGTATATTTTGACGGAGGCAGGATCAAGAAAGTCGATCCGAATGACAAAGAGCTATCGAAGGAACCGCATCTCGTATTTCTGAACTATGGCTACATCGCTATAACCCGCTTCGCCACCAGAAATTCCAGCCTCGTTCACGTCATAAGCAGAGATTCCATCGACAGCACGAAATACGGATTCTCCAAGAGCGTCGAGAACGTTAACATCACAAAAGACAGCGAGTTGAAGACAAAGAAATGCGATCCTTCGGACAGCAGAGTTGATATTTGCTATGTCTCGTACAGCTCCGGCACCAAAATGCGCACCGACGCGTATATCGTTCTGAAGGGCTTTACGGCCTCAGAGTGCTCGTTGCATTATCATGCCGCCGTAAAAGACGAAAAAACCGGCGCGATAACCCCGCCTGTCGTTTCGTTAATTACGGGCGGCTGCTAGTTTTCGCAAATCAATTTTGCGTGCGGCTGATGCATGAGCGCCGAAGTGTGCCCCGCGAGCTCTTCTTTTAATTTAAGAAGAGCTTTTTTCAGTCTCCCGGGAATTTTGTAAATTATTCAAGTTTAGAAATTTATATGTTAAAGAAAACTGGGCGGCCCTTTGTTTTTTTGTTCCGCCGTCGGCGTTTTCGGACGATATCGTAACCATTGAACAAGCCAAGTACCATTACAACGAGCAAAAGACCGTCTGCGGGAAAGTAGCCGAAATTGTTCAGAAAAATGGAAAAACATTTATTAATTTCGGCGGTTCGTTTCCGCGGCAGATGTTCCATATTTACATCGCGGGCAACGGATACGGCTATCCTCAAGTTTCTTCCGGCGATGGAGTATGCGCCGCTGGGACAATAACAGAGTACAGAGGAAAACCGCAGATTGCAAATCCAAAGGAACTGAAGGCGATTGGTTAAATTTACCTCGAAAAATTCATTTCAGAGATCTGCCCTTTGCGGAACTGACGTTCTGAAATGAATCACAAGAGCATCGGATCAATTATTCAAGATTCAGAGTTCCGCCCATCTTCGCCAAAGCCTCTTCGAGCGAGACAGGCTTGTATCCTGTCTGCTCTACCGAAACGCAAAGAGAATTTTTGGGCATTGCTTTGAGCACTTTATCGTGCACGTGCCCATAGATATGGTAACTGCCTCTGTACATGTTGTTCCATTCGATTATCGGATAGTGAAACAGCACTACCTGAATCTTCCCGAGATGCAGCTCGTAATATCCCTTTATCGATGAAAACAGCGAATGGTCGAAATCGGGATCTCGCAGAAATTTTCCGTCGTGGTTGCCGCGGATAAGCACTTTTTTGCAATGGATGCGCGAGAGAACATCGTTGACGTCCTTGACGCTTTCAAATTTGAATGCAAAATCGCCTAGGATATACAGAGTGTCTTCAGGTCGCACGCATTCGTTATACGTCTTTATGAGCGATTCATTCATCTCTTCAACGCTCGCAAATGGCCTTTTGCACGTGTTGATGATGTTTTCGTGAAAAAAGTGCGGATCCGCCGTAAAGAATATGTCCGACATAGTGTCTCCGATTCGCTCCTATCAGACCGGATAAAGAAAAAGCCACAGTATTCACTGTGGCTTGAATGTGGTTGCGGAGGCTGGATTTGAACCAACGACCTTCGGGTTATGAGCCCGACGAGCTACCAGACTGCTCCACCCCGCGTCGATATGTATATATATTACCATGAACTTTTGGGAATGCAAGGCTTTATTTCATATGCACGCATGATTTGAACACAAAACGCCCAAAATTGATAAAAAAAATAGCCCTGCCGCGGCAGAGCGATGATCTTGGCAATGCAAATGCAGATTAAGCAGCTTTCGCTTCGGCCTTTTTCTCCATTCTTTCCTTCTTTTTCTTCACGAAATAATCTCTGGTTTCCTGCCAGATTACTTTGCGGAGCATGAAAAGCGCGATGAGGTTAGGCAACGCCATAAGTCCGTTAGCGATATCGGCAACCGTCCAGACGGTTTCGACGGCCGTTCTCTGCGTGATGTTTTCCATATCGACGTACAGGACGAGAAGAATGTACGAAGCGACAATCGCTATGTAGATTATTCTGTACGGCATGATGCCTTTGATGCCAAAGAGATACACGACGCAGCGCTCGGCGTAGAAGTTCCAGCCGAGAATGGTGGTGAAGGCAAACATGATGAGGCTGATGTTGACGACGTAAATGCCGACGGGATCGCCGAGAGCCTCGGTAAATGCCAAGGTGGTCATCTGCACGCCGGTCTGGTCAGAGCACCAAGCGCCGGTCATGACGAGCGTAAGACCCGTCATCATGCAGATAACCATGGTGTCGAGGAATGTGCCGGTCATGTTTACCAAGCCCTGCTCCACGCAGGAATTGGTTTTGGCAGATGCTGCCGCCAACGGCGCGGAGCCGAGGCCGGCTTCGTTGGAGAATATGCCGCGCGCCACGCCTTTCTGAATTGCCATGAGCATGGTTGCGCCCGCAAAGCCGCCGACCGCGGAAGTCGTGGTGAATGCGCTGTTTACGATGAACATGATTGCCTCGGGAACCTTGGAAATATTTCCGAAAATCACGCAGAGGCAGCAGATTACGTATACGCAGGCCATGAAGGGAACGACGCTCTTGGCGGTTTTGGCGATGAATTTGAGACCGCCGATGGTTATCGCGCCGACAAGCACGGTGACGATGACGGATGCCACGATGCGATTGCAGTTAAGCTGCGCTGCAGCGTCGACCACTGCGTTGATCTGCGTGTAGGTGCCGATGCCGAGGCAGCCGGCCATGATGCCGAAAATCGCAAATGC
>JAZQPH010000349.1:0-1666 GCA_045628385.1 Succinivibrionaceae bacterium
AAGCTAACGACGTGATTTGCGATCCTGCATGCGGCACTTCAGGATTCTTGGTCGCGGCCGGCGATTACCTAAAAGAACGTCGCAAAAGCGAGGTATTTTTTATCCAGTCAAATAAAGAACATTATATGAACGGCATGTTCCATGGATTTGATATAGACAGAACCATGCTCCGCATCGGCGCCATGAACATGATGACTCACGGAGTCGCGAATCCGTTTATCGAGTACAGGGACAGCTTGTCTGAACAAAACACTGACAAAGAAAAATATTCCTTGATCCTTGCAAACCCTCCGTTCAAAGGCAATCTCGATTATGAATCGGTATCGCCTGATCTGCTCAAGGTCTGCAAAACCAAGAAAACAGAGCTGTTGTTTTTGACGCTGTTCCTCAGAACATTAAAGATCGGCGGACGCTGCGCATGCATCGTTCCTGACGGAGTTCTCTTCGGTTCGTCCAACGCCCACAAATCAATCCGCAAGGAAATTATCGATAATAATCGCCTTGAAGCAGTGATCTCCATGCCTTCGGGCGTATTTAAGCCGTATGCGGGCGTATCAACCGCAATTCTGATTTTCACGAAGACAGGATACAGCGGAACTGAAAAAGTTTGGTTCTATGACATGAAAGCCGACGGATTCTCTCTTGACGACAAGAGAAGCCCGACTGAAGAAAACGATATACCAGATATTATTTCGCGCTTTAAAAATCTCGATTCCGAAGAAAAGAGAGAAAGAACTGAACAGAGTTTCTTCGTGCCAAAAGACGAAATAGTTGCCAATAACTATGACCTTTCAATCAACAAATATAAAAAGATCGAATACGAAGCAGTCGAATATCCGCCTTCATCCGAAATATTGGCTGAGATTCGCGAACTTGAAAAAACGATAGCTCGCGAGATGGATGAGCTTGAAGCTCTCCTTGGTAAATAAATTCGTGTTTGTAGAGCTTTATAAATTAAGATTTGTAGGGATGGATGGATGAATAAATCATGGGAATATAAAAAGATTGGCGATGTTTGCTTAGTAGAACGTGGAGGCTCGCCAAGACCAATAGATAAGTTTATTACAGATGACGAAGATGGTATTAATTGGATAAAAATAGGTGATACTTCTGATTCTATGTATATAACTAAAACTAATCAAAAAATAATTTCAGACGGAATGAAGAAATCGAGATATGTAAAACCAGGAGATTTTTTGTTATCAAACTCTATGAGCTTTGGACGTCCATATATATTAAAGATTGATGGTTGCATTCATGATGGGTGGCTTGTTCTAAGAGATGAGAATGAATTATTTGATAAACGATTTCTCTATTATTACTTGAGCTCCAAGACTACATATGAAAAATTCAAGTCAATGGCGGTTGGAGGTGTTGTAAATAATCTTAATAGCGAGATGGTACGCAAGGTTGATGTGCCAGTTCCTGCTAAAGATGAGCAAAAAGATATCGCCGACATATTAGACAAATGTAAGTCTACTATTGATCGAAGAAAAAAAGAATTTCGGCTAATTGATAACCTCATCAAAGCCCGATTTGTCGAGATGTTTGGGGAATTAAAAGAAACCGTTAGCTTAGGCGATTGTTGTGAGGTTCACGCAAGAATAGGTTGGCAAGCGCTAACAAGAGATGAACATATGAAAACAGGTGACTATATGCTTGTTAC
>JAZQPH010000350.1:0-15779 GCA_045628385.1 Succinivibrionaceae bacterium
ACTTTCTGCCAAAACGGCGGCAGCATCTCCAAACTGTAAAACACCCCGCCAAGATAAATAAGCGGCGTCAGGAGCAATGTCGGGATCACTGCGATGTCATCAAAATTTTTGGCATATGCGGCGTTGATGAATCCCGCAAGAGAAAAAAGAACAGAAGCGAAGAATACCGCCGCGACGGCGCCAAAAGGATGCGCGACCGTCAAAATGAGCGGAGAATCGACAAGGCACAGAGAAACCGAATATACCAAGGTTCCGACAAGGCAGCCGCGCACGGCGCCGCCAGTCACATATCCCATAATAAATGCCGAGTCAGGCACGGGAGCTGTCAAAATTTCTTCCGAATATCGCTGAAATTTTGCCGTGTACAGGGAGGAAGCCACATTGGTATAGGAGGCGATTATGGCGGACATGAGCACCAAGCCGGGCATCATAAATTCCGCATACCCCAGCCCTCCGACATCGCCGAGCTTTCTGCCGATCAGATTTCCGAATATAAGAAAATACAAAGCTGCGTTTACCATGGGCGGCAGCAGCGTCCGAAGCCATACTTTGGAAAAGCGCGTCACTTCCCTGCGGGAAACGGCGGCATATGCTATCAGCCAGCGCCTGACGTTCATCATGCATCCTCCCCACAGCGAGGAACGGCGATCGAACAAAAATATTGCTCGAGAGGATTTGATTCAGGGGCTATGGAAGTTATCTCGATGCCTTTTTGGGACAGCATCGCCACAAGTTCGGCAATGCCGCCGGAGCCGCCCGGCAGACTGCAGACAAAACTGTCATCCGCGATTTTTGAAACATTTAGGCCGTCAAGAGCGCTCGAGGCAAATCCCGTCCGCGCGCCGATGACGAATCTGCGCATGGGAAGTCTCGACACCAAATCGGCGACCGCTCCTCTTGCCGCGACTTTGCCGCCCGAGAGCACCACGACATCTTGGCACAGTCTGGAAATCTCTTCAAACCGGTGGCTTGTCAGCATCACGGATACCCCGTTTTTGTTCATGCCCGCGACATATCCCAAAATAAGTTCTCTTGCCGACAAATCAGCTCCTGCGGTAGGTTCGTCGAGAATCAGCATTTTCGGACGGTGCACCACGGCTCTTGCAAGCATAAGACGCTTTTTGGTTCCGCCTGACAGATGTCTTGTTTCGATATCGCGAAACCTTTCCAAATCCAGATCTTTAATCAGTTCGGCAGCCCTGATTTTTGCGTTTTTCCTGGCGATGCCGCAAAAACCTGCCTGGTTCGCAAGAATTTCAAAACAAGTTTCGAATCGGTTGAGATTGTCGTCCTGAGGCATTATGCCGATTTGGGATCGACACTTCAGAGAATGTTTTTTAAGATCGCTGCCGAATACGCGAACGGCACCCGAATCCATGGTTATAAGACCGGTTACGATACCGATCGCCGTAGATTTTCCAGCTCCGTTTGCGCCAATAAATCCCGTAAACCCAAACTCGGGAATATCAAAAGTAAGGCCTCCGAGAACATGGTTATTCCCGAAGGACTTGCTTATACTCTCGAGTTCGAGCGCATGAGTCATCTGCTATTTGCCAAGGCCAGCCAGAAGTTTACCGTGAATTCCGCCGAACCCTCCGTTGCTCATGACAAGAATTGAATCGCCTTCGCGAGACTCTTGGAGGATCGCCGCAAGCATGGCATCAAAATCTTGGAAAACCGACACCTTGATCGGCGCATTGCGGGCTATCGCATCCGCATCCCAAGTGAGGCTGTCAGGCGCATAGACAAATGCCATATCGGCATCTTTGAGGCTAGGCCCGATGAGATCTCGGTGAACCCCGAGTTTCATAGTGTTCGAACGAGGTTCCAAAACGGCAAGAATTCTCCCCTTGCCGACTTTAGCGCGCAATCCGGCTACGGTTGTTTCGATAGCCGTCGGATGATGGGCAAAGTCGTCATAAACGCTGACCCCGGCCTCAACTCCTTTGAGTTCCATGCGGCGCTTCGGCATTTTGAATCCGCAAAGAGCCTTGACCGCAACCGAAGGTTCGACTCCAGCTTTCTCGGATGCCGAAATCACCATGAGTGCGTTGTGCACATTATGCGCGCCAATTCCTTCCCAATCGACCGTTCCGACGCTTATGCCGTCCATGAACACTTCAAACGACGAACCGTCAGCGGATTTAAGCTGAGCCTTGAATTTCGAATCATCGCCGCCAACATATTCTGTGTTGCTCCAGCAGCCCATGGCCATGACATTTGCCAGATGCCCGTCGCCGTTTGCCACGATCACGTAACCTTTTGACGGTATTGTTCTGACAAGATGGTGAAACTGCTTTTCGATTTCGGCAACCGACGCAAAAATATCCGCATGATCGTATTCAAGGTTATTCAGAATCTGAATGCTCGGGCGATAATGGACGAATTTGGATCTTTTATCAAAGAATGCGCAGTCATATTCATCGGCTTCGATGACAAAGAACTCGCTGTCCGTAACCCTTGCGGACACGCCAAAATTCTCAGGTACTCCGCCTATCAAGAAGCCTGGATTCTTTCCTGCATACTCCAGAACCCAAGCCAACATGCTCGCCGTAGTTGTCTTTCCATGCGTTCCTGCAACGCCCAGCACAGTTTTGTTTCTCAATACGCATTCTTCAAGCCAAGCCGGACCAGAAACATAGTTCATTCGATCGTTAAGCGCACGCTCGACGCACGGATTTCCTCGTTTCATTGCGTTACCGACGATGACGGCATCGATCTGGCCGTCGAGCTGCGAAGGATCATATCCCTGAATGAGATCAATGCCCTGATCGCGCAGCTGATCGCTCATTGGCGGATAGACATTGGCATCGCATCCAGTGACCTCATGGCCCAACTGGCGGGCGATAGCGGCAATTCCGCCCATAAAGGTTCCGCAAATGCCGAGAATGTGTACTCTCATATTCCCTCCTAAGGAACGAGTCGTTTTGCTAGTACTCTTTAAATGACGGTCCGATCCTAGAACACGTCAAAAGGAACATGCCGACGGCAGGACTTAAAAATATCACGGCGCGGACGCACAAATCCGCAAGATGGAATGAAGGTTGGCCCGGAATAATCGACATTGAGGCGAGTAAAAATCCCAAATGCAGAATTGCTGCTGCGAGGAGCATGGGCAAACTGCATCCCATATAAGCAAAAACCGCAGCAAACCACACCGATGCGCACAGTTCCATCGTCTGTTGGTCAAAAGATATCAGCATCACGTCAGATGCATATCTGTAGTTTCCCAACTGCATAATCGACCATGAAGTCACGGTTAAAAATATCAGCGACACGGTCCAGGCAAATTTTCTTGCCACGCCCTTTTTTTTCTTAACCTGCTCATCGGTCAAAAATTCATCATTCGATCCCTGCATGAATATCGCATTGTTGTAAGACACGAGTTTTTCATCGCGCTTTGCAATGAACCACAGAAGACCGCTCTTGCAGAAATAGGCTATATATCCGGCCAATCCCATTACGAGATATCCGCACAAATAAGACAAAAAGATGACCATAACCTGATCAAAATTGTCCAAGAGAGCATCTTTGTATATCCAGCCAGCCAGCCCGAGAGAACCTATCAGGGGGAAGAAAACCAGAGTAAAAGTGGACGCCGAAAAAGTGCTTCCCCGTTCCATCCTATGCAAAAGCACGATAAGGGCTATTCCCATGCCCGTCATGAACGAGGCGGCGCCGCCTTGAAATTGATGCGAAAAAATCAAATATGCCGCGATGCAATTTGCAAGCGAATATGCAATAAACATGGGTTATTCCTGCGCTTATTTTGATCCTTGCGAAAGCAGATGCCTTTCAAAAGCCCTGCTGTAACGAGCCTTGAAACCGTCTTTCGTCTTTATGAGGCAATAGATAGCAACATTGCGCTCATCTGCCCACTTGAGAGCCTCATCGGCTCCCAAAATCAAAAGTCCGGTGTCCATAGCATCCGCAAACAGCGCCGATTCGCCGATTACCGTTACGGAAACGGTTTCATGCTCGATCGGTCTTCCTGTATTAGGATTAAGCGCGTGCGAATATCTTTTTCCGTCTTTCTCGAAATAATTGCGGTAACTTCCCGCGGTGGCGACGCCCATGTTGTGAATATCAATCTTGGCATTCACGCTTCCGATTGTTCCGTCAGGTTCTTCTATAGCAATGCGCCAAGGAGCACCCTGCTGGTTGAATCCTTTCGTGCGCATGGCGCCTGCTACATGCACAAGATAATTTCTTACCCCAGCCTCATCAAGCATTTTGGCAAGTTTATCCGCCGCAAACCCTTCGCCCACCGTCGCAAGATCGATACGCATGCCGGAAATGTCTTTTCTGAGAGTGGCGCCTTCGTAACCATAGTCAAGATGTATTTTGTCGAGACCTACCAGTTTTTTAGCTTCGGCAATTTCAGCATCGGAAGGAACATATCCTTCATCGCGTTTTACCCTGCCGAATCCCCACAGTTCAACAAGCGGTCCGACTGTCACGTCAAGAACTCCTTTTGTCTCCCTGCCGGCGCTGAAAGCGGCAATCATCATCGTTGCGGTATCTTCGGATACGGGGAACGGTTCGGTGGAGGCACTGTCGTTAAATCTGGAAAGCTCTGACGATCTGTCGAACGTTGAAATTTCAGCATTAATGCCGTTAAGCAATTTTTCAGCGTCGGTGCGAAGCTTTTCCGATCCGCCTGGATAGTCTCCGACAACAGTTATGCCGTAATTGGTGCCAAAAATTGGACCGCTGATGTCAATAGTGCCGCTCTTTTCGATAATGCCGCTGATATCGCTGCGGTTCATAAAATAAAAAGCCACAAAAACACCGACAAGGCACAGAACTCCGAAAAATTGCTTTTTGATATTCATTCTATCCCCAGATCTTTATTCATCTGAGCCTTTGCTTTTTCCGCAGCTTCTCTCTTCATGCGCATGCGGCGGGCAAAACAAGGCTTTTCGCAGCTGCAGGCTTTTTCGATGCCCAATTCATCGATGCTAGCGCAAGATCCCTTGATGACTTTCTTGGCAAAGATATAGCCAAGAGCCAAAAGAACGAACGCTATGGCGAAACCCGCAAAGGAATAAACAAAAATCATCCAATCCATGGTGCTCTCCAAAATTAAATCAATCTTACTCCGTGCCGTTCCAATCTGTAAGAGACGGAACGGAGAATGTCGTATTGTCCAGCCGGAACACCGTGTATGACGGAGTTATCTTGACTACCCTTACTGAACCTACAGCCACGTCGCCTTCAAAGAATTTGCGGCCGTTAAGCGTGATAAATCTGTCTGAATCACTGGACGAATAAACATGCGAACTGTATGAAAAATGAGGAATGCGTTTCTGCATTTCCGGCGGCAAATCATATATTGCGTAATCGCTCTCGGCATTTCCCAAATCGGGATCGTAAGACGCATTGCTTTCGCGGACAGCCTGAGTGACCAAATACTCAAGGCCGTCGCTTGAAGCCGAAGGATTTACCTCACGGCCCTGTCGGCTGTTCGATGCTGAATATATCGTATCGGTGGACGCGTCATAATACATTTCATCGCCAGAAACTCCGCCAGGGTAAGGGAATGGCTTCAATCTTCTCTGAGACTCTTCTGCAATCTTGAAGGAAAGTTTCGGAATCTCCATCTTTTCGCGGGAAAGAATTTTTACTTCAGGCGCGGCGGCTGCAGAAAGAGTCCTGAACGATGAATAATTATGTATAAAAAAACCTGCCGAAAGCCCCAGGAGCATGAACAGAATTGTCAGGAAAAATGTCTTCATTCTTTACTCCCTAGGATCGCTAAGACGCGGCATGTTGGCACCGCCTCGAGCGTTTAGCAGCATAATGGTTCGTTCGCCAACCAATCCGTCTGGAGTCAGACCTTCCTTTTCCTGAAACGCTTTGATGGCCGATGTAAGACCCAGGTTGATCGAAGAAAAACCGACATACTCTCTTCCCAAAGCTCTGCTGAGCGCCGTGCTCATGTACGAAAAATCTTCTTTAGACGAACTCTTTGAAAGTTTTTTGGATCCCGACGGCATGAGTTTCCAGACAATCGTGGCCTGTCCGTCCCACATAGTTTTTAGAAGTTCCGTGTCTATCTCGTACAAGGTTCCGTCAATATAAAGATAGGACTTTTCGGGACCTACGGAAACAAGAGTTGCATAGAACTCCACAAGACTGCTGTCATACAGTCTCACGACCGCTGGATGATTTAACTTTACAAAATCTGCAAGCGAACCGCTAAATTCATTGCATTCAAGTTTTGCAAGAGGCATGTCCGAGCAAGGAACCATTTTCCTCGAGTCATAGCCCCAAACGCGCAGCAGCTGGAGCAAAGCATCATCCTTTGAGGTCGCATTTCTGATGTCGCCAGCGAACTTGCGCTTCGCCGCAATAACCTCATTGTATTTGTCTGTATTGTCGACGATCTCTTCCTGAATCACGGCCTCAGGAACGTCAACCTTAAACACGCATCCTGTATAAAGCGACAGTCCGATGCCTATGACAGTTCCGATCGCAAGCGCCAATGCCCCGAAGATAAATGATTTGCCAGCGATAAAGTCGACAAAAGCCGATCTCTTGGTCAAGCCCGCAGTTTTCATGACATTTTCTGGCGATATGAATTCAATCGCCTTGCGGACATCATTAACTCCGATAAGCCTGTTGCCAGCGATCGAACCCTCTTCTATGCAACGATCGGCTATGAGGTTTATCAGTCTCGGAATGCCGCCTGAAGCGCGGGATATCATTTCGATGGCTGCATGATTGAACAAAGGCTGGATTCGACCCGCGATCTGGAGTCTGAAACGTATGTAAGAATCAACGTCGCCCGCATCAAGTGACATAATGTGGTAGCGGGCCGTAATGCGCTGAGACAGCTGTCTGAGACTCTGACGCGACAAAATTTCCTGCAATTCCGGCTGGCCAATCAAAACTACCTGCACCGCCTTCATATTGTCCGTCTCAAGATTCGTGAGCAAACGGAGTTTTTCAAGAGTTTCTTCCGAAAGCATCTGAGCTTCGTCAATCACGATGACCGACTTTCTGCCGTTTTCGCAATTAGCAAAGAATCTGGTTTTCAGCGCATCGAACAAATCGCTGATTCCTGCGCTTTCGTCAATCTCGTCGCCAAACTCCCTGCAGATGCTCGCCAATAAGTCGCGAGGAGAATCTGTAGGGTTATAAACGATTGCAAGATCGGTATCGTCGGGAAGAACGTTGATTATTCTCCTCGATACCGTTGTTTTGCCGGTTCCTACCTCGCCAGTCAGTAGCACGAATGCCCCGCCCGACTTCAGACCGTAAGAAAGATGAGCAAAAGCCTGATTATGCCGCTCGCTCAGATAAAAATATTTCGGATCCGGGGAAATTGAAAAAGGATTTTCCTCAAGACCGTAAAAATCATTGTACATTGCGTTTCTACATCGCAGAAAAAAGAGACACCGCGCCCCATGAACTGACCCGAAATTATACCGGCAATACCCTCATGTTGCTTTTGTCTGCGCTAACGCAAGGAATGAATAAAATAATCCGCAATTTAACGCTCATTGGCGCGCACTCTCATTAGCGCCGGTCAAACCGTTAGTTTTCTTGCGCTCATTGGTTATAATCCGCAACATGAAAATCTATCTTGTCGGCGGCGCGGTTCGCGATCGCCTTCTCGGAATAAAAAACTACGATCGCGATTATGTCGTCACTGGTTCGAGCGAAGAAGAACTTCTGTCTCTCGGATACAAGCGCGTAGGCAGATCTTTTCCTGTTTTTTTGAACCCCGAAACTGGACACGAACACGCACTTGCAAGAAAAGAACGCAAATCAGGCGTCGGCTACACAGGATTCATCTGCGATTTTTCTCCTGACGTCACTCTTGAAGAAGATCTGGAAAGAAGAGACCTTACCGTAAACGCCATAGCCGAAGACGAGCACGGCAACCTAATCGATCCCTCAGGCGGTATCCAGGATATCGAAAAACGAATTCTGCGGCATATCGGCCCCGCATTTTCCGAAGATCCCCTTCGCGTCCTTCGAGTCGCAAGATTCTCGGCCAAACTTTCTCCTCTTGGATTTACCGTCGCACCCGAGACAATCGAACTCATGCGTCAGATGGCTCAAAGCGGCGAGCTTGAGTCGCTCACGGCCGAAAGAATATTTAAGGAATTCGACAGAGCCATGGGCTGCGAAGGCGCTGACTTTTTCATTAAGACCCTGCGGGATTGCGGCGCTTTAAGAGTTCTCTTTCCTGAAATCAATGCGCTTTACGGCATTCCTGCAAGAAGATATTGGCATCCCGAAGTAGACACAGGAAGGCACATGGAACTGTGCCTGTCTTACGGTGCCCGCCACGGTTACAGCCGCCTTGAAATGTTCTGCATCTTTTGCCACGATTTCGGCAAGGCTCTTACGGATCCGAGCATGCTGCCGAGCCATCATGACCACGGCCTGCGCGGCATTCCAATAATAGAGGCTTTCTGCGACCGGCTGAAAGTTCCTTCCGAATACAGATATGCCGCAAAAATGGTAGCATCACATCATTCATTCGTGCATCTGGCGTTAAAAAAGAGCACAGAGGATATTCTCGGTCTCTTTCTTGCGATCGATGCATTCAGAAGACCTGACAACCTGAACATTCTTCTTAGATGCTGCACGGCCGATATCAGAGGACGTCAGGGCTTTGAAGATCTGCAATACATTCATCCCGAATTGGCAGAAGCGCTTTTTGCGCCGGCTGCCGCAGTCGGAGTCAAAGAAATTTTGGCCAAAGGTTTTTCTGGTTCCGCCATCGGCACAGAGCAAAACCGCATTCGTCTTGAAGCCATGAACGCCAGAAGAATTGAGTGGGAAAAAGAAAATTCCCAGCGAATTCTCTCTGAGCGACAGGACTTCCGAAAATAAAAAAAACGCCTCGCAGATGAGGCGTCCTTATTAAAAAAGTTAATCAGCAAAAGAACCAATAAGCAAGAAGCGCCCCGCCCAGCACAAATCTGTACCAAACGAACGGCATCATGCCGATCTTAGAAATAAATTTCATAAAGAAGGCGATCACGGCATAGGCGCAGACAAAAGACAAAACGATGCCCCATCCCATTGAAGACCAATCAGCCGCTTCTCCGCTTTTAATCATTTTAAGCGTCGAATAAAGACCGGCCGCCATGATTAGCGGTATCGAAAGCAAAAATGAGTATTTTGCCGCATCCTTGCGATCAAGCCCCAAAAACAGAGCCGCAGATATCGACGTTCCAGATCTGGATGCGCCCGGGAGCAGGGCAAAAGCCTGCGATAATCCTATAAGGAAAGCTCTCCTGAATCCCATATTTTCGAGGCTGACGGCGTCTTTTGCATGTTTGGTCCCATAAACATCGGCAATCCAGAGAAATATGCCGAAAACAATCGTATTGAGCGCGATTACCAGCACGGCATATTGTCTGACGGAGTCTTCAATCCATCCGCCGAGCGCAGCGCCAATCAGACCCACCGGAATAGTAGCCCAGAATATATACCACCCGAGTCTGGACAGCGGTGTCTGCTCTTTCCGTAACAGTGCATTAGCAGCCACATCCGAACAGATGCGCAGCAACTCAGCTCTGTAGAACGCCATTACGGCAAGCAGCGTGCCGATATGGCAAGCTATATCAAATCCAAGCCCCTGATCCGGCCAGCCAAGAACTTTTGACGGCAACACCAAATGCGCAGAGCTTGATACAGGCAAAAACTCAGTCAGTCCCTGAATGACCGCAAGTACGACAATATGCGTAAACAGCATTATTATTTTCTCCCTATTACCGCGCGCAGCATTGAGCGAGGCATTTCTTCGACCAGCACGAGAGATTTGTCGTCCCCCTGCCTTCTTACGATATCGGCCGCGGCCACGCCTAGAAACGGATCCACATAGGCAGGCATCACTTCGCAAAGAGGCGCGGCCACATACGACCGGCTCTGAAGATCCGCATGAGGAGCTTCCGAAGCATCGGAAACATCATTTTTAATCAAATCGATGTCAAGACGGCATTTGCCGAATCCTCTTTCCCTGCCGGCCGATAATTCGATTTCCTTTAACCGAGCAACAAGCGCGTCGCGGCTTAGTTCGGACGGAACGTCTCCGACCACGGTGACGTTCCAATAGTTCGGTCCGCCGAGATTTGCCGGAGATTCATAGCAAGACGAACAATCTGCCTTTTTGAGAATTTTTCCCAGCGATGCCAGCCCAAAGACAATGCAAGCTCCGCGAGCGTCGTTGCTGCCCATCGAAAATATAGCTTGGCGGTAAGGTTTGCAGGCAACTCTGCTGAACATTCTCGTTCTTGAAATTTTAATTCCCGAAGCCGCGGCATTAGTCAGAGCGTTCGGTTTTGAAATACTGACGGAAACTTCCACCACATCGGAAAACTTTTCAAAAATTTGCGTGCTGACGCGTTCAGCGGCAGTCTCGACGAGATCAATATGCCCGGAACAAAGAATTTTCTCTGCAATCGATGCAGCGGCGGCATAGTCCACAGCTCTGGAAAAATCTTCGCTGTCTCCGACCAAAGCAGGCGCCGTACGCATTTTCAAATCTACGATCACAGGCTGCCTGATGCCTTTCTCATAATCAAGAATTCCGATATCAGACTGCAAACGCAGACCTTCAATAAAAACTACATCCTGATCTCTCATGCCTTTCTCCGTGCGTCAGTGCCGCCTTCAATACCCTGTGTCTGAGAACATATGACATTCTTGGCAGCAGCATCTTCGGGTTCCGAAAATTTTGACCCAATCGCATCCTGCGGCGCCACCTTCTTTACAAGCATCATTCCGGGAATCGCAAGCGCGGTGCAGGCAAAGAAAAACAGGCACCATCCCAAACCGTTTGCGCCGGCCAAATCCTTAAAAAATTCAACCATATAGCCAGTTATGCCATTGCAGAACGTTCGCGGAACGGCGGTGATTGCGGTAAAAAGAGCAAATTGCGTGGCGGCAAATGCTGGGTTCGTCTCTCGCGCTATAAAGGCCGTAAATGCCGCCGTGCCGAGTCCGACTCCAAGATATTCTCCCGTGACGGCAACAGCCAAAACCGACAAATCTCGGCCGGCGAGCGCCAGCCAGGCAAATCCCAAAATTGTCACCAGCTGCACATAGCCGAACCAATACAGGGCTTTGTTGATGCCTGACTTCATCATGATGATGCCGCCAGCAAAAGCTCCGATCACAGTCGACACGGTTCCGATGATTTTGGCCATCGATCCGATCTCGGTCTTGGAAAAGCCGATGTCGTAGTAAAAAGGCGATATCAGCGCAGTCGCCATCGAGTCGCCTAATTTATACAGAAACAAAAAACCCAAAAAGGCGCAAACGCCGGACCAGCCTTTTCTTGAAAAAAAGTCTTTAAAGGGGTCGACTATGGTTGATTTAAGCGACTTAAATCCCGAATGGCTCGACGGTTCGCGAACGCATAGCGTCAGCAGTATTCCCGGCAGCATGAATGCGGCTACCATCAGGAACACAGGTTTCCAAGGCATAAAATCCGACAGAATAAGAGCGAGACTGCCGGGGACAAGCGCCGAAAGCCGATAGAAATTCACATGAACCGAATTGCCGAAACCCAATTCCCTGTCAGAGAGAATCTCGCGTCTGTAGGCATCGATCACTATGTCCTGAGTCGCGCTCAGTACTGCGACGACAACGCAGATCGCGGCTGTTGCCGAAAGCTGAGCCACGGGATCGCAAAAAGCCAAAAGAGCCACGCCCGCCATGAGCGGCACCTGAGTTGCCAGCATCCAAGTCCTGCGTCTTCCCAGTTTCTTGAAAAACACGGCATCCAGGAATGGGGCCCACAAAAATTTCCAGGTATACGGAAACATGACAAGAGAGAACAGTCCGATTGTCGACAATTCGACCTTCTGCTCTCTCATCCAAAGCGGAACAAGATTAATGAGAATAAATAACGGCAGTCCCGAAGAAAAGCCGAGCACGCAGCAAATCAGCGTGTTCGGCGAAAAGATTAATTTCGCTATCGGCTTTTTATCTGCCTGCTTAGTTGCGGCAGTCATGAATCAGTCTCTGAAATTATTAAACTGCAGCGGCTGTCCCAACTCAGCCTTGCGGACGAGCGCAATGGTTTCCTGCAAATCGTCTCTCTTCTTTCCCGTTACGCGGATTGAATCGCCTTGTATCTGAGTCTGCACTTTGATCTTGCTGTCTTTGATCAATTTTGTGATCTTTTTGGCCATGTCCATCTCAATGCCCTGCTTGAGCTTGACAACCTTGGAATATCTCTTGCCGGACTGCTCAATTTCCGACGAATCGTCAAATGATGCTGGGTCAAGGCCGCGTTTTGCAGCTTTATCTCGAAGAATGTCGATCATCTGACGAATCTGAAAATCGGCATCGGCGGCCAATTTAATTTTTTCATCTTCAAGGGAGAATGTTGCATCAACGCCTCGGAAGTCAAATCGGCAGGAAATCTCGCGATTTGCGTTGTCGACCGCATTCTGCACTTCATTCATGGTAACTTCTGACACAATATCAAATGATGGCATGTTCTATTCTCCTAATAATTTTCCCGACACGCCCGCGGCATCAGGAAATTTTGTTATTCCGAAAACTCAGTGTCGCCGAGAAACAATTTAATCGTCGAAATGATCCCTTCTGCATTTAACCCGCAATCGGCATATATATCGCATGGCTTTCCCTGCTCTAAGTAAGTTTCTGGCAGACCAAGATTTATGACAGGAACCATCAGACCGTGTCTCATCAGCAACGAGGCAATGCGGGTGCCTACGCCGCCTTCGGCGCTTCCGTCTTCCAGCGTGACGACAAGTTCAGGACATCTGACCGCTGCAGAAAGTATCATTTTCTCGTCAAGCGGTCGCGCAAACCGCAAATCAATCACTTCTGCACCAATTGCTTTGCCGGCCTCAATAGCTTCGGCAAGCAGTGCGCCGTAACTCAATATGACCACGCGGGAACCGTCAAGAATTTTCTGAGCTTTTCCATATTCGATTTTTCCGTAGCAGGCGTCGATCGTCTTTTCTCCGCCGCGAGGATATCTTATGGCGACAGGTCTTCCCAATTCGCACGCAAACCTCAGCATGCGGCGCATTTCTTCAAAACAAGAAGGTGCCATCAAGTCGATTCCAGGAATCGACAGCATGAATGCTATATCGAATTGCCCCTGATGCGTAGGACCGTCTGCGCCCACGACGCCGGCTCTGTCTATTGCTATGACGACCGGCGCCTTTTGAATGGCTATATCGTGGATCAGCTGATCATAAGATCTTTGCAAGAACGACGAATAGACGCACACAATCGGATGCACGCCACCCAGCGCCAAACCGCCAGCAAAAGTAACCGCATGCTGTTCGGCTATCGCGACATCAAAAAATCTGTCGGGATACTTCGCTGCGAACTCTTTCATGCCTGAGCCGTCGCGCATGGCGGGAGTAATCGCAACCATTTTTTCGTCTTCGACCGCCCGCTCCAGCAAAAATTCTCCAAACACTTTGGAGTAGGTCATCGATTTGCTTTCTGGCAATCCTTTGTCGAGCGAAAACGCAGGCACACCATGATATAGCGTAGGATCGTTCTCAGCGGGAACATAACCCCTTCCCTTCTGCGTCACGACATGCAGAATCCTCGGACCGGTCATACGCCTTAACTTGGTCAAAGTGGAAACAAGTTCCACCACGTTATGACCGTTCACGGGACCGACATATTCAAAACCGAACTCTTCAAACAGAGTTCCTGGCATGACCATGCCTTTTATGTGCTCTTCCGTTTTTTCCGCAAGTTTTCTTATCGCCGGGAATCGTTTAAGAAATTCGTATGTCTTGTCGCGCGCTCCGCTGAATGCCCTGTTAAGCAGAATTTTGGACATGGTGGTGGACACCGCGCCGACTGATTCCGATATCGAATTTTCATTGTCGTTCAGCACGACGAGCATGTCTGATTTAAGGCCGCCTGCATGGTTGAACGCTTCAAGCGCCATTCCGCCAGTCACGGCGCCATCTCCGATGACGGCCACGGATTTTGCGCCGCTTCCGTTTATTGAATTGGCTACGCTAAGAGCTAGAGCCATGCCCACTGAGGTACTTGCATGACCGACAGATACGCAGTCATATTCGCTCTCTTCCCTCCAAGGAAAAGGATGCAATCCGTTTTTTTGTCTGATTGTATCGAGCTGTTCGGCTCTGCCCGTGAGAATTTTGTGCGGATACGCCTGATGCCCGACATCCCATACGATACTATCGATAGGCGTTTCATACACATAGTGAAGAGCAACCGTCAGTTCTACCACGCCAAGACCCGAAGCAAGATGCCCCGCACTGCGGCTGACCGATTCGAGCAAGAATGTGCGCAACTCGCCGCAAAGCTTCGGAAGCTCTTCTACCGGCAGTTTGCGCAAATCATCTGGCGTCTTTGCTTTGAATAGATACGGATATTTCGCCTCGTCGATCAGCATCGGGCTGTTTCCTCTTTCTGAATCAATTCTTACGGCTTACTATGTATTCGGCAAACTGCCTGAGCACCGATGTATCTTTTCCGTTCAGTTTGCTCAATGACGCGAGCGCAGACTCATAGGCTCGTTGTTCGTAAGCAATCGCCCCGTCTAAACCCAAAAGCGCAGGATACGTGCTTTTTTCGTTTTCGACATCCGAGCCTTGAGGCTTGCCCAAAGTTTCCGTATCGCTCGTCACATCAAGAATATCGTCGTGAATCTGGAACGCCAAACCGATAGCTTCTGCGTAATTTTCAAGCGCCGAACGCTCGCTTTCCGGCAAATCTGTTCTCATTGCCGCAGCCATCATCACCGATGCTTTGATAAGCGCGCCGGTTTTATGCCGATGAATCTTTTCAAGTTCGTCAAGCGGCACTTTTTTACCTTCGGCAACAAGATCAAGCGACTGACCGCCGCACATTCCCAAGTAACCAGAACCGTCAGCCAAAATTTTCATGGCTTCCAGTCTGGATTCAGGACTGCATCCAGGCATATCCATTCCGGACAAAGCCTGAAAAGCCAAAGCTTGCAATGCATCTCCCGCAAGCATCGCCTGTGCTTCTCCGAAAACCATGTGCGACGTAGGATGACCCCTTCGAAGTTCATCATCATCCATGCACGGAAGATCGTCATGAATAAGAGAGTAGGCGTGTATGCATTCTATGGCTGCCGCTGGAGCATCCAAAGCGTCCTCGCAGATTCCCAGCATGGTGCCCGTTGCATATACCAAGAACGGCCGAACTCTTTTTCCTCCCAGCAACAGGCCATAACGCATAGCCTTTCGGAGATCAGGCGCCGTTTCGGCTTCGAGACCGTCCACCAAAGAGGCCAGAACTTTGTCGATTCTGGCTCTGTGTACTTCCATGAACTTTTTAAGTTCCATCCGCATAACCCTCGTTATTCGGCACGCATGCCGAATGACTTCCTAATCGCGCCTACCGATACTGTCAGAAACAGCCGAAGAGATAAATATCGGATTAATAATTTCCGAATACATCTTCACCCAAGTTAAAACTGGATATTATCATCATTGGGATCTTGTCTTAAGCTCCGCACATCGGCGTGCTGAGCGACGCTTTCCATCCCGCTCGCATCGCCAGCGACCAAAACTTTGACTTTCTGATCTACGGAATCCAATTTAGATCGGCAATCTCTGATGAGACGAATTCCTTCTTCAAACATGCTAAGCGATTCATCGAGCGTGGCCCCGTCTTGGGAAAGCGCAGACACAATCTCATTAAGACGAATCATGTTTTTTTCAAAATCGATATCAGCCATGTTTCAATAAGCCCCGCAGCATTGCAACATAAGATTTCACGTTTTCGGCAAGCTATTCCGTAGACATGCC
>JAZQPH010000351.1:0-1515 GCA_045628385.1 Succinivibrionaceae bacterium
CAAAAATCTGCTGTCCCGCATATGCCTTTGAATAGTATGCCAGAAGCATCTGGGCGGTCACGGTTTTTCCGAATCTGCGCGGGCGGGTCACGGCGATGAATTTGCCAGCTTTATTGAGGAGGGAGTTGGTCTTTTCGATGAAATCCGTTTTGTCGACAAAAATGTCGGTATCTTTGGCGTTAACCAAATCAACAAAGCTGTTGCCGCCGCAAGGATTTAGAATGTTGCCCATAATTTAGCCTCATGAACTAATAACTTTATTCTAGCACGCAGCAACTTTGCGTATGCTTGTGTCTGAACCCTATAGTTTCTTTGTTGCGAGTGGTTCTTAATATCTTTGATTTTAAGAACGATCTCGGTATAGTTAGAATTGATCAAAATAGTGTCCGTTAGTCCGTTATACGCGTGGTGTTCAATTGGAATCACGCTAGGTATTCTTCAATGATGCAGGTATGTTTTTTGTCGTTGGAATTTTTATCGTAATTAATGCCGACCAAAAGAATTTTGCCCGCATACCCCTCCAACGCGCCGGCATAGCGTTTATCTTTGATTTGCTTGATGGCAGTCTCAGCCGATTTGTCATATTTAAGCTCAACTACTATCGCAGGGCGATTCCCCGCATTCGCTCTCGGGATAAATGCAAAATCGGCGAAGCCTTTGCCTGACGGAAATTCCCTTACTATGTTGTAATAGGCTGGAGCAGTGAAATAAGCCATGGTCAGAACGCAGGCAAGCGAGTTTTCGTCGTTGTACTTTAGTGCCGAAGAATATGCGTCATGAGCCAGTTCTAAAAGTTCTGCTACCTTTTCTGAATTTCCTTCGATTGTTTCTTCGAGCAAAACATTGCAAGCTTTTATGCATTTGGCAACTTCATTCCAGGAGCCAGATCTTAGCGCAGACTGAAATGCGGTGCTTACTTCATAGTTCGGAATATAAGCTTTTTTCTTGACTGAATCGTAAGCCAGATATCCCAAATGGATAAGAGCCGTCAGAGCATCGTCTTTTGAAGAAATTATTGACAGATCATTCTTAAAATCGCCGGTTTCTACAAAAACTTGTTTACCAGCAATCATGCTCATTACATCATCTTTTAAACCGTCATAATTCAAGGTTATAAAGTTGTTTATGGTTTCAAAGGACGAAGTGTTCTTCCAATACGAAGCAAATTTTCCTCTCTCGAGAGCTTCAACGACCGAATTTGGATTGCTCATGTGCTTGCCGTCAATGAGATATCCGTCATACCAGCATTTCATGGAATCATAGTCCATGCAGTATTTTGCGCAAAGCTCCTTTACTTCGTCTTCGGTGAATCCGAAATATTCGGTTATTGGGTCGGATTCCAGCATCGTAAATTCGCGGAAATTATTCAGAGCAGATTCGTCTTTGATCTTCTTTATCGGCAAAATGCCAGTAATGTAGCCTAAGGCCAAAAATGATTTTGCCTCTTTTGATTTAAACAATTCATGAAGAAATTGCAAATACTCGTGAATCAGTTCTTGGTCATCGCAGTTTCTA
>JAZQPH010000352.1:0-3892 GCA_045628385.1 Succinivibrionaceae bacterium
GGCACCAACGCATCGCTCGTGTTCGTTCGTCCGGAATAATTTTTTTTCGAGCCGGCGGGCGATCTTCCGGCTCATGTTTTTTTGCCGCGCAGGTGCTGTGCGGCATTTTGATTTTTAATATGCGGCAGCGCCGCGCACGGAGGTATCCTGTGGCAGACAACCAGAACCGCGCCGTAAAGCGCCTTGATCAATTCCTCGCCGAGTGTTTCGATCTGAGCCGCAGCATCGCAGGACGCGAAGTCAAGCAGGGAAGGGTGGAAGTCAACGGAACCGTCGTAAAATCGCCCAACGAAAAAGTCGCGGTCGGCGACTTGATAAAATTTCGCGAAATCGAAACCAAGGTGTATGACAAGCTCTATTACATGCTGAACAAGCCGGAAGGCTATGTCTGCGCCAACGACGACGCCACCTATCCCATCGTGTTCACGCTGCTTTCCGAAGAATACGGATCGGCCTCGTGCCACTGCGTCGGCAGGCTCGATCTCGACACGACGGGGCTCGTGCTTCTCACAAACGACGGCCAGTGGTCGCATCGCGTCGCATCTCCCAAAAAGCATCTCGGCAAGACCTACGAAGTGACTCTCGACGAGCCGATTTCCGACGAAGCCATCGAACAGTTAAAGAACGGCGTCATGCTGCGCGGCGAGAAAAAGCCGACCTCGCCCGCCGACGTCGAGAAACTCGACGACTGCCGCCTGCTTCTTACCATTTATGAAGGCAAATATCATCAGGTGAAGCGCATGATGGCTGCTGTCGGCAACGCGGTCACGGCTTTGAACCGAGTATCCATCGGCGGTCTCAAGCTCGATCCGTCTTTGGCTCTAGGCGAGTACAGAGCCCTTACCGAAGAAGAAATCGCGATGTTCTGATTTATGCCGGGAGGCGCGACTTTTTTTTGATTTCGGCAGGCGGTTTTCCTCTGCATGATGTCTTTGCCGTTCCGCGGGTCTGGGCGCCCTGCCTTCCCAAGAGCGTCCAGATTGCCTTTTCTCATGTGCCATTTATCGCAGAGCAGTCCGAGGAATTATCCGCCATGAAAATACATGAATTTCTGAATTCTCGGTCCTCAGGACAATTGGCATTTCTGCAGATAAAAATCGGCGAAAAATATCAGGTACCCTTTTGGCATTCCTGCTATCAAGAAGACGGCATTTGGAAAATTGCGTACGCTGCCGTCACGGAACGCGGCACGGAATTTTTAGTCGTCTTCGAAGGAAGCGAGGACGATGCGTTTGATTATCTTGATGCCTGCGCCAAAATCAAAAAGCAGACACGGGATGCCATCAGTGCATCGGGAATCCCAGGAATCCAAGCCAATCAGCTGCAGCATCTTATTTTGTCGCATGCGGGGTATGCCGCAGTGGACGGTACTTCCGAAGACGCCGTTTCAGGCGAAGCTTTTGCCGATGAATCTTGTTTTGTTGAAGATCTGACTCTGAAACTTTCGGATATTTCGGATGAAAACAAATCATGCAAGCGGCAAAAGAATTTTTTGCTTGCCGGTGCCGATTGGCAAAATGTCAGTTGCGCCATGTTTCTTGACGATGACGGCTGCCTGATATTTGTCGGATACCTCGGATGGCTCGATTATCCCGTTTATGCGATAAGAGCCGCCGCGGATAAATGCCGCGATGATGGGGCGATAAGGACAATCGAAGAAATCGCGCGCAGGCACGTCCAAAGAAAGAAGCTTCATTGCGGTTCCCATCGCTCGAGCAATTCTTACGGCAAAGGAGCATTCGGGATAGCGCATAACAAGATGATCTTCATAAAAGAATTCGAGGATGTTCCTTCAGACTGGCGGCGCATAGAAAGGGCGCTGGATGAGGCAAAGAATGCTGCAAAGGCGCTTGCGCAAGACGTTGACTGGAATGCCGTTGAAAAAAAATTGAACAATCTCGACGAAGAAGTGCGTGATTTGCTTTTGGGCCGCGACTATTATCCCGATATTTCATATTTCGGCGATTTGCTCGATGACGCTTTTGCCTGTCTCATGCTCTCGGAAGACGGATATGCCAAAAGTCTGTATGAAAGATTAATCTGCCATATAAGAGCGGCTGACTCATTTGACAGCGCAATGCGGGGCTGATTGAGCCGTATCCGACCCGCGGACATATTAGATTTTGACGGTTCTCGATTCCCCACATCTTGAAATTTCGTTTTCGGGGATCCGAACAAAACGGGATTAATCATCCGAAGTTTCGGCTTGTCTGAATTCGTTTTATTGCAAAGATCAGGTTTTCTGAAGCTATGTGATGCTTATTGTCAAAAACATCACGCAACAAGAGCTGGCTGTGTCCAAAATAGGGAGGCCGGCGTCCCAGAAACAGGCATAAAAAAGCGGAATACTGTTTGACAGTTTCCCGCTTTTTTATGAAGCACGGATTGGCGTCAGCCGAACATCTTTTCGCGGAAGATGAAAAATACCGCAAGAAGGATGCATCCCATGGCCGCGACGTAGTCCCATTTGAAATTTTCTTTGAGAAAGTAGACCGAGAACGGAATGAAAATCGTAAGCGACAGGGCTTCCTGAATGATTTTTATCTGCGAAACCGTAAGCGACTTGCTGGCCATGCGCACGGCGGGGATCATGAGAATATATTCAAAAAACGCGATGCCCCATGAAACGAGAATGACTTTGACGAGCATGTCGTCGCCGTGGTTTTTCAGATGTCCGAACCATGCGAAGGTCATAAACACGTTGCTCAGCACGAGCAGGACAAGAGCAAACCAGGTAGTCATCCGTTATCCTCAATTAATGCGCAAAAATCACTAGTTTAGGGTATCATGACCGCATTTGCCGCGCTCTTTATTTTGGGCGGTTATGCCGGTCGCGTCACAGGGCTATGCCCAAGGCGCCGCCGTTTGGCAACTCAGCAATTATCGACAGTATCCTATGAAATTCAAGATTATTACTGCGGCTTTTATTGCCGCGATGTCGCTTGCAGGATGCGGCGGCGATCTCGTCGGATTCGACGATGACAAAGACGGCGTGCGCGATGACGTCGCGGTGCAGGTGCAGAGCCTCGAATATCTAAGCGTCGGCCAGAGAAATTCGCTCATGCAGATGGCGGCGGTCTATCAAAAAATCATGACGACCGATTTTTACGACGAGAACCATCAAATTCTGGAAGGTTCGCTCAACCTCGTGCGCAGCGATTTTGAGATGGCGAGCAACTGCATGCTGCACCAGTTCGCGACGAACGGTCCTTTGCTGAAAACGGAAATGCGCCGACTGCGCCGCAGCGCGGCCAACAACGATCCGCGCATCGACAAAGTGAAGGAATTCGAAAAACTCTGCCAGATCGTCCATTATCAGGAAACTCATTTCGAGGGCGACGAAGACACCTGTTTCTGGGGAAAGTAAGGACAATCAGATGGATCTTTTCGGAATAAGACGCTCATACGAACGCAATCATTTGAAACGCGAAGATATGCCTGCAAATCCCCTGGAATTGTTTCAGAAGTGGCTGCAGGATGCGGTAGACGCAAATCTTCCCGATCCTACCGGCATGGTGGTCGCGACAGTCGACGAAACAGGCATGCCGAGCCAGCGTTCCGTGCTTTTGAAAAAGTTCGATGAAAAGGGTTTCGTGTTTTTTACCAATTTCGGTTCCCGCAAGGCGCATGAAATCGAAGGCAATAACCGCGTCGGTCTGTCATTTCCGTGGTATCCGCTTGAGCGTCAGGTCCACGTGCGCGGCTTTGCCTCGAAAATTCCCGTATCCGACGTCGTCAAATATTTTTTGTCGCGTCCGAAAGAAAGCCAGATCGGCGCCTGGGTGTCGCATCAGTCTTCCGTGATTTCGGCGCGAGACGTTTTGGAAAGCAAATTTGCCGAACTCAAAGCCAAGTTCTCAAAAGGCGAAGTTCCCGTTCCATCTTTTTGGGG
>JAZQPH010000353.1:0-1809 GCA_045628385.1 Succinivibrionaceae bacterium
CAGCAGCACGCAGGCGCTATGGCCGCAATCGGCAATCTGTATCTCAAGCAAAACCCTGCCGAAGCCGAAAGATGGTTCAGAAAAGCCGCTGCGCTCGGCAGAGCCGACGCCATGAGAAATCTTTGCGATTTATACGAACGCGGAGCCAAAGGAGTTAAAAAAGATCCCGAGGCGGCTTTGGCCTATGCCAAACTTTGGGCAGAAACCGAACCTGAAGCCGGATCTTGCCGTCTCGCCGATTATCTGTCGGCCGGAATCGGCTGCAGCCCGGATTCAGAAGCTGCGCAAAAAATCCGCGACATCTGCCAAAACGGCGAAGAATGACTGTTTCGGAAAAATGATTTTTGGGAGCATCGAGCCAAACATATATAATTGTCGGGTAACGCCACGACATGCATGTCCAGGCTTTTCGTCATTTAAACTTTAATCGGATTCTCACACCATGAACGGATGCACACTCCTGTTGCTGACCGTGGGCTATTTCGTAGTTTTTTACTTTCTTTACGGAACATTTCTCGCCAAAAAATTCGGCATAGATCCTAAAAGGAAAACCCCTGCGGAAACCATGACTGACGGCAGGGACTACACCAAAACCCCTCCTTATGTTCTCTTCGGACATCACTTCGCTTCGATTGCGGGAGCAGGCCCTATCGTGGGCCCTATCCTGGCAGCAGAACTTGGCTGGATTCCGGCGCTGATCTGGATTTTCGTCGGATGCGTCTTTGTCGGCGCGATGCATGACATGGCGGCGCTGTTCCTGTCCGTCAGAAACCAGGGCAAATCTATACCTTACGTTATCGAGAAACTCATCGGCTACAGCGGAAGAATTCTCTTCTCCATTTTTTGCTGGACAGCGCTTGTCCTTGTGGTCGCCATCTTTGCGCTGATGATTGCCCAGATATTCGTCAAATTTCCTTCGGTTGCCACGGCATCTCTTGGATTCATCGCTATCGCGCCGATCTTCGGAGCCTGCGTCAACTCAAGAATTCTGGGATTCGGATTTGCCTCATGCATATTCGTTCCTCTCACCTTTTTGATGGTATGGGTCGGAGTATCTTTTCCGTTCGACGTGCAGTCGGCGTTCGGCTTCAGCGCAGAATCTGCTCTGTGGTTTTGGCTTGGAATACTTGCGCTCTATGCCTTCGTTGCATCGGTGGTTCCGGTTCATTGGCTTTTGCAGCCGCGCGATTACCTCAATTCATTCCTGCTTTATGCGCTGGCCATCCTCGGCATTCTCGGAGTTCTTTTCTCAGCTCCCGAGATTGCGCAGCCGGGCTATTTGGGACTTCACATAACCGACGCAAACGGCACGGAAAAATCGGTAATTCCGACAATCTTTATCGTCGTCGCCTGCGGAGCCTGCTCGGGTTTCCACTCCCTTGTCGCATCGGGCACGACATCAAAGCAAATCGCAAACGAACGCCACATCCAGCCAGTTGGTTACGGCGGCATGCTGCTTGAAGGCGTAATCGCCGTTATGGCGCTCGTTTCCGTCATTTATCTTTCGGGCGATGAGTTTACGACTGCCATCAAGCAGCCGCAGATTGCGTTTGCCCAGGGCATCAGCAAATTCACCGAGTCTTTGGGACTTCCCGGCAACATTTCAATGCCGTTCATCTCGCTCGTTCTTGCGGCATTCATGATGACGACCCTTGATACCGCTACAAGATTGGGAAGATTCCTCTGGCAGGAAATCATTACGGGCAGAACCATCGTCAAGAAGGAAGAAACACTCGTCTCTTCAAAGAGAACCGTGGCGACAAACGTCAAAGAAATCAAGCGCAACCCGATAAAGGTATTCCTCACGCG
>JAZQPH010000354.1:0-7068 GCA_045628385.1 Succinivibrionaceae bacterium
GAATAATTTCCGTTTCTGTCGACATAAACCACTGCGGGGTCGGATATGTTCTGATCCAAGTTCTTGGACTCAGCCTGCGGCAGTTCCACGTTCACGCCCTGCATAATCACAGGGGCGGTGGCTATGAAGATTACGAGCAGAACAAGCATGACGTCGATATAAGGAACGACGTTTATCTCGGCAACGGCTCTTCTTCGTTTGTTTCTTAAAGCCATGTGGCAACCTGTCAGATGATCTTGCGGTTGAGGATGGTCGAAAACTCATCCATAAAATTTGCGTACATGTTTTCGAGCTTCTCGACGCCGGTATTGAATCTGTTGAAAGCAATTACGGCTGGGATTGCGGCGAAAAGACCCATGGCGGTGGCGGTCAAAGCTTCGGCAATAGGAGGCGCGACCATCGCAAGAGTCGCGTTGCTGACTGACGCAAGCGCGACGAAGGCGTGCATGATGCCCCATACTGTGCCGAACAGACCGACATACGGGCTTACGGAACCGACGGTCGCAAGGAACGGCAGATGCGTCTCGAGCTCCTCGATTTCGCGGGACAACGCGACTTTCATCGATCGGTCGGTAACGCCCATGACCATTTCCTTGGCATTGGCATCGCCCTTTGATCTTTCATAAAGTTTCACGAATTCTCGGAATCCCGAATAAAAAATAATTTCAGGGCCGACAAGTTCGTCGCGGCGCTTGCTCATCTCTTCATAAAGAGAAGTCATGTCGTTTCCCGAATGCCAGAAGCGATCCTCAAATTCTTCCGAAACGGTTCTTGCATGCTTAAGCTGCCTGCGCTTCATAAAAATAATCGTCCACGAAGCCACCGAAGCGAGCAATAGCAGGAACATGATGAACTGAACAAGAAAACTTGCATTTATCACAAGGTCAGTTATCGAAATGGATCCTGCCGCATGAGACTGGGCTGCGGACGTTTCCACGGCAATGTCGGCAAGAGCTACTGATTCTTCCATTTTTCGATAATCTCCTTAATTTCCGCGGGCATGGCGAGAGGTTTCATGCAACCGAGATCGACGCATCCTATTTTGACCATGGCAGACGCGAGCAAAGTGCCGTCGGCCCTATCCGAAATTTTCTGCGAAAAAACTAATGATGCGGATCCTAATTTTTCTACTTCAGCGGTCACTTCTATCATGTCGTTGAATTTTGCAGGCCTGATGAAATCAAGCTCTATTCGGCGCACGACGAAAGCGATTCCCTTTTTTAAAAGAACATCTTGCTCCACTCCGAGCGACCGAAGCCATTCGGTTCTGCATCTTTCGAGAAACTTTACGTAATTTGCGTTATACACGATGCCGCCTGCATCGGTGTCTTCGTAATAAATGCGAATCGGAAGCGTAAATAATTTGCTCATGTCCGTGACCAAGTGAATATTTATGCCAATTATAACAATCTTAACTATGCGTGAAACTAAAGATACCGCGATTGTCTCTTAATCCGCCGCAATGCGGGTTTAGGAGCAAATGGCGACTGAATAAAAACTCAATTTCTTTGGAGAGCGTCACCGACCATATATAGACTGGATGGTTTCCAAAACAAAATTTTGATCAAGCTTTTCTTGTTCAAGACGGTTATTGGCTTGCTGCCTGAGATAAACATATGCTTCGGCTTCAGTGCAGGTAAGAGCCAAGTCAGAAACTTCCAAATTTTTGCTCATTGGTTCAGCGACCATTTTCTTTGCATGCTTTTCGATGGTATTTAAATCCATCATCAGCGAATTCACTTCTCTGCCAGCATTTAATCTGAATTGCGACAGCATAAAATAACCCCAGGAATCTATATCGCCCCAATAAAAAACCCTGGTCTTATTCTTGAGCCATGCAGCTTTTGCCCAGGCTAAATTATTGCCGCAGCCGAAAATAATCGATGTGTCGGGCAAATCCGGCACCATAAACCCCGATTGTTCGTTTTCGATCACAAGGAGATTCGAACAAGGCGGCTCAACGTTCAGCAAATCATTGGCAGAAACCATGACAATGCTGAAATTTCCGACTTTTTCCAAATATCTGCCGTCGCATACGCGCAGATAGACAAACCCCGAAGGCTTTTCTCTGACTCCCAAATATTCATGAATAGTCGAATATAGCGGCGTTTTGCATTCCATCTTTTCGGCTTTAAGAGTTGCGCCGGCATCATGATCAGTTTGAACTAAATCGGCATCCTCAATCGGCGAAGTTTCGACGCACGCAACGTCATTGTCATTTTTAAAAAACTCATCTGGTTTTGCCGTCTGCAGTATCAAGAAAATTAATTTTTCGTTGTTTTCCAAAAACTTGGTATCGATAAAATTAACCGGCAGAGCCCTAATGTATAAATTTTTGCCCAAATCTTTTTTAAGCTGAGGCAATATGGCGCAAATATTGTCAAATACGGGCTCTTCAACATCCCAAATGCTGTTGACCAAGCCGTAAAAACAATTGCGCGGGGCTTCAGGAAATAATTTTTCAAGTTTCTGCACATTTTTTAAAAAGTTCGATACTTTGGTCTTTTGCGCTGAACTTAGCAAATTTATAAATGATTCGACCGACGTTGCTGTCATCTTTTCGGGAACCGATTGTTCCCTGTCCATAAATTTGTTTGTTCTCTTGCCGTACTCAATCAAATCCTGATATGGGAAATCGCGCCAGTCGGCAAGAAATTTCTGAAAGGATGCAATATCTGACAGCATATCCTTGCTCTTGGGCGGCTGCAGATTAATTGCCTTAAAAGAAGACTGTCCGCATACAACAGAGGCAAATCTTTTTTTTGCTTCGTTGGTCGACAGGTAATAGTCCGTTAATTTCTTTATTGCATCCTTTGAAGACAGCATGATTTAGTTTTCCGCCTGATCGACTGAAATTCCCAATGCCTGAAGTTCCTTTTCGCGGCTCGCGTCAAGCTGTTCGTCATACTCTTCCCAGGTGAGCTCGCTTATGCTGCTCGAGTGAGTATCCATGTTGCGGGAAATAATTATCAGAGAACTTGCGTAATCTCGGGCGACGTCGATGTTCTTGAAAGGCGTAATCAGATTTACGTGAAGCTTCAGTTCCTTAAATATCTTCAGAACTCTGATGCTGACGGCATCCGATGTATTGCTGAACGCTTCGTCCAAGAAAACCGTCGAATATGCAGGATTGTTGCACCCGTCAGGCGTCAGCACGTATGCAAGAGACGCGGCGACGACGGAACCCGCAAAAGCTTCTTTCTCGCCGCCCGACTTGCCGCTTGATGAATCCAGCACGTCTTTGACGGCGCGGGAGGTTTTATCAAGTTCCTGAGCGGTAAATTGAACTCTGAGTCTCGGGTCGAGCAGGCGTTTTGCATCTTGCGTGGTTGATTCCAAGGCTTTTTGCAATGTATCGATGACCGCGGATATCGCACGATAACGTTTCTCGTGGTCGTCTGAGCTGAACATGCCCAAAACCGGTTTTACGCTCTTTTCAAAATCGGTGATGTAGGCAAATTTGAGTTTCTTCGGCACGATGGTGAGGAAAGTGTTTTCTCTGAATTCGACTCTTTCCAAAACCTTATTAATGGCGCCGATTCTTTCGTCAATGGCGGAAAGCTCGCGATCCATCTTTTGGACGATGCAGGCGACGGACTGCGTAACTTCGGTATTGAGTTTTTCTTTAAACTCTTCGACCAAAGCAGGCAAGACTTCTCTTTCGATCTTGTTTAAATAATTGATGTACTGATCGACCGCATCTATCTCCTTTCCCCAGTCGGCGGCGACCGTAGGCCAGTCGCTGGCAAAATTGGCAAGGATATACGTTATCTTGTTAGTTATCGAGTTGATGTCTTTGTTGATGTCGGCAATGCGTTTGACAAACACTTCGTTTGCTAGCTGCAAATTGCTGTGCTCGAATATATTGTCCAAAATCTTGGCGTCGCGGCAGACTTTTTCGATTATCTTCACAAGATCGTGAGCGATATCGGCGTTTGCTTTGCTCTGCGCCGCCTCTAATTTTTGGTAGCAAATTTTTAATTCGCTTTGAATAACCGCTATGGAATTTGAAATCGAAACATACTGCTTTTCAATTTCTTCTTTGGTTTTCTTGGCGGCAAGCCACAAATCCTTTAAATTCTGCGTGTCCGAGCTTGTTTCAATCTTGTTGAGCTTGTCTTTTAAGTCATCGATTATTCTTCTGATGCCTTCTTCGTCAATTTCTGCAAAAGATTTGAAATTAGCCAAAAACACAATCTGCTTGACGTTTTCGTTTAATTTATTGCGATGTTCCTGCGTTTTTTTAATTTTTAAATCTATGCTTTGCAAAGAAATTAAAATATCCGCGTAATCTTTCTTCAAAAGCTCGAGCCTTTCCTTTGAAGAAAAACCTATGCACCACTCATGCTTGTCGTCGATTCTTGAAAGGTCTTTCTTTTCAAAGAAACCGTGCTTTTTATGAATCAAACCTTCTTTAGTCATCGAAAATTCGGTTTCATTGAGTTCTTGTATGGTATCTACGCAGGACAAATCGTATTTGCACAGATGAGATTTGAGCCAATCCGTATACTTATGCTCTTTCCAATACAGTTTGGCCAAGAAACCTCTGTTCCCGAAGTCGATTTTTTCAAAATTTCTGCCGACGACCTGAACTCTCACATGAAGACCCGTGTGCCTCGCATTAAGCCATTTCGTAATATCTCGATAATCTTCTTCCGAAACCAAAAGCGTATGTCTTATGCCGCCCAAGGCTCTTTCGATGGCACCGTGCCACTCTTTTTCCTCGGGTTTAACTTCCATTAATTCGGCGACATACAGCAGATCGGACTGAGCTATTTCCAAATCTACGGAAATTTCGTTGCGCAGCTTTTGATATCGAATGTCGATGTTTGATTCAGGATGTTTTTCCAAATCGGAAATTTCGGCTTTTAATGATTTGCTGTCTTCATCCAGCAATTTCTTTTCGCCGGACAAACCCGCAATTTTTTCAATCAGCGAATCTTGCTTTTCGTTGATTTCTTTTTCCAATTCGGAACATTTGCTGTAGTTGGCGATAAACTCATCTTCGCGGTTCGGCAAAGGCAGATTGAAATACTTGACCAGCTCTTCATATTTTTTGCGCGATTCGGCAACGCGGCTGAAATCCAATTCCTTTTGTCTGATTTCCAAGCCGAATTTTTCAATTGCGTCGCCGCCATTTTTTAAATAATTTTCATGGTAAATGTCTACCTGTCTTTCAACCTCGATTTTTTTGTCCGAGATTTCCTTTTCTTTAACTTTGAATTGCGCTTCGGTTTCTGTCTTTTTATTAATTTCCGATTTGTAGAAATCCACTGCCAGTTTTGCGGCATAGGCTTCTAACGATTCTCTGGCTTTGGAGTACTTTTGAGCATTTGCCTCAATTTTTTCCATCTCGGACAAATGATTTCTTAATGGCTCAAGCGTATCTTTTTGCTTTCTTGCGTCTTCTAGCTTTTCATGGGTAATTTTCAGATCTTCAAACTGCTTTACGGCCTCGGCGGCGTCTTTTTTGATTTCCCCTGGCTCAAGGACGAGAGTTCTTATTAAGTTCGTGAGATCGTCGATTTTCTTTAAACCCATCGCGCGCGAAAGAAGCGCCGTGGCGTTGGAGTTTTCCATATTGAGTTTATGGCGAAAATGCGTCATATACTCGGAAAAGTTGTTGTCGCACACTCGGACGTCAGAGAAAGACTTCAAATAATTTTTTAAAGTTCTGGCATCATGATTGGCAAAGTTTGAAAGAATGTCGGGAATTCCGATATCGGTTTCGCCGACTATGTACAGTCTCTTTACGTCGGATATCGCGCAGCTTGACGAGTTGATGAAAAAGACTCCGATGAGCACGACCTTTTTGTCATTTTGCGTGTGGTAGTAGACGGCTTTAATTATCGAAACAACCGCGCCGTTTCGAAGATTTTTGCTGACCTGCGTTTCTTCATCGCTTAATTCGCGTCCATAGCTGCCTCTCATATAAGAAACGATGCTGCGATCCGACTTGTCGCCCTGAGCGGCTGCCATGTTAAAACCCGCGTTATGAGCCGGTCTCAAAAGAATCATCAAACCGTCGATGATGGTCGATTTTCCAGCGCCGTTTTCGCCCGTTATCAGCGTGCCGTTTTCGGAAATGGCGATGCTGTGCAATCCTTGGAACGAGCCCCAGTTATAAACAGACAGCGTGCTTAGCCTAATCTGATCGGTTTCAATACCTTCGACGCCCGAAAAAAGGTCTCTGTAGGAACTCATAATTCTTCATCCTCGCTGTTTGCCTGATCGGCATCGTTATCTTCATCTTCGCCAAGCATGTTGTTAGGCAATGTGATTTTGTGCTTTTTGGCAAGACTTAAATACTCATCGAGCATCTTTTTTAGCATGTCGGCATCGACCACATATCGAATCAAAGGCGAGATGACCAAGCGATCGTTGTCTTCGCTCGTCAAGAACTTCAGAAGTTTGCGTTCTGCGAAACGTTCCAATATTCCTCGGATCTTTTTTCTGTTCGCTTTGGCGCTTCCTACGATGCCGTTATAAGGCACAAGCATGTTTTCAATGCGATCCATGTCGATAACTATGGTGTTTTCTCCGCTTGTATAACGTTCTTGATAAAATTTGCGGAGAATCAGCAGAATCAATGTATCGAAAACGTTCAATTTTCGCGAAGAAATTAAAAAATTGTCATCATCTGGATTTGACGTTTCCGAAGACAATGAATTTTCTTCGTCATTGTCGTTTTCTCGGTGATAATTTTCGATATAGGCAATGCAATTTTCCTGATTTATGACCAGTTTAAGATTGATGTTTTCAAGATAATCGCCTATTTTTTCTCTGTTCAGATAAAGAGTCTTGAATGATTTTTCGTTATCAAAACTGCTTATTGCGCCTTTTTTGAGAAGCTCGATGATTATGTTTCTTATATCCTGAGTAAAAACATCTTTGGGCGAATGATTGCCTGCAGAAACAGAAGATGAATCATTTTCAATTTCATCGTTTCGCGCGTTATTGATATCCATAATTTTGCTCACTGATTGTCAATTCCGTTGTCTTTAATGCTGTTTCTTATATGCTGGCTTGACAATATCTGCCGCGGAATGGTTACTTTCAAAACAACAT
>JAZQPH010000355.1:0-8865 GCA_045628385.1 Succinivibrionaceae bacterium
TTTGGAAGACAAAATCTTTGCAAGAACGCTCCTGGCGAGCGAGAAACTGTTTGACTGATTTGGGAATACAAATGATAATGACATTGCTGGATTCTCCTATGGTTTAGTTTTTTTTGGTACAAATAATTATATCAAAAAGAGAGTCCAGCTTCATCAAAAATCTTAGTAAGATCAATGATTTATATACAAATTCTCAAGATCAAACGCACTCGATCATCATTCATAGAATGCACTGAAGATATATCGTATTGTCAAAGAACAAAAAACTTTTTTGAGAGTGTCAATAATTTTTTTAGCACCCAGATTACACATCTCTAAAGATCATGGGCATGTTTATTTTTCATTTGTCGGTTATCGAAGTTTGCGCATACATATGCATTGAAGAAATATTCAGGTTGTCAATGAACTGCTGGAACTTATAGCCCAAAATTGCCGCAGGGGCGGCGAGCCCAGGTGTTCGGAGCCGTATTCGGCGCTGCCTGTCTCGAAATCCGAGATTACATTGCCGGCGGTGCGAATCGTGAAGAGATCTCCTAATTTTGCGTTGAATGCGATTTCAGGCACGGCTCTTGAATCCGAGCATGTTATGACGACTGCGTAAGGATGCTGGCCGTAAGCGCTGAGTTCTAAGCGCAACGCCGCATCCTTATCGTTTGTCAAATATTCCGAATTGCCTTTGATTAATAAATCTTTTGCTTCGTCGGGGGACGTAACGGCAGGCCTCGGAAAATTCTGAGACAGATTTTCAACTTCGCAGCATGCGCTTAGATTTATGGTCATGGCTGCAGCGCACGCACAGGAGAAAGTATTGATTTTTCATGGAATATTCCTATATCGTTGCGGCATCGGAGTCAATGCCAGTCTCGTTAAATGCATTGCGTCAGGAACTGTCTATCTGAGCTCAGCAGATCAGAGACAAGATTTTTCTAAACTAATTGTAGTATTCTGGGACGCTATTTGAGAATGAAACTTTCAATTTCTTCAGTTTGTTTGATTTGTCGCATTCTGATGTCTGAATAAACAGGCAAAGAATTCCGATAAATCGATATACCAATTTGATTGGTCGGAAAAACATCCGCCCGCCATTTGTTTTCGAATAAGAAAAGTTTCGCATATATACGCATTAATCGGCTTTTTATGAAGCGAGAGCCTGATAATTGGGAGTTATGCTCAGAAATGAATTAATTATTGCCATAGAATCAGAGCGGGATTCTGTATAAGACAGAATGAGTCGGGAGATTAACCGTCAGAGGATGCCACGGAGAAGATCAAGATGGAACGCGCTGTCATAAAAACTTTTCCCAGAAAGAAATTCATGCCGCAAGGCGCCAACAACAGAAATTTCTCCGATTCAATGACCGTGGGAGCGCTGAAAAAGTTTTACGGATCTTCGCTCCTTAAAGTCATTGAGGAAAAATATCCCGATGCGGGCGCATCTTTTGAATTCCTGTTTGCCGATATGGACGTTGGCCTTGCCGAAATAAATTCCCGTCTCCCCGAAAACATGCCATGCACGGGCAGAGTAATCAAGCCTTTTGGCGAACTTACTGCTGACGAGCAGGAAGCTTGCAGAAAATTTGTTATTGATCATCTTTGCGTCATAAGAGACGAAGCAAAAAAAATTTGTCAGAATCCGATGAGCACCCAGTCGCAGGTCGAACGCGCGATGTTTTTCTTCAACGAAAAATTTCCGCGGGGCATCGGACCGTTTCTTGTATTTCCGTCGTTTGAGGAATGCGTTTATCTTATCGACAGCCAGCCAATAATATTGCTGCACGGTTTTGCCGAAGACGCCCTGATGTGGTCAGATGGCGGAATGCAAAAATATTTTGACGCGGCTGAGACCGACGGCGCTTTGTCAGATACGCATGCTTTTGACGGCACATCTTCATACGCCGAAAGTTTAGGCAAAAAGCAAGATCGAATCGAAGTAAGATCAGGCGAAGAGCATCCTCAGAAACCCGATCGCAATTCAGATTCTAATAATAATTTTTCAGAACCTGCCAAAGACGAATCGGACGTAAAAATTTCCGATGACGATGAAAAGGTTCTAGAGAAGAATATGCCGGAGTCTTCATCAAGGAGAGAAACGGCATTTTTTGAACGGCCAGTCGCAGAAGAACCATCGTTCTGGAAGAAGTACGGACTCGGTACGCTGCTCGCGCTCTTGGTTTTTATTCTGCTTCTTGCGGCTGCCATTTGGCTGCTTAACCGTCCATCTGGCGATGGAGCTCTCTTGTCAGGCAATCATGACAAGGAATCTTCCTCTGCCAACCTTTCTTTAAATACAGGCGGATCGGAAGATAAAGCAACATCGCAAGCTTCAGCAAAAACAGACGACAAGTCTGCGGATCCAGAATCCGTCGAGGCTCCGTCTGAAAACTTCTCGGCGCCGCAGATGCTGCCTCTTGACGAGGATGACGACAGTTTCGGCAAAGAAGAAAGCTTAAGCCCCGATGCCGTAAAAAATCTTGAAGAGATTTCTGGCGATGGAGCGGGCGATATCGGAAATGAAAACGCTAATGATATTTTGCCGGCGCGGCCTGCCAAGATACACTCTGGCGAAGAGCAACCCGCAGCGCAAGATGCGTCGGTTGCCGGCAATGTTTTGGCTTCGGGAGATGTTTCTGAAGAATCCATGACTGAAGGCGAAGATTCCGCCGTCAAATTATCAGATGCGACGCCAGGCGATGACAGCGCCGCGAGCCGCAACGCTAATACTTCTGGTGGCGCAAGCAAGATGCTGCCAGGCGAAGCCGACTCTTCGGGCGTTTTGGGATCCGCGTCAAAGGACGTCGCGAAGGGGTCGGATCAAACTTCAGACAAAGGTGTTTCAGGTTCTGGAATGTCTTCCCGCGCCTCAGAAAAACTGCCAGACGGCAAAAGTGACAATGTTTTGGTCCCGTATGACGAATTTGGCGACGACGGCTCCGGCTTCAGGCAGGTGGACAGATCCACGCTCATCCGCATCGAGCCTATTGACATAAAACTCGCCAAAACCGACGGGTTGCTCGCAGTCCAGTCGATGTCGCACGGCTGCGACGTATCGAAACTGCGATCGTTCAAACGCAACAGCGCGGGCGTTTATCTCTTTTTGAATGCGGGATATGCCTGCCCGAACGTTGACTTTGATGAAGTGCGCTGCGAACCAAAGTCCGGCATATCGTCGGCGGAAGGCTCCTATGCCTGCTATCTCATTTCAAGAAAGGATCGCGTAAAAATTAAAATGAACACGGTCCTTAAAAAATAATTTTCGTCATGCGTTACGTTGTCTTCGGCTCTTGCCGCAAGCTGATGCAAACGCTTTTAAGACATTGATTGCCGATTCGGTGCGGATAACGAACTGCACGCGGAAACATCCATGCGGGGAATATATGATCGACACGTTCCTTCCGAAAAGAAAACCAGGCGAAGCTCCTTTCGAAGCCACGCTTTATGAAAACACGGGAATACAGTTCATCGATCTCAAAATCGATCTCAATCTCGGGTGCGCCGATGACAGAGAAGCCAAAATTTCCGAATATCTTCAGTACGGCAAGTATCAGCCTGTAAATTTAAGGTGCACGGTGCCGTATGAATCGGATTCGCAATTTCAGATGATTCCGTTTCTGCATAAATTTAATCTCTCGGACAGAAACCGAATGCTCAATCTGTCGAAGGAAGCGTCGGGTCCTACCGAGATTTTCGAAAAGCCCGAAAACTGCATGACCGTCGATGCTGCGGATTCTCTTGAGATGTTTGAAGGCCAATGGTTTCCGCTGCCGATATTTACGGGCAGGGCGGGGAGCTCTGGCTTTGAAAGCGGACCGCTGTTTTGGTCAAGAGGTTATCTTAAAAAGATTGGCGAAGGCGAATACCATCTGGTTGCGGCTTTTGACACGCAGACTTCCGACTCCTCGGAAAATTTGGACGACAACCAATTTAAATGCAAACCGTCGCCTGCCGATGCAGCCTCTGGCAATCCGTTCAGGCTTTGCGACAATTATTACCTTCTGACGGAAATTTTGCTTAACATACCCGAACTGTCGGATTGGATAAACGGACTGTACGATGATTACGCAGAAAGAAAAGATCTGACGGAACGCGAGATTGCAAAAGGAAAGGCAGGGCTAGTCGCCGTCGCGCATTATTTTAATCTGATTGCCATCCTTGCCGAACCGCGCGTCTGCGCCATGCCCGTCATCAGCCTCAAAGCGTATAACCGCGACCTCGACAAAGGCAAGGGAATCGGCGTAGATCTCGTTCTTGATATCGGTAACTCGAGAACCTGCGGCGTTCTTATTGAAAAATCGCGCAACAAGACAACCGAGCCGTATATGCTCAATATGCGCAACCTTACCGATCCGACTCTCGTTTATGAAGATGCGTTCCCTAGCGACGTGGAATTTTCTTTGCCGTCTTTTGATGACAATTGCGCTCCTTGGCGGTGCGCCTCGGGCGGCTCGGAAAAATGTTTCCGCTGGCCGAGCCTCGCCCGCGTCGGGTTTGAAGCAAAATCTCTTTCAGCAAGCAAAGAAGGCAACGAGGGATATACCGGGATTTCGAGCCCGAAACGCTATCTTTGGGATGATGCGCAGAATCCTGAAGGCTGGGAGATGAATTGCAGAACAAAGAGCGGTTCCAAAACGGCTCTCGTTCCTATTTTGCAGGATTACATCAACGAATCTGGCGAAGCGCTGTTCATGCTGCCAAAAGACGATCAGCAGGCGTTCAGCACCAAATATTCCCGCCGCTCCGCCATGACTTTCATGCTGCTTGAAATATTTTCGCAGGCTTTTTGCCACATCAACAGCCCGTATCAAAGAGCTAAATGCTTCAATTCGGGAGCAATACGCTATCTTGAATCCATCGTGCTCACGGTGCCGCCTGCCATGCCGAAACAAGAGATTGCCATTTTGAAAAAATGCGCGGCGTCGGCGCTCGGAATTTTGTGGAAAGCCCAGAAATGGGATTTGTCCGACGCATCTTTATCAATCACCGACAAACAGTGCTGGGAGCATCAGAGCGCGCACATGCGCAAGAGAGATCGGGAATCTGGCAAGGTCCCCGCAACTTTCGAAATTTTCCGCGATCAATCCGTGCCGACTGGATGCATGCTTCCTCCCGCCGTCATGGTTAAATGGGATGAGGCGCTGTGCGGGCAGATCGTTTACCTATACAATGAGGTGAACTTCAATTTCAAAAACAATCCTGCAGCCTGCTTCAGGGCGCTTGCCAGAAACCCGAATGCGGACAAACTGACTCTTGCCACGGTCGACATCGGCGGCGGAACCACCGATCTCGTAATCAATGAATTTGAGATTTCCAAATCGGGAGGGGAATCAATCAATCCGAAGCAGATATTCAGGGACGGTTTCAAACTTGCAGGCGACGACATTCTTCTCGATATTATCAGGCAATATGTCATAACCTCGATTGCCGAGTACATCAAAAAAGCCAATCCGTCGCTTTCCGATGACAGGATTAATTCCGTTATCGAACGCATCGCGGGCAGCAGCGTGCCTTCCATGACTGAAGGCCACAAGCGTCACCAGCTCGCGCTGCAGTTATTTGAACCGCTTGGCGTAAAGATTTTTAATTCGGCGGAAGATTACGGCACTGAGCGTTTTGAATCGCTCAACGGAAAAAAATTTGGCGATATTCTGCGTTCAGGCAATTTCAGAACCACAGAGCATAAAAATTCATTTGCAGGAGTTCTCAGCGAGACGGTCGATGCTTACGCCAGCGCGCCGGTTGCCGAACTCATCGGCAATCCGAATTTTTCCATTTTGGACGTTCCTCTTGCGATATCGGACAAAAATCTCTATGAACAGGTGGCTTCGGGCTCGGGAGCTTTTAGCATCTGCGCCCGCGTTATCCCTTTCATCGCGGAAATAATCAACGCTTACGGATGCGATATCGTTCTTTTGACTGGCAGACCGTCTAAGCTGCCGGGATTGCATTCATGTTTCAGAAATCAGCTCGGCTTGCCGCCTGAAAGAGTCATTTCTCTTGGCAATTATCCGATAGGAAACTGGTACCCTGGGGAGCGGGGCAGACGCTTTCAGGATCCGAAAACCACCGTATCCGTCGGCGCCATGCTCGCGTGCCGAAACTACAACGGCCAGCTCATGGATTTCCCGCTTAAGACGGCGGCATGCGATATCAAATCTTGCATCCGCTATATAGGAAAAATGGGTACGGACAGCAAGATTCTGAAGAAAAATGTCTACTATGCCGAAACGGATTTTGACGATGAAAAATACCGTCTGTCGGACGGAAAAACAGAAAATCGTTTCGTGGTCCATCAGTCCGTGATGCTCGGTTTCCGACAGCTCGGCGCGGAGCGCTGGCCAGCAAGTCCATTGTATTTTTTGAAACTGGGCGAAAAGATAAGCAGGCTTCTCAATTCGACTTTGGATTCGTGTCTTGAAATCGAACTCGAAAGAACAGCTCTTACCGATGAGGATACGGAACTTCGAAACCGAAGACAGCGTTATAAGGTCGACGACGTGTGCATAAAGTCGGTCAAGGCGATTAATCTGACTGCCGACACAGTTGCGGACTATGAGTCGTATGAAGATATTCTCTCCGATCTGACGGGAGAAAACGGAGTGCGCCGCGGCGAGGATCCGCAGGTGCAGCTTAAATTCTGCACGGCGTGCGCCGACAACGGATCAAAAGAATACTGGCTCGACAGCGGAGTAATTATCTAATGGCAGACTACAGCACCGAATATGCGTCGCTTTCGGACAAGTGGCAGAAATTTTCGCATCTTTGCGCCGATGCCAAAGCATGGACTAAGAAAAACCGCGTTTTTGACAAGTCTGTGGACATGCGCGCTGACGGCGTGATAGCAAAACTTGATCGCTGTCTGTACAGGGCAGCTCTTGCAAATAATGCTTCGTCGGCAAAAGCAGGCATCGGTTTGTTCGGGGAGTCGCAGGCCGGAAAATCATATCTTGTGTCGATTCTTGCCTCTGATGCCTCAGGGCAAATGAAAATTGATTTTGGCGGACGCGGTTACGATTTTATTTCCGAAATCAATCCCGACGGTTCGGGCAAAGAAGCGACGGGTGTCGTGACAAGACTGTCGACGTCGCGTTATGCGATCCCTGATGCGCGATATCCCGTCAGGCTGAAGCTTCTTTCGGTCTGCGAAATTGCCAAAATACTGGTTAATTCGTTTTTTTGCGATTTTTCCGATATTGCCGCGAGATACGATATAGGAACAGACATCTTTAATAAGATAATCGGCGAATTTTCTCCAAGAAAGCCGAGTGCGCCAGATGCCGCACGAAATGACGTCATTTCGCTGCAAGAATATCTAGAAAAAAATTTTCGTCATTTTGCCAAAAAGATACCTGACGAGTATTGGTACTGCGCCAAGGAATGCGTCATCGGCGCTTCGGCTCGCGACATGGCAAGATTTTTTTCTCTGCTTTGGGGAGATTCGCAAAACGGCGAATCCTGCCTTGCCGAGTTTACTAAACTGTTTGAGCGACTTGCGGGCGCGCTTTCTTCTTTGGACGCGCAGCATGAAGTATTTGCTCCGCTGGAAAGCCTTCTGCGAAAAATAGACGGCAGAGACAATCCTAAGATACCTATCATCAACGTCGATTCCCTTAAGAAGCTCGACTGCCGGGAAGAAGATTCGATGATCGGCGTCATAGCGGGAGGAATCGAGAAAAGGATACTTTTGAGCGAACTGTCAGCGCTTACGTCAGAACTTTGCCTTACGCTCAAAAACACTCCTTCGTCCAGGGCGGTTGCGGATGTCGATTTGCTCGATTTTCCGGGGTACAGGGGAAGGCTCAATTTAACTTCTTTTGCCAAGACCAAATCGGGAGTTCCCGATACCGCTTCGGTATTCCTTCGCGGCAAGGTTGCTTATCTCTTTGAAAAATTTTCTTCTTCGTATCAGGTCAACTCGCTGATTGTCTGCGTCGCATCAGACAAGCAGGTAGAAGTCAGCATGACAAAAGTCATAACGGACTGGGTACTGACGAATCAGGGCCGAACTCCCGAGGAGAGAAGTCTTCATGAGCCGAGCATTTTGTTTGCGCTGACGAAATTTGATTTAAGGCTGACTTCGTCGATAGAAAAGGGAGGCACGGCGTTCGGGGAATCCGGGCTCCTTGGACAGACCGTTCTTGAAAAATTCGGAGCCTGCGATTGGTTTAAGAACTGGAGCGGAACAGAAAGCGATCCTAAGCCGCTCAACAATATTTTTTTGCTGCGCAAAGTGGGCATAGGAAATACTTTCATCTCTGCCGATCCTGCAACGAAGTCCGAAAAATCGTACAGACCCGAGTTTGCCGACATCATCGCCGAACTAAAAAATAATTTTTTGTCAGATGCCGACGTTGCGCAATACATCAAAAATGCCGCATCCAAGTGGTCAAGCGTCATGGAATTAAACGACGGCGGAATGAAATCGGTTACGGAATGCATCGATGCGCTCGACTGCAATATGCTGCGCATCAGAACGCTAAAAGCATTGCTTTGCGAATGCTCAAAAACGGCAATTTCGAGCCTCAGTCAGTGGGAATCAAACATAGACAGAGAAGAAGCCATAAAACGCAAAAAGGAATGCGTGGCAAAAACTTTGGTTACGCTCCAAAAATCGAATCTGCTGCGAAGATTCGGCGATCTGTTTGCGGAATTTTCTCTTAGCGATTACGACATCAGAAATGTTTTGCTGGCAAAAGCTCTGGGAAATCTTTCGGGAACCATCGCCGACGAAACAATGGCGAAAACTTCTGCTGCCGAATATAAAAACGCCGAAGCCAAATCTGCCGTAAATTCTGCCGATGACGTTGCTGCCATGCTCTTCGGAGAAGACGGAAGTCTGTCTTCTGATTTTTCTTTGTTTGCCGATGACGA
>JAZQPH010000356.1:0-3232 GCA_045628385.1 Succinivibrionaceae bacterium
CCCGCATTCGTGAAATGATAAATTTTTGAGCCTTTGGCGGCAAAATCGGCATCTTCTGCCGACTTTTGGGCAAGCGCCACGAGAGCCTTTGCCAAATCGGCAGCGTTCGTCGGACAGCCAAACTGATCGCCGACTACCGTAAGCTCTTCTCTTGACGATCCGAGCTTTATCATCGTGTTCACGAAATTATTGCCGTTTTTGGCATAAAGCCATGCCGTACGGACGATGTACGCAAGATGGGCATTCTCCATTACGGCAATTTCGCCCGCTCTTTTGGTCGAGCCATAGACGGAAACCGGATTTGTCGGATCCGTAGGCTTGTACGGAACCGAGCCCGTGCCGTCGAACACATAATCGGTCGACACGTGGATTATGGTTTTGGCGCCGCTCTTTGCCAGATTCATCGGACCTAGTTCATTGGCAAGACGAGCGTTTTCGGCATCGTCTTCGGCTTTGTCGACCGCGGTATAAGCCGAGCAGTTTATGACGGTATCAACGCCGTGCGCTGCAACAAAATTCTTCACCGCTTCGAAATCGCGGACGTCAAGTTCGTCCAAATCAGTCGCTATGGCATCGGGCAGCAATGCGCAGACTTCGCGACCGAGCTGGCCCTTAGCCCCTGTTATCAGCACGGTCACGCCACCACCCCATCTTGCTGTCTTTTTCTGAAACCAGAGCCTTGTCGGCAGGAATTCTCCAATCGATGCCGATATCGGGATCGTCGAAGCGGATGCCGTCTTCTGAGGATTTGTCATACAGATTGTCGCATTTGTATGCAAATACCGCAGTCTCGGAAAGAACCGAAAATCCGTGCAGAAATCCGCGAGGAATGAAAAGCTGGCGGTTGTTTTCGGCAGTCAGCTCGACAGCGACATGCTTAAGGAAAGTCGGCGAATCAGGTCTAAAATCGACCGCGACGTCCAGAACGGCGCCTTCAAGCACGCGAACGAGCTTGGCCTGGGCGCTGTCGCCTTTTTGCATATGAAGTCCGCGGATAACGCCGTAATGTGACTTGGACTGATTGTCCTGAACAAAAACGTTCGTTATTCCGCCTTCGCGGAACGCAGCCTCGTTGTAGCTTTCAAAAAAATATCCGCGATCGTCTCTGAACACTTTCGGCTCGACGATGATGACGCCCTCTACGGCAGTTTTAATAAAATTCACTCAGTCTTCCTCCTTTTCTCTGATGACGGCCTCAAGGTATGACCTGTATGCGCCTTTCTTCAGAGAGTCGATGATCTTCTGCAAGCCTTCTTTGCCGATAAATCCGTTCTCGTAGGCAATTTCCTCGATGCAGGCGATTTTAAGTCCCTGTCTCTTTTCCATAATCTGCACAAAAGACGAAGCTTCCATCAGGCTGTCCGGAGTTCCCGCGTCAAGCCACGCGCTGCCGCGTTTCATTGGCACGACGTTCGCCCTTCCTTCTTTGAGGTACTGCTCGTTGATGTCGGTAATTTCGTATTCGCCGCGGGCAGAAGGAACAAGAGCCTTGGCTTTTTCCACAACGTCGGCAGGGTAGAAATACAAACCCACAATCGCATAATTGGAACGCGGCTTGGCAGGTTTTTCTTCAATGGAAAGCGCTTTGCCGTTCTTGCCGAATTCCACGACGCCGAAACGCTCAGGATCGGCGACATGATAGGCAAATATCGAGGCCTGATCGATTTTTTCGGGATCGTTGATCGTCGCTCTCAGCGCTCCGCCGTGATCGCCGAAATAGAAGATGTTGTCTCCGAGGATCAGAGCCACTCTGTCATTGCCGATAAAATCCGCGCCGATTGTGAAAGCCTGCGCGATGCCCTTAGGCTCCGGCTGCTCGGCGTAGGATAGTTTCATTCCGAGCCTCGAACCGTCTCCAAACAGTTCTTTTATGTTAGGAAGATCTTTCGGAGTGGAAATAATAAGCACTTCCCGAATGCCGAACCACATGAGCACCGAAAGCGGGTAATAAACCATCGGCTTATCGTAAACGGGAAGAAGCTGCTTGGAGGTGATTTTGGTAAGTGGGTAGAGGCGCGTGCCGCTTCCGCCTGCCAAGATGATTCCTTTCATTGATAACAGGTCCTCAGAATTAATTGCATTTTCTTTCTCTATTCTAGTCCAAATTTAACAAAATGCGAACATTAAATTATTTAAAATTGACTAATTAGCAATCATATTTGGGATTAACGCAGCCCAACATGCATAATTTTAATCAAAACTTTTACTATATATTTGTTTATTCACAATATCTTACAAAAGCTCGAAGATATCAATCTTTTCGAGCGTTTTTAATTATTATGTTAAAAATATCAATGTACGAAGTTTTATTATTCAAGCCTTTTTCTTGCCCTATCGGCTCCCAAGTGCGAGTTTGGCAATTTTAGGCACGCCGCCGATCCCAAATCCTGAATTCAATGCAAAGATTTTCTCCGCCAGGGGCATATCATAAGCGTATGACTGTCCCCGCCATATTAGGAGGTAACCGTGATTAGCTACGTTTATCCTGAGTCTTCGATGAGTCAGCTCAGCCACTACGAAACAAGCAGGCTGCATGCTGCCACCGACAGCCAAATGGACGAGCTTTTTCGAAATTGCACGCTTGCGGTGCTGAACAGCGGCAGCAAGATCGACAACTCCCAGGTGATGCTCAAAACATACAAAGATTACTCGATCGAAATCATTTCAAAGGAGCGCGGCATCAGCCTCAAGCTGTACAATCCGCCAGAGCACGCTTTTGCAAACGGCCAGATCATCAAAGGCATTGCGCAGCATCTTTTCAGCGTAGTGCGCGATCTCGTATACATATCTTCCGTCGAAAACACCTGGCTGAACTGCGGCGACAAATCAGGGGATGATTCCGAATACATCACGAATTGGATTTTCTACATTCTCCGAAACGCAGGCGCGTTCACCTCTGGCGTTGAACCGAATATCGTCGTCTGCTGGGGCGGACACTCTATCAGCGAAAGCGAGCTTGAGTACACCAAACTGGTGGGAAAAGAAATCGGCCTCAGAAAACTAAATATATGCACCGGATGCGGCCCGGGAGCCATGGAAGGCCCGATGCGCGGCGCTTGCGTAGGCCATACAATGCAACGATTCGAAGCCGGCAGATTCATCGGCATCACCGAACCGTCGATCATCTCATCCGAACCGCCTAATCCGATGGTAAAAGAACTCATCATCATGCCTGATATCGAAAAACGTCTGGAAGCGTTCGTAAGATTCGGACACGCGTTCGTCATCTTCC
>JAZQPH010000357.1:0-1709 GCA_045628385.1 Succinivibrionaceae bacterium
CTCCGACTTGGCATCAGGCACGACTTCAAAGCAGATCGCAAACGAACGCGACATTCAGCCTATAGGTTACGGCGGCATGCTCCTTGAAGGCGTTATCGCAGTCATGGCGCTCGTTTCCGTCATCTACCTTTCAGGCGATGAGTTTTCGGCAGCCATCAAGCAGCCGCAAATTGCTTTTGCCCAGGGCATCAGCAAGTTCACCGAATCATTGGGACTTCCAGGCCACATATCGATGCCATTCATTTCGCTCGTTCTTGCGGCGTTCATGATGACGACCCTCGACACCGCGACAAGATTGGGCAGATTCCTCTGGCAGGAAATAATTTCGGGAAGAACCGTCGTCAAGAAAGAAGAAACTCTCGCTTCTTCAAAGAGAACCGTGATCACAAATGTTAAGGAAAACAAGCGCAATCCGCTTACCGTGTTCTTCACAAGAGCCGATGTATCTTCGGCAATCATGGTTATTGCATCATTGCTTCTCGCCCTTTCGGGAACAGGCAATGCCATTTGGCCGGTATTCGGAGCATCGAACCAGCTTCTTGCCGCGCTGACGCTTCTCGGCGTGACCGTTTGGCTTGCCCGCACGGGGAGAAATCCAATGTTTGCGCTTCTTCCGACAATCTTCATGACGGTAATGAGCTGCTGGGGATTGTTTCAGATTGCGGCCGGAAAAGACGGAATTCTCCGTTACGTATCGATCGTTCTTCTGATCCTGACCTTTATCCTCATCTTCCAGTCATCATCTTCGGTTTTCGGCAAAAATAAGAAGAACAGTCTGGACGAATAGAATCGCATTCAGGCACACAAAATCCCGCGCAACGTCGCGGGATTTTTTACAATAAGCTGCAAGCAAGAATTTTCATCAAAGGACAGCAAACATGAAATGCAAAATATACGGAACAAGGCGTCACGGCACATACCTGTACTTAAGAGAGGACATCTCTGAGAAAGATCTGCCAGAAGATTTAGCAAAAACCGCAGGAACTTTACATTTCGTCATGGATTTCGATCTCGAATCTGGAAAAAAGCTAAGACAGGTGGAAATCGGCGCTCTTAAAGAAAAACTCGCTGCCGACGGCTGGTTTCTCTTCATTGAATCAAAAGACGCTGTCGAAAAATTGATCTCGGGATCCGCAACAAGATAACGAAAACGACAAAATCCTGACTAAAAACCGTCGTAAAACATAAACAGTCATCAAAAAGTCAGGCTGACAGAACCCGAGTTTGAATGAAATATGCATTTCGTTCGAAAAGTTCCCTAACCCCGAACTCGCTCGTTTTTCTTTATTGATGCGCGACCTACAAAGCAAACAGACAAATTCTGATGTTATCGATTTTGACAACATACTAAATGTATCGCCGCCCCCTCTGGCAAAGAAGGCAATAGCAAAATCTCGGTTCGTGGCAATGATGAAGAGCCCTCATCCGCAATGATTTCTTTTTGTGAGATTCCTCAGATTCAAAGCGTTAGTTAATCCTTGCCGATTCGGCGGCAATCAATTTCTTAAATTTCCAATGCTCCCGCATTGTAGTCTTGGCCAGTCTTGCAGAAAGGACATGACCACTTAATTACCTCACGCGTCTAAATCTCACAAATTAAAGTCGCAAATTTTATTCGCGCGACAAAAACCAAAAAGTCCATACAATTGACGCTAATAACAACATACGGACTAAAAAAGGGCATCTACAATAGTTTGGTTTCGAATGAA
>JAZQPH010000358.1:0-3097 GCA_045628385.1 Succinivibrionaceae bacterium
AAAAGAAATAAAGCTCGAACAAATCGCTCGATGCTGATGTCCCCCCCCCCCGATAAGTCCGAAACTTATCAGGGGTTTTCTTTTGCAGTTTCGGCCGCAAGACCGAAAATTCGCTGGACAATCCTATTTCATCAAACGTCAGATTTCGTACATTTTTATGTATTCATCGCCGAGAATTTCCAGCAGTATGACGCCCCAATGAAACGGAACGAGCGAAACCTCGCTCATGCCTGATCTATAGATGGTCATGACGGTAGTGTAATAATCAAACATCATGCTGAGCTTCGGGTTATCGATCGGCTTGCCAGAGCGGCTCTGCCAGAGCATCTCCCTTTCTTTGAGGGTATTTCTTATCTTGTGCTCAAGATAGGAATAGACAAGAAGAGAGAGTGTCATGACAGTCATGAGTGCATGCTCTCGGGTCGTTTTGTCCAAAAAGTTCGGGGACGTATAAAAAACCGTATCTCCGAGAAATCTGAAACCTCTTTCAGACACCCGTTGCTTTTTATATGCATTTCGCAGTTCTTTATCGCTCCACTCCCCTTCAGCGCACGAAGTCGCTGCCGCAAATGAATTGAGGCACTCCTTCAGGAGGTTTTCGTCTTCGTCGAAACCTATCAGTTCGTCAGAGCCTTTTCCGAGCGGCTTTATCGCAATGGGAAAACCGACTCCCGTCGAGGCAGAAGATGCCAAAATCACCTGCATTCTCGCCTTATAAGGATCAATAAAGCACTCTCCTGAACTTTTGTAAGCAATGCTCACGGCGAAAGGATCATCTGTGCTTAAACCTTCGCAGAAGAATACTATCTCCTCGGCATATGGCTTGCACGTCGCCATCTCGAGGCCGGATTGTTTGGCAGCGGCTGCCGCAATCGCGGAAAACAAGCCTTCGACGCCCTTTGGGGAATCCCACAGGGCATCCAGCGTCTCTGAGAGAATATCATCGCTGAAGTCCATGGAATCGCAGCCGATCATTCTTTGAAGATCCAGGTTAATGAGCCCAGAGAAATTAAGATTCGGGGGCGGCAAATACGAGTTCAGAGCGCTGATGATTAATGCTTCGACCGCCTGGCCATGAGAGATTTTCACGCCAGAATCGCGGTTCGGAACCATTTCGTCGATGAGTTCCCTGATCCTCAGTTCTTTCATCGCGACTGCCACGAGTCCCATGTTGCCGAGAAATTTAGTTATCGGTCTATTTTCGAAATTGTCTGCAAGCTCATACGGATTATTCATCAAAAGTATACCTCTCTGAAAAACGGCAATTTGACCGGAATCGCAGGGATAACGGATCGTTTGTTTTGCCGAGCCCGCGCTGTAACAAAAAAATCGTCGAAAAGGCGATGTCCTGGGCGCAGGCAATTTGCCTTGCGAAGCCGGTTTCAGAAGATCTGATTAAGAAAGCTTGGACTGGCGCATCAAAATATTCTTGACACGCGCAATTGTCGGTCATGACGGATGATTCGTCAAACGATGGACGCGACGGCACAAGAAAATTCGGAATCCGCCCCGCCTTAACCGCAAGGTTCGGCAGAACGGATCCCGCAAACATCTCATATCGAAAAATTTGGGCCAATTTCCTTAAATCATGTACTCGGCCTGTTCGTGTTCCGGTTTCATATGGAAAATTTGGAATATCAGGTCGCGTACTTTCAAGAAATCCGGGCTGGTTCTGTCTCTTGTCGGTCCGAGTTCGACATTCACTATCTGTTTGATTTTGCCCGGATTCGGAGTCATGACTACGATTCTGTCGGCAAGGAACACGGCTTCTTCAATATCGTGAGTAACGAAGATGATCGTTTTTTTCTGAGTTTTGTTGATGGTCAGAATGTCATCCTGCAGCTTCATTCTGGTGATGGCATCAAGAGCACCCAGCGGCTCGTCCATGAATATTATTTCGGGATCGACGGCCAGCGCTCTTGCGATTGCTACTCTTTGCTGCATGCCGCCAGAGAGCTGGCGAGGGCTGGCATCTGCAAACTTCGACAAACCTACCAAATCGATATACTTAAGGGCGCGTTCCCGTCTTTCCTTCTTCGGAAGCTTAAGAGACTCAAGTCCCAGTTCGACGTTTTCCAATACCGTGCGCCAAGGAAACAAGCCATAGTTCTGGAAAATGGTCACATGATTGATGGTAGGCTCGGTTACGGGCTTGCCGTCGATTGCGATGCTGCCTTCAGAGACTTTTTCAAAACCCGCCAGAGCATTCATGAGCGTGCTCTTGCCGCAGCCGGACGGTCCGAGGAGACAAATGAATTCACCCTTTGCGATAGTCAGATTGACATCCGTAAGCGCGGTAAATTCCCTGCCCTTCTGAATATATTTCTTGGTAACGTTTTTTACTTCTATGTAGTTTTCCATCAGTCTTTGAGCCCCCATTTTTTGAGCATGACGTCTTCTCCGATACGCAGCAGGGTGTCCAAGAACAAACCGATAATGCCTATGACCACGATATCCGCCAGCAAAATGTCCGCGCGAAGATTGTTTCTGGCATCGATAATCAAGTAGCCGAGTCCCGTCTGAGCGCCGGTCATTTCGCCGCATACCAAAAATACCCAAGCCGTTCCGAGAGCCAAATGGGCGCCGCTTGCGATTCCCGGAAATGCCGCGGGGAAAATCACCTTCCACAGTATTTCTGGCTGCTTGATGTCAAAATTGCGCGATACCTTGAAATACACGGGTTCGATGTTTTTCACCGCATTTACCGTCGACAAAAGCACGGGGAAAAATGCCGCAATAAAAATAATCACGATGGCGGGAACTTCGCCGATGCCGAACCATAAAACGATAAATGGCATCCAGGCAAGCGGCGAGATTGGCCTAAGGAGCTGAACAATCGGATTTACGAACTTAAATATGCTCCACCACCATCCGAGAACAAGACCCGACAGGACGCCCAAAACGACGGATATCCCGTAGCCCAAGGCAAACCTTATCATGCTGTCCTTTGTATGGATCAGCAGCGAACCGTCCGCAATAATTTCGGCAAGACCTTCATATGCTTCCAAAGGGGTCGGAAACAGAGCGTGATTGAAGCCTCCCAAATGGGACGCCAGCCACCATACGCCGATCAGCGTCCCGAATGATGCGATATTTA
>JAZQPH010000359.1:0-1801 GCA_045628385.1 Succinivibrionaceae bacterium
AGCGAATCTGGCTGCCCCAGCCTATATCGGCCTTATTGTCTTCAATTTCCTGCTTCTCGCTGTTGCGCTTTCGCATCTCCAGTTCATAGAGTTTTGCTTTGAGCTGCTTCATCGCCTGATCGCGGTTGGCAAACTGAGATCTTTCATTCTGACAGGTCACCACGATGTTTGTCGGTAGATGGGTTATGCGAACCGCCGATTCTGTTTTGTTGATATGCTGGCCGCCCGCTCCTGATGAACGGAACACGTCGACTCGCAAATCTGCGGGATTGACCTCCACTTCAAAACTGTCGTCCACCTCGGGATAAACAAATGCGGAGCAAAAAGACGTGTGGCGGCGGTTGCCTGAATCAAAAGGAGATTTGCGTACAAGTCTGTGCACGCCAGTTTCGGTTCTCAGCCATCCGTAAGCATACTCGCCGGTAAACTTTACCGTGGCATTTTTGATGCCGGCGACTTCGCCTTCCGTGCAATCGACGACCTGCGGAGAAAATCCGTGGGCATCGCCCCATTTGAGATACATGCGCAGCGTCATCTCGGCCCAATCCTGAGCTTCGGTTCCGCCCGAGCCTGCCTGAATATCAAGATAGCAGTTGGCCGCATCGTCCTTTTTGGAGAACATGCGCTTAAATTCAAGATTCTCCAAGGTGGCAACCAATTTTGAAAGTTCTTGCGCGGCCTCGTCAAGAGTAGCCTGATCGTCTTCGGCCTGTGCCATTTCGACAAAAGCCTGAACATCGTCGGCGCCGGATTCAAGAGCGTCAATGCCACCGACTACGCTTTCAAGGGCCGACTTTTCCTTACCCAGATCCTGCGCTTTCTGCGGATCATTCCAAACCTCGGGCTGTTCAAGTTCTCCCGAAACTTCCTCGAGACGTTCCTTCTTTGACTCATATCCGAGATAAGATTTTATCGAAGCTGTGCGCTGCCTGACGTCTTCAAGACCAAACAGAACCGGATTCACTTCCAACATTCTTTACCTATTCCCATGCCCAGAGAGCAAATTTTTTTGCGCATTTTATCACATTTTGCTGGGCAGTCCCCGAGCACGGCATACTCGTCGCAAAGAGAAATTCGGACAGTTCAGAAGGGCTGAAGGCTCTCGATTATCAGCGTAAGGGATCTCTCTCCGCGCCATTCATTGACATCCGGTCTGTAGCACATTCGAACGCGGCTTCCGACAAGCGATGAATATTTATGAACGTTAGAGAGATTGAAGCTCATGGCGGTCTGCTCATATCCCCCGCGCACAGGTATGACGGTCAGCCTTAAGTGGCGATCCTTGATTATTTTGACGGAGGCTATATCGAACACGCCGTCAAAAAGCGGGAATTCGAAACGGCTTCCCCACGGGCCGAAACTGCACAGTTCATCATAAAAAGCAACGGTGAGCCTGTCTGGAGGCAATTCGCCGTCCGACAGCAAAGACGCATCAGGAAGTTCGCCTGCCAAAAGATCGGATATAGCTTCGGACAGCGCAATCTTGAAATCGTTCAATTTGTCCTTGGCCACGGTCATGCCGGCAGCCATGGCGTGTCCGCCGTATCTTATGATCGTTCCTGGGTGGGAAACAAAAACCTTGTCGAGCGCCTGCTTTATGTTAAGCCCCGTCACCGATCTTGCAGATCCGCGGACGAATCCTGGTTCTGCATCCGCAAAAACCACGGACGGAAGGAAAGACGAATCTTTAAGCCTTGAAGCCACAAGACCGATGATGCCCTGATGGAAGGAAGAGTCGTAAGCTACTATGCTGTTGCCGCCGCAAGTTCCTACTTTGGCAACAAGTCGGAGGCCAAGCGGT
>JAZQPH010000360.1:0-3026 GCA_045628385.1 Succinivibrionaceae bacterium
TGGGCTGCGGATTTGCCTCAATCGCCGGCGCCAAGGCTGCCGCCATATATTGTTCGTTCCACGAAACCTGCAAAAAATTTGGGATAAGGCTGAGCGAATATCTGGAATTTTTGTTCAGGCACATCGGCAGGTTCAAGGACAAACTGGACGACCCAAAAATTTCTTCAGAGGAGAAAAATTCGATCCTCGAGCCGATCATGCCATGGAATTTTGCGAAATCTTAAAATATGGGATTTAAGACCTTATACAACAAATATATCTGCCTTCTGAATTTATCTGTTTTATGGTTTCTGAAATGAAATCTGTTTTATCGATATACAGATTGCTTTGAATGTTTACAAAATTTGAAAAATCCTAGACGTCGTACATCTTCTCGTACTCCTTGCCCAATATGCCAAGCAGGGTTATTCCCCGCTCAAACAGCACGAGCGACACTTCGCTCCTGCCGCCGTAATTGACCGACATGGCGTTCCTGTAGTAATCGAACATCATGCGCAGCGTAGGATTCTTCACCATCCTGCCCGCCTGATTCGGCCAGAGCATTCCTTTCTCTTTCAGCGTGTTTCTTATCTTGTGCTCGAGATACGAGTACACGAGCAGTGCAAGCGTCATAATCATCAGAAGCGCTTCGACCCTGGAAGGTTTTTCGAGGAACAGGGCCGACGTGAAGAACATCGGATCTTTGAGATATCTGAAGCCTCTTTCGACCGCCTGCTGGGATTTGTATCCGTCGAGGAGCTCTTGCTCCGTCCAGTCCCTGTCGGCGTCGGTGGTCGCGATGACGAACGTGCCGATAAAATCGGACTCCTCCCTGATTGCCTCGGCGTTCTCTTTGATTTCGGCCTTGAGAACCCATCTGACTGCTTTGTTCTTTTCGGAATGCGGGCCGCGCTTCGTGTAATAATCTGAGTTTTGCAATTTTTTGTACTAAGAATTCTTGATAACGATCGGATTCTTTCGCGGCCTGCCAGCTTTCCCTTTATTGGTCTTTCGCACCACGTATTCGGGCGCGCATCCGTCGGGAATATCAAAACCGAACGCATCGCATATATCAATCTGTCTTCCGATAAACGGCGTTATGAACGGTTTCGTGGACGGATGCTCGATATATCGTATCGGCCGCATTTCATTAAGAATTTCCTGAATCGAACTGAATTTGTCTTTCAGTTTTGTTTTTCTTATATTTGCCATATAACATCCGATTATCTGAGCGACAAACAAAATAAACAATCTTCCTTCTTTTCCCAATTCCGTTGAGTTTCTCTGACGGTCGGAACTCAATATTCCTTTCATCATCGCAAAATATTTTTCCTGTTCGTCGCGGAGGCCGTAATGGCGCTGCGCTTCCATTGCTCCGAAATCCAGGCCGTGAGTCGTATTTGCAAAGAAGCCGGCTTCGCGGCGGGCATTTGCCGCTTTCTTTTCGTCCAATTCGAAAGAATTCAATATGCGCGTCGTTTCGTCGAAGTCTAATTTATAAAACCTGTATATTTTGCCTATTGTCAGATTGTCGTCTAAAGGAATCTGTCGGGTTTTGATATCTTCCAATGCATCTTTTTGCGCTTTAATCGCGATATCCAAATCAAGTATTTCGTGGCTTCTCCTGACCGGGTCGAAATAAAGATTGAGCTTCAGTCTGTCGGCCTTTTTGACATTTCCCCTTTTGCCGTCAATCTGATATTCGATATCGAATTGCTTGTAATAAATCCTGTTTTCAGGGTCTATGTCCATGCCGGCGGGATGATGGCCGAAATCGCCGAAGTCATCGATTTGCCGGCGCACGTGCGACTGGCCCGTTTTGGTGCCCATAATCATCTTCTGATGCCTGTCTATGTACGTTTCGAGGTTCTTGACGGACTCGTAGCCCCTGTCCGTAATGAGCACGACATCTTTGAGCCCCGCCGCCCTGAGATCATTCAGAATCGTTTCAAGGCTTCTCGAATCGGGCGTGTTGCCGGGAAAGGTGCGGTAATAAACCGGCATATGCCCGCTTATCGTATAAACGACGACTTCCATTGTCTGCGGCAAAGGCAATTTGTCTTTGCTTTTTCCATATCGTATATCGGGAAGAGAATATCCCCAGGCCGAGCGGCTCGTCGAATCGACCGCGCATAATTCTTCGGCTCCGAGCCTGGCCGCGCGGAGCTTCAATAAATCCATGCGATTTGTTTCGGTTATCGATTGCGTGAGTTTCGTGATATACGGCGACGACAATTCTTTATCGCACGGAGTTTTCGTATATCTTTGCCAAAATGAAAGCTGATTGTATGTTCCTTTTCCCGAAAACAGGAAAAAAGCCAACGTCATTATCGCATTTGCGGTTTCTTCGTTATTGCCGAAAACTTTGAGAAGATCTTTGCGTATTCCCGTTATGTCGGCTATTTGCTCCAATAACCATATATCTCCGTACAATCTGTTTTCGTCCTGAGATTCTATTGCCGGCCTTCCCTGCGTCCTGGCGCCGGACAATTTGCGGATTTCCGACAAATCCCATGATTCCGGGAAAATAAGTTTTGAGCGTTCTTCTATCGAAGCAAGCAGATAATTATTGCCGGGAATGAATTTGTCATTTTCATCCAAAACGCCCCAATGAACGTGGCGGTATTTCTTTTTTTTCGTAATCGGATCAATGGTGAAAGGCTGAGTGCTGGCATATCGATAACCGCGATTTTTATGAATCGAAACTTTATATTGGCTTTTGGGATCGGCAGTTCTGGTCATGATTGCTTCCTCTTTAATGCTTAGTACATTCTACTAGTTATGAAAACAAAAATCAATAAATCAACGATAGAAAATCGTTGATTTATAAAGAATTATTGGTGAATTAGTGATTTTTAGTACAAAAAATTGAAAAAGTCAGATAAATCGCAGTAAGTCTGATATTTCACAAAATTCAGTTTCCTGTGGAATTCTTTTGCGCAACATTCACAAACAAAAAACGGCAGCAAGATAATCCTGCCGCCGCTGCCTTAAATAGTTAGCGTGTAACTTACTTCGCGGTCTTCATGGCCTTTTCGATCTTCTGA
>JAZQPH010000361.1:0-7264 GCA_045628385.1 Succinivibrionaceae bacterium
TCTTGATGATAGTAAAAGTCATTGGTCAGCCCTAATTCTTGTTTGCCAGAGTTCATATAATGACAAAGTGCTTTTGTAAAAACGATAATCTTATAATTTTCGCCCTTTTCTTTTTGAATTCGTTGAGCTTTTATCAACGCAAGAATTGATTTACCACTTCCTGCACATCCTGAGACGATACAAGATTTATCAAGTGTCTCCATAAGAATTTTAATCTGATCATCATCAAGTTCTGATTCTTTTATCATCCAGTCTTTTTTCATATACAATTTCCCATAATTGAACTATTGATTCTGAAGTTTGTGTAAACAAACTGTGCTTACTAAAATTTGGCTCGGTACAGATTTTTGTGTGGAGAAACAAAATCTACCGCAAAAGCCATTCGCACTTTACTCCTAGGCAAATTATCACCCTGTAAGGCGCATCAGTAACTAAAACGGTATTTTGTTGTTTTTGTTAGCACCAACAAACTCAAGTACAACACAAAATTCTGTACAGACCCTAAATTTTCAGTTGGTAAGTCAGATTGAATCATCTTGTCAATATATACCGGTAAGTCCTGAAAATTACTGGGTGTCAGTGTTATTGCAATTTTTCCTAAATATGACACCAATATTGTCAAAACAGTCTTATCCTCATGTTTATAAAATTGTCGCCTCATCCGTTTTCGGCAATTTTGCTGTCCATACCCAATTCCTGCGCTGAAATGTAGCACTTTAATTTGTCGAGAAATATTGAAAAGTGCAGATAGATCCAAAAAAACTGCATGTCGGCGCATCCCTTCAATAAAGGCTCAGCCGGTTGCAAAATTATCGGAACATGCATATCGAAAATATCGGAATCTTGCGGATTGTCTGAATTTTTCGTCTGACATGATGTACGGCCACGCCATGGACGTTCTGGCTATTCGCCTGGCCTTGTGATAAGGATATCAAAATGTTTTCGGCTGTTGTGAGAATGGCATTCATTCGACAACCCTTCAAACAATGACGGCGGAATTTGAGACAAATAATAATATACGAAGAGAAATAATCGCGCATGAGGCAGCTTTGTTCAAAGCGCATAAAGGACACATTCGCATCGGTCCGATTTGCGAGGGCGCTCATGGCGGCATGCATATCGGGTGGTATAATCTCATGATAATTGTGCCTGCTTAGTGCCTAGTTTCGAACTAGTCTGATGCAGGCTAAAAACTCAAATAAGGACTGAGAAAGTGAGCGACGAAAATAAAGTTATGGACATCAGGGAAATCCTTTCCTTGTTACCGCATCGTTACCCGTTCCTGCTCGTGGACAGGGTTCTCGACTATAGCTACACCGATGAGAAGAAAGTTCTCAAGGCTGTTAAGAACGTCTCTGTGAATGAGCCATTTTTCCAGGGACACTTCCCAGGAAAGCCTGTTATGCCTGGAGTTTTGATTCTTGAAGCTTTGGCGCAAGCCACCGGTCTTCTGTCATTTAAGATTATCGGCAAGCCAAATCCAGACGAACTCTACTATTTCGCGGCTATCGACAACGCAAGATTCAAGAAGCCAGTTATTCCTGGGGATCAGCTCATTCTTGATGTTGAGCTTCTTAAAGAAGTAAGAGGCGTTGCCAAGTTCCGCGGTGTTGCATCCGTTGACGGCAAAGTTGTTTGCTCGGCGGATCTCATGTGCGCCAAGCGTAACGCATAAGCATAAGACTGCAGTATTTCAGGAGCATATCCGTCATGATAGATGCATCCGCAAAGATAGATGGCACCGCAGTGATTCATGAGACGGCGATCATCGGAAAAAATGCAGTGATCGGTCCGAACGTTGAAATCGGTCCGTGGACTCTTGTCGGCGACAATGTCGAAATCGGCGAAGGCACGAAGGTGCTTTCTCACGCCGTGCTGAAGGGACCATGCCGCATAGGCAAGCGCAATCTTATTTATCAGTTCGCATCGATTGGCGAAGATTGCCAAGACAAGAAATATGCTGGCGAAGCGACGACGCTCGAAATAGGCGACGACAACGTATTTCGCGAGCATTGCACCGTGCATCGCGGAACCGTGCAGGGACTGGGAACGACCAAAGTGGGCTCCAGAAATCTCTTCATGGTCAATGCTCATGTCGCTCATGACTGCATCGTCGGAGATGACTGCATTCTTGCTAATAACGCAACGCTCGCAGGTCATGTCGTCGTAGGCGACTACGTGATTTTCGGCGGACTGTCGGCGATACATCAGTTCGGCAGAGTCGGATCGCATGCTTTTGTTCAGGGAACAACCGGAATTACGATGGATTGTCCTCCGTACGTCATGTGCGCGGGGCACATCGCTAAGCCGGTTGGCGTGAACAAGGAAGGCCTTAAGCGCCGCGGGTTCACGGCCGAATCGATCGCTGCGATCGAAAAAGCCTATAAGGTTTTGTATCGCGACGGTTTGCCGCTTGCCGAAGCAAAGGCAAAAATTGCCGAAATGGCAGAATCTGAGCCGGCAATAAAGATTATTTCCGAGTTTTTGGAAGCGAGCCAGCGCGGAATTATCCGCCCGGCAGCACGCCGCTGATATGACCAAAGAGATTACTATAGGCGTTATCGCTGGAGAGGTATCCGGCGATAATTTGGGAAAAGGCCTGCTTCGAGAACTTAAGATCCGCTATCCCAGTGCGCATTTTGTCGGGATAGGCGGTCCGGGAATGATCGAGGAAGGCCTTGAGTCTCTTTATCCGATGGAATGTCTGTCGGTTATGGGACTTGAGGTTCTTCGCAAACTCTTTTCAATACTGTCTATTCGCCGCCGCATTCCGAAGCAGCTTCTTGATAGAAAGATAGATCTTTTTATCGGCATAGACGCTCCCGATTTCAACCTGACTGTAGAAAGAAAGCTGCGCGATGCCGGAATCAAAACAGTTCATTATGTCAGTCCGTCCGTCTGGGCATGGCGTCAGTGGCGCATACACAAAATCAAAAAAGCAGCCGATTTGATGCTGTGTTTTTTGCCGTTTGAAAAAGCCTTTTACGACAAGCACGATATGCCTTGCGTGTTCACGGGACATTTTTTGGCCGATCAGATTGAATTCGGGGCTGATCCAGCGCCGATGCGGGCCGAATTGGGGCTTTCCGATATCGCGTCAGGAGAAAAAGTCATAGCCGTGCTTCCTGGTTCCAGAAGCGGCGAGATAAAAACGCTAACGCCGGTTTTTCTCGGAGCGCTTCGTATCCTTAAAGACAAAGGCATTAAGCTAAGAGCCGTAGTGCCGATCGTAAATGAGAAACGCAAAGCAGAGTTTTTGCCTATTCTTGAAGAACTCGGAGCGGATCTTGACGTTACCGTCGTTGACGGCAGAGCGCGCGATGTCATGCGGGCAAGCGATCTGGTGATGCTGTCATCAGGCACGGCGACATTGGAGGCGATGCTTGTCGGCCGCCCGATGGTTGTTGCTTACAAAATTTCGAAATTTAGCGAATTTATCGCAAGGCGACTCATCAAAATCGATTGCGTGTCTCTTCCCAATCTCCTGCTCGGCCGCCATGCCGTGCCTGAACTTCTTCAAGACGACTGCACGAGCGAAAAAGTCGCTTCAGAGACCGAACGTCTTTTGGGAGAGGACGCAAGATCGCTTATCGAAGAATTCGGCAATAAACGCAACGAATTGCGCCGAGGGGCAGACAGCGCCGCGGCAGATGCGGTTGCGTCACTTTTGGATCGTTAATTATGCCTAGAGCAAAGACTTCACCTTTGTCAGTTCCCTTTGATTATCCTGTTGATCCCAAAATCATGCTGGTAGCGGGCGTTGACGAAGTTGGGCGCGGTCCGCTCGTCGGAGACGTGGTTACGGCTGCGGTCATTCTCGATCCTGATAACCCCATAGAAGGACTTAACGATTCAAAGAAACTTTCTGAATCCAAAAGAATCGCTCTTGCGGCTGAAATAAAGAAAAAGGCCAAAGCTTGGGCGATAGGAAGAGCAAGTCCCGCCGAAATCGATGAATTAAATATCCTTTGGGCCAGCATGTTGGCGATGAAACGCGCAGTCGACGCTCTGCCCATAAAGCCTGATTTTGTGCTCGTTGACGGAAACAGGCTGCCTAAATGGGATTATTCATCCGTTGCCGTGGTCAAAGGCGACGCGAGGGTTGCCGAAATAAGCGCCGCATCGATCCTCGCCAAGGTCACGCGAGACTCCGAAATGGAAGAACTTGCAAAAATGTATCCTCAGTACGGTTTTGAAAGCCATAAGGGATATCCGACCGCCGCGCATCTTGCTGCGATAAAAGAATTCGGCGTCAACGAACTTTACCGAAAGTCATATAAGCCCGTCAGGGAAATTCTTGAAGGGGCGGGGGAATAGAAAATATGGCTGACGCAGAGAACGCGGCTCCCGAAATTGTCAAAAAGCCGCTTAAATTCATCCATCTTCGCATTCATACCGATTTTTCGCTTATCGACGGTCTGCAGCATGTTGAAAAATATTGCGAGATAGCGGGCAAAGAGCACTGGGCAGCCCTTTCGGTAACGGATCACATGAATGTCTTCGGTCTCGTGCGTCTGTACGAACTGGCTGCAGGCGGCGGCAAAAAGCATCCGGGCGGCGTAAAGCCGATAGCCGCCGTCGATCTGAACATTCATGACGGCGAGGATGAATTCCTGACCAGGCTGACCGTTCTTTGCATGAACGAGAATGGCTACCATAACATGTGCGAAATCATGTCTAGGGCCTGGGTCCGCGGTCCTCAAGATGGATTTGACGAACCAGCCGTCGAACTTTCCTGGTTTACCGAAAAAAATTCTCACGGCACGTCGCTTCTTGCAGACGATCTCATAGTGCTTTCGGGCGGCAGAGAAGGCGCCCTGGGAAGAGCGCTTCTTGCGGGCAATGAAGATCGCGTCGCCGAACTGACAGCCTTTTATAAAAAATATTTTTCAGGCCGCTTTTATCTTGAATTAATCCGAACGGGGCGCGATAACGAAGAGCGCTGCGTGCAGGCAAGCGTGGCTTACGGCATAGAAAATGCCATTCCAGTGGTTGCGACGAACGACGTAATGTTCATGAAAAGGGATGACTTTGACTGCCACGAGGTCAGAGTTTGCAACTGCCGCAAAGAAATTCTTTCCGATCCGACGAGACCCAAGCTGTATTCAAGGGAACAGTATCTTAAATCCCAGGAGCAGATGGAGGAATTGTTCTCGGACATTCCGTCCGCTCTTGAGAATACCGTCGAAATAGCCAAGCGCTGCAACGTATACATCACGCTCGGAAAACTCCGTCTTCCAAAATTTCCCGTGCCGAAAGATTTTAAGGCTACGGATGAAATGGTCGAACGCGTCTGGGGCATTCTTGAAAGGAAAGCCGAAGCAGATTACAAGAATGCGCTCAAAAAAGCCGAAAAGGACGGAAAAGACCCAAGCACCGTCAAAAAGCTTGACGTACGGGCTCTAAAAGGCGCGGAGAAGGAAGAACAGGAAGAGCTTATTTATCTTGCCTGCTATCTTATCTGGATGTCGGAAACGGGCCTTGAAGAGCGTCTTAAGCAGATATACCGCGATCACCCTGACAAAATACCCGAGGAACGGGCTCAATTTGACGAGCGCCTTGCCATGGAACTTGAAGTCATCATCGGCATGGGGTTTCCGGGATACTTCCTCATAGTGATGGAATTTATCCAGTGGTCCAAGGAAAACGGCATTCCTATCGGCCCTGGTCGCGGTTCGGGCGCAGGATCTCTTGTAGCCTATTCCATCAAGATAACCGATCTTAACCCTCTTGAATTTGCGCTGCTGTTCGAACGATTCCTGAACCCTGAGCGCGTCTCGATGCCCGATTTCGATATCGATATCTGCATGTCAAGGCGCGGCGAAGTCATACAGCATGTTGCCGAACTGTACGGAAGAGATGCCGTATCGCAGATAGCGACATTCGGCTCGATGGCGGCAAAGGCCGCAATAAAAGACGTCGCCCGAGTTCTCAACATGAGCTACACGTTCGGCGACAAACTGGCAAAGCTGATTCCCGCAAAACCCGGCACGACGATCGACAGCGCCTTCAGCGACGATCCAGACAAGGGCAATCCCGAATTTGCGCATATTCTTCGCGAACGCTACGAGACGGAACCCGAAGTCAAAACCGTCATCGATATGTCCAAAAAGCTTGAGGGCGTAATCAAAAGCACCGGCAAACACGCAGGCGGCGTGGTAATTTCGCCGACGACCATCGTCGATTACTCTCCGCTCATCTGCGACGACGAAGGCAATCCGGTAACGCAGTACGACAAGCACGATATCGAAAACGCGGGTCTTGTTAAGTTTGACTTCTTGGGTCTCAAGACTCTGACTCTTGTCCAGTGGGCGCTTGACACCATTAAAGAGCGCAACGCCAAAAAAGGCCTGCCGCCCGTTGATATCTCGAAAATACCGCTTGATGACGAAGCATCGTTCAGAATGCTCCTTGATTGCGAAACGACGGCGGTGTTCCAGCTTGAATCCCAGGGCATGCGCAATCTCATATCAAAGCTCAAGCCCGACCATTTCGAAGACATGATCGCTCTTGTGGCGCTGTTCCGTCCTGGTCCGCTTGATTCCGGCATGGTGGACAATTTCATCAACCGAAAGCACGGACTTGAAGAAATCGCCTATCCGATGCCTGAATATCAGCATCCTTGCCTCGAGCCGATTCTGGCCCCGACCTATGGCGTCGTGGTTTACCAGGAACAGGTCATGCAGCTTGCCCAGGCGCTTTCGGGCTATACCCTGGGCGGCGCGGACATGCTCCGCCGCGCGATGGGCAAAAAGATTCCGGAAGAAATGGTCCGCCATCGCGGCATATTCGTCGATGGCGCCCAAAAACTCGGCCGCGATCCCGACGTCGCGGGCAAAATTTACGATATCGTCGAGAAGTTCGCGGGCTACGGCTTCAATAAATCGCATTCGGCGGCCTACGCTCTCGTCGCTTATCAGACGCTGTGGCTCAAAACCCATTATCCTGCCGAATTCCTGGCAGCCATGATGACGGGCGACTGCGACAACAAGGACAAAATTATTTCTTACGTTGCGGAGTTAAAGCGCCTCGGCATAAAAATTCTTCCTCCTGACATCAACCTTTGCAAATATGCTTTTACGGTCAGCGACGAAGGCGAAGTCATATATGGCATGAGTGGCGTGACCGGTCTCGGCGAATTTGCCATGAGGGATATTGTCGATGAACGCGAAGCCAACGGTCCTTTCGTAGATCTGTTCGATTTTTGCGTGCGCATAACAAGCAAGCGTTTCAATCAGGGATTGATTGAAAAACTGATATGGGT
>JAZQPH010000362.1:0-4959 GCA_045628385.1 Succinivibrionaceae bacterium
ACGATCCGACTTTGCAGCTGATGGGTTCTTTAAGGTGAATTCGATGTAATCAGCAGCACCACTTAAATCTCGCTCTGAGGTTTTAGTGATGTGAATCTGATAGATCATCTTTTTCTCCTGCTTCTGATATCAGCCATAGCCTCAGCAAATGGTCTGGTATTGCCATCATGGATATCCTGCATACCATCCTTTAACAAGTCGTAAAGTTCAAAACGTGCTGTCAGCTGTTCGTAGGCTTCAATGCTCATAACGGCAAGGTCGCCTTTTCCGTTCTTGGTAATGAATACAGGTTCAGAGTAGGTGTGGCAAAACTGGGAAATCCCGTTGTAGTCATTTCTAAGCTCTGCGCTGGATTTGATTGTTGGCATAGTAACACCTCCATTAAGATAACAATATTATACACAAATTTTGTTATAAAGTCCTTCGAATGAAGGGGAGAATATGAGGGAGAAATAAAAAATAACCAATATTTTTGATGAAGAAAAATACAAGGATGCAGCACAGAAGTGTCTGGAATTTATGAAGCGCCAGCTGAACGTGAATAACTTCCAGTACGGCTTGTCCTTTGGGGAGGAATACTCAAGCGGTTATCAGGGTGATGTTATCTGGGGAGAAATGACAGGCCTATCCAAAGAGGAAGACCAGGTTTTCCCGAAATACATCAGCTGCGATAAGTACTATGACTACAAATATGTAGGTCAAGTATCTGGCAGTGGCCCTTCCAGCGGCGGTGTTTTGGTGTATGTGCTTCGTGATAAAGATTATGAGGTCGTGACCTGCAACATCGTGGGTGGCAGATGGATTACAGAAATGGAGTTCAGAGAAACCTACCTTGTGCCAATCTATGACGAGGAAACCGGTCAGGTAATTGGTGAAGTTGAGGAAGTGGTCTATTACACGCTTCCAATAGAACTAAGAGAAGGCGTTAAGGTTTTTCACTATGCCAAGAGCTGTTCTGGTCATTGGGAGGAGGATAAAATGTTATGGGATATACAAACAGCCCTTTAGTGGCATATACAAAATTAAGTCCAAACCATTCTGGACAGAGAACTCACGGCATTGACCGAAGCAGTCCTCACTGTGTGGTTGGGCAATGTTCAATAGAAACACTTGGTGAAATTTTTGCACCTACCTCTCGCCAGGCATCTTGCCAGTATGGCATTGGCGTGGATGGCAGTGTTGGTATGTATGTAGAAGAGAAGAACCGTTCCTGGTGCACTTCTTCCAATGCCAACGACCAAAGAGCTATCACCATTGAATGCGCTTCAGACACTACACATCCATATGCAATGAATGCAGCCAAGAAAATCGGTGAACTTTGTAAGGCTGATATGAAGAAGAACGGTATTCTTGCTTCTGCAGTATTATCGAAAAATATGGTCTGACAGAGTTTGACAATAACGGTGCGGTAGATACAGTCACCACTTACCTTTCCGGTGATTCAATGCTTGGAGTTGCTCAAAAGCTAAATGAATTTGAAAAGGAAAACGAAGGCACTTACAGGTGGACAGTCGCCAAGGTTAGAACGGTGCTCATGAGCGTTTCCTACATTGGAGACCTGTATTGCGGTTCAACCTACACGGCAGATTACCTTTCAAAAAAGGTGAAAAAGAACAACGGGGAAAGGGAAAGCTACTACATAACAGAGCACCACGACCCCATCATTTCAAAGGAAGATTTTAACAAAGCGGCAGAGTTAAGAAATGCCCCTAACAGGAGGACAGATAGTGTAGTTCGTCAGATTGTTTGATCCCAAAATAGTCATTTCAATTTCAAATTTGATTCAGAGTCGCCCGAAAAGCAGGTTCTGCAAGGACTTTCGACAAGAACTTTCGTAAACTTTTCGAAAATCACCGGCTGAGTGTACCGAAAGAAGATTACGCATAAAATTTGCAATCCATTCTCGCTCGCCCCGTACCAACTATACGATATTGCGCAAGCGCACTTGAAATATTCGCATGCCGCCCCCATGTTCATTAAAACATTCAGGCGGATATGCCGACCTTTGACGGAATACGACATGGCAGACAACGAAAACGAAAACGAAAACGACATCATCGATGATGCGGCGATAAGCGAAGACGAAACTCAGGAATCAAGTTCCGGTTCCGAAACCGTACCTGGCGATGAAGCGGAAACTCCAAACGGATCCCGCGAGCAGGCGCTGACAGGAGAACTGCTCAATCCGAACGACATAAGGCCTCCGCGCGTGATGGTCATTCCGGTGTTCGGCAGGCCATTCCTGCCGGGTCAGCTTCTTCCGGTGCAGATTGCCGCCAAGCCATGGGCCCAAACCGTAAAAGCGGTTCTCGACACTCCCCACCGCATGCTTGCCATGTTCTGCGTGTCCAACGAAGACGAATCAATCAATGAAAAGAACATCCTCGATCATCTTCCGAAAACAGGCACCCTCGTCAGGATCGTGCATGCCAGGATCAACGAAAACGAAATCATGTTCATCGCCGAAGGCGTATGCCGCGTAAACGTATCGGGATTCATCAGCAAATCAAGACCTCCTTATCTTGTGGAAGCAGGATACCCTCAGGACGAGAACGCATCTGGCGCGACCAAAACTGAACTCAAAGCCTACGGCATGTCCATCATTGCCGCCGTAAAGGAACTCATCAGCACCAACAGAGTATACGGCGAGGAAATCAAGCAGTTCGCGCATAAGTTCAATCCAAACAAGCCTAACGAACTTGCCGACTGCGCAGCATCTCTTACTACCGCGACGGGCGAAGAAATTCAGAAGATTCTCGATGAGTCGGATGTGCTTTCCAGAATGAAACTCACTCTCGAATACATCAAAAAAGAGCTCGAGATCTGCAGGCTGCAGAACACCATTTCCGAAAGCATCGACGAAAAAGCCAGAAAGCAGCAAAGGGATTACTACCTGCACGAACAGCTAAAAGCCATCCAGAAGGAGCTCGGGATTGCCCTTGACGACAAAACAAGCGATCTCAACACCTTCCAGGAAAAAATGGATGCGCTCGATCCTCCAAAACATGTCCTTGAGAAATTCGACGCCGAAATGGCTAAACTGAAAGTTCTTGAAACAGGATCGGCTGAATACGGCGTCACAAGAAATTATCTTGATTGGCTTACTCAGGTTCCGTGGGGCACCGAAAAAGAAGAATCAACAGATCTTGAACATGCCCGCAAGGTTCTTGAAAAAGATCATGACGGCCTTGAGGACGTGAAAGAGCGCATTGTCGAATTTGTCGCGGTCGGACACAAAAAAGGATCGGTCAACGGTTCGATCATCCTCTTCGTGGGACCTCCTGGAGTCGGAAAAACTTCCGTCGGCAAGTCTATTGCCAAAGCTCTCGACAGACCGTTCTTTAGGTTCTCAGTCGGAGGCCTGCGCGACGAAGCCGAAATCAAAGGCCACCGCAGAACTTATATCGGCGCGATGCCAGGAAAACTCGTTTCCGCGCTCAAGCAGACTAAGTGCATGAACCCTATCATCATGCTCGACGAAATCGACAAGATCACGAACGGCAACTGGGGCGATCCGTCATCCGCGCTGCTTGAAGCTCTCGATCCCGAGCAAAACAGCGAATTTCACGATCATTACCTCGATCTGAACGTCGATCTGTCAAAGTGCCTGTTCATCTGCACCGCAAACTCAACGGAAACGATTCCTGCGCCGCTTCTTGACCGCATGGAAGTGATTTCGCTTTCCGGTTACCTCACGCAGGAAAAGTTGGCAATCGCCAAACATCACCTGCTGCCGAACATTCTCAAAAATTCAGGTCTCAAGCCAAAAGCAGTATCGATGAGCGACAAGGTCATCAAACAGATTATCGAAGACTACGCCCGCGAAGCCGGAGTGCGCCATCTTGAGAAGCTTCTTTCCAAGATCGTGCGAAAGGCCGTGGTCAAGATGATCGATCAAGAAACCGAAACAGTTGCCGTTCAGCCCGAAGATCTTAAGGAATATCTGAAGAGCCCGAGATTCCGCAAGGATGACGAGCTAAAAGGCGTCGGAGTGGCCACAGGTCTTGCTTGGACTTCAATGGGCGGAGCGACCATTCCAGTCGAAGCAATTCGCGTAAACAATCTTGCGGCCGGCATGCAGCTGACGGGTTCGCTCGGCGACGTCATGAAAGAATCGGCATCGCTTGCTTACAGCTATGTCTGCGCCAATGCGGGAAAATTCGAAAAAAGCGCAAAGCACTATTTCGACAAGGCCAAAATCCACCTGCATGTTCCTGAAGGCGCAACGCCGAAAGACGGTCCTTCCGCGGGCATTACCATGGCGACGGCGCTTCTGTCTCTTGCCATCGGTAAAGCTCCGGCGCGCGGCTTTGCCATGACGGGAGAACTTACCCTTACCGGCAAAGTGCTGGCCATCGGCGGAATTAAGGAAAAGACTTTGGCGGCAAAGCGTCTCGGCATCAAAAAACTCATCTGCCCTCTTGCTAATGAATCCGATGTCGCTGATTTGCCAGAATTCGTCACCAAGGGCGTCGAATACCACTATGCCGACACTTATGAGGACGTGGCTAAACTGCTTTTCCCAACCCTATTTAAGGACAATAAATAGTTCAAAGGGATACGAAGCGGAAACCTCGCATCCTTAAAATACACGCGGCTTGCCAGAGTCATCCCGAAATCTGATTTTCGGAAAGACTGCGCAAGACCGCGTTTTTACTTTAACTGAAGCGACCGATTGTAACTTTAGTTCTCGGACGTTCGTCACATGTCGGTTCTGAATGACGCATGCTGGCCGATGACGGCAGCCATCGTATCGGGCCTGTGTCCGATCCTGCCCGTGATCGCAATCGGAACGTCATTTGGCAGCACACCGAACAAAAGATCTAGAACAGCAGGACTCATTCTTTGGTCTTCCATCATGCAGAAAGTTCCCGTAACCACGCCCTTTATTGAATCAAATGCGCCCATCTGCTTGAGATGCTCAAGCATCGACTTAATCTGGTAAGGAGAACCGTTAAG
>JAZQPH010000363.1:0-6941 GCA_045628385.1 Succinivibrionaceae bacterium
ACATGGCTACGATCCGACTTCCCACAACATCGATGCAATGTGCAAGGCGATTGCCGGCGTTCTGTAATGTGAACGGCCAAAGCCGCAGAGCATTATAAAAATCTGAAGGCAAACCGAGAGGTTTGCCTTTTTGTAATTTCAAAATGCAGAAGTCCTTTAATTTTCTGACAGAAATATGCATGCCGATATGCATTTTTGCCATCGAATGGGACTTGTTTTTTGGTTGAAATTGGAGCAACGCCGAACTTGGATCATGACTCGGGCACATGCTTTTGTGCAAATAGTTAATCGATGCGCTAAAATGGACAATAGAATACTAGTTGATGGATTTTTTTTCCATCTTTCGCGCGACGTGCGCACTCCATTTTTAGACTGATAGCAGCGGGATAGCAATGCAAAACGTAACCGTAACGGATAATTTGAGAATGAAAAGTGTTCAGGTAGTTCTGCCTCCGGTGGCAGTTAAAGAGAAGTACCCGCTCTCGGAAAATGCCGCGAAGACTGTTCTTCAGGCAAGAAAGGATATCGAAAATGCTCTTTCGGGCGAAGATGACAGACTCGTTGTCATCACTGGACCATGCTCGATCCACGATCCTAAGTCTGCAATCGAATATGCAGAACGCCTTGCCGAACTTCGCAAAAAGTATGCTGATACGCTCAATATCATCATGCGCGTATACTTTGAAAAGCCTCGCACGACTGTAGGCTGGAAAGGACTTGTCAACGATCCGTATCTGGATAACTCTTTCTGCATCAATGATGGCCTTCGCATCGGCAGAAAGGTTCTTCTTGATGTGAATGAACTCGGTGTGCCTGCGGCGGTATAATTCCTTGATATTCTTTCACCTCAGTACTTCGACGAACTGATTGCATGGGGTGCTATCGGCGCTAGAACAGCCGAATCTCAGCTCCATCGCGAAATGGCTTCTGGTCTTTCTTGCGCAGTAGGCATCAAGAACAACACCGATGGTTCCGTAAAAATTGCAATTGATGCAATCATGGCTGCCAGAGCAGAGCATTCGTTCTTGTCGGTTACCAAGTTCGGACACAGCGCTATTTTCCGTACGAGCGGAAATCCTTTCTGCCACCTCATTCTTCGCGGCGGCAAGAACGGTCCGAATTACGAAGCAAAGTTTGTTAAGGAAGCAGGCGATGCAATAGAGAAAGCAGGTCTTCCTCGCAAAGTCATGATCGACTTCAGCCATGCAAACAGTTCAAAGGAATTCAAGCGTCAGCTCGTTGTATGCGAAGACGTTTCCAAGCAGATTTCCGAAGGCGACAATTCGATTTTCGGCGTAATGATCGAAAGCCACCTTGTAGAAGGCCGTCAGGATTGCAAGGATCCGAAGTGTCTTTGCTACGGTCAGAGCATCACCGATGCCTGCATTGGCTGGGATGACACCGTAACCGCTATCGACATGCTCTCGAAGGCTGTCGAAGCACGTCGCGCCAAAAATAAATAATCAGAGTTATTGAGGGGATTTTAGAATGGCTCGCTATTCGCTTGAGAAAGATAAGATAAAGGTTCTGCTCCTTGAAGGCGTCGCACAGACCGCTGTCGAAGAATTCAACAAGGCCGGCTATACCAATGTCGAATACCTGAAGAAGGCTCTCGACCGCGATGAACTTCTTGAGAAGATCAAGGATGTTCATTTTCTCGGCATTCGTTCTCGCACATTCCTCACTCCTGAAATTTTTGATGCCGCAAAGAAACTCGTGGCTGTCGGCTGCTTTTGCATCGGCACCAATCAGGTAAATCTGAATTCCGCCGCAGAACATGGTATCCCTGTGTTCAATGCGCCGTATTCCAATACTCGCAGCGTCGCTGAGTTGGTAACAGGCGAATATCTCATGCTCCTACGCCGCGTTCCCGAAAAGAGCGCCAAGTGCCATGACGGCGGCTGGGACAAGAATGCGGCAGGCTGCTTTGAAGCCCGCGGCAAGACGATCGGCATCGTCGGATACGGCCATATCGGCACGCAGGTCGGCATCATAGCCGAAGCGCTCGGCCTGAAGGTCATCTATCACGATATCGTGAATAAACTTTCTTTGGGCAACGCGCATCAGGTCGCTTCGCTTGACGAACTTCTTGCCAAGTCCGATATCGTAACGATGCATGTTCCTGAGACTCCTGACACCAAGAACATGATTGGCCGCGATCAATTTGCCAAGATGAAGCCTGGAGTTATTTTCTTGAATGCCTCTCGCGGCACCGTGGTTGATGTTGAAGCGCTTGCTGAAGCTTTGGAATCAGGCCATGTCGGCGGTTGCGCATGCGACGTATTCCCGACCGAGCCTGCCACGAACGGTGATGAATTCATCACCCCGCTTCGCAAATTCGACAATGCGATTCTCACTCCGCATATCGGCGCATCGACAAAAGAGGCGCAGAACAACATCGGCATCGAAGTTGCGGATAAGCTTATCAAGTACTCCGACAACGGTTCTACTCTGAACGCCGTAAACTTCCCTGAAGTTTCGCTGCCTCTTCAGAACAACGTCAACCGTTTGCTGCACGTTCACGAGAACAGATTCGGCATTCTCAGCCAGATCAATGCGGTGTTTGCGGATCTCGGCGTAAATGTCGTTGCTCAGCATCTGCAAAGTTCTCAGAACATCGGCTATGTCGTTTTCGATGTTGAGAAAACTGATAAGTGCAGCGATGCTCTTGCTAAGCTTAAGGAAATCGACGGCACCATCAAGGCAAGAATCCTGCTCTAAGAAAAGATTTTTTCCGTCAAAGCGGCCCCTGCGGCCGCTTTATTTTTTTAGGTGCGGATTTGAATGCTCAGCTGATATTGAGAGAGTCGCAGGGGATATTTTGAGTTAATTATGCGATCGTCCGACGCTGATCAAAGTATTTCTCAAAAATTTGTTAGCGTGCATAATTTTTGATATTGCGCAATAAGTGGTAACATGGCGCAATATTTTTCTGTGAATACGAATTTTGCGCATAATTTGAAACACATTTCCAAACTTATAACAGATATAAAATCAGATTTTTCAAGATATCGTTCTGCTGGTACGGATGTGCTGTCGGCGGTCGTTTTTTTGTTTTTCAAATATCTGACTTCGGCTTTTGTTCCTTTAAATCGCGGCATATACCATAAGTTGGCGTCTAATTTTTCTTATTTTTATCCGCAAATAGAACCAGACCGACCTAGGCTGTTCGATCCGCTGAGAATACTCGTCCAGTCGATCTGGCTATTGTATGTGCCAAGCAAAAGCAATCTCAAAAGGAGCAGCATAGGAAAGGTATCAAGATACTTTTATCTGATGCTGTATAAGATCTTTTTGAGCCCCGCAAGGCATGTAGCATCCAGAGTTACGATTGAAATGATGAAGCGCGGAAGCGAAAAGTCTGGGGCAGGGATTCGCTCGTTCTCTTCATCCGCAATCTACTATGTTTTTCTCGCCGGCTCGCTGGCAATGGCGCTTTTGTGCATAACCCAGCCACTGGATATCACCTACCAGTTTATATTCGTCATGGTCATGTGGGTTATGGCCATGATTTTCAAACAGATTAATAACAGAACGTCGCTGCTTCTTCTTATATTTATCTCTCTCATGATTTCGAGCAGATATATATGGTGGCGCGCGACAAGAACGATTCTCATTGAAGATCCTGTGTCGACAATCTGTTCTTTTATCCTGCTGTCGGCGGAAGTTTATGCCTTCGTCGTCATGATACTTTCGTATTTTCAGGTGTGCTGGGTGCTCAACAGAAAACCGTATCCTCTTCCTGAAAATCGCGACGAATGGCCTACCGTCGACATCATGATCCCAAGTTACAACGAAAGTCTTGATGTTGTCCGCCCATGCCTTCTTGCCGCCATCGATCTCGACTGGCCTAAAGAAAAGCTGAATGTTTACCTTCTTGATGACGGAAGCCGCGACGAATTTAAGGAATATGCCGAAAAGATCGGCGTCAAATATATCCGCCGCGAAATCCATAATCATGCGAAGGCCGGCAACATAAACAATGCGCTCAAGCATTCAAACGGCAGCATCATCGCTATTTTCGATTGCGACCACATTCCGTGCCGAAATTTTCTGACCATGACGGTCGGCTGGATGGTGTGCGATCCGAAGATTGCGTTGGTGCAGACTCCGCACTATTTTTATTCTGAAGATCCGTTCGAAAAGAATCTGAATATCCGCGGAAAGATTCCGTCGGAAGACAGCCTGTTCCATGAGTTTATCCAGCGAGGCAACGATACATGGAATTCCACCATGTTCTGCGGCTCGTGCGCGATCATAAGGCGAGCGCCGCTTGAAGCCATCGGTGGCATAGCCGTCGAGACGGTGACAGAAGACGCGCATACTTCATTGCGTCTTAATGCGGCTGGCTGGAAATCGGCATGCATAGCGACTCCGCTTGCAGCAGGTCTGTCGACGGAATCGCTCGCAGCCCATATAAACCAGCGTATTCGCTGGGCAAGAGGCATGGTGCAGATATTCCGCGTGAACAATCCTCTGTTTACCAAGGGTCTGAGTCTAGCCCAGAGAGTCTGTTTTACGAATGCCACCGTCCATTTTCTTCACGGTCTGCCGCGTCTTATCTTTTTGACGGCGCCGCTGCCTTATCTGTTTTTCAACATATACGTGATATTTGCAAGCGGCATTGCGATTTTGGCGTATGTACTGCCTCACATAGTGCATTCGACCATAACGAGCCAGCAGATACAGGGCAAAAATCGATTCTATTTTTGGGGAGCCATATATGAAACGGTTCTCTCTTGGTACATTACGATACCGACATTGGTTGCGCTGATTGCGCCGAAATACGGCAAGTTCAATGTTACCGACAAGGGTATGTCAAATGACAGAACCTACTATGACTGGAATGTCTCAAAGCCGTACATCATTCTGATCCTGCTGAACCTTGCGGGTCTGTTTTTCGGCATCTACAAAATGATTTTCGATCCGTTTGCGGAAGGTTTTACGATATTCGTCAATTTGCTCTGGGTTCTTTACAATTTGTTGGTTTTAGGAGCTTCCGCGGCCGTTGCTCTTGAAGCAAGGCAGATAAGAAAAGTCCCGCGCACTAAATGCCGCATACGAACGGCGATCGAATTGGGCGACGATTTGGTATTTGAAGCGGCGATCACTGACTTTTCGCAATCTGGTATGGGCATGAGTTTGCCGGAAGAAGTCGCCGGAGAAAAAATTGATTGGGAAAAGGAATTCGGCGCTTATTCTGAATTTTTCATCAATGTCGCCTATGAAAATAAAATTTACAGGTTCAGGGCAGAAAAGGCTTCCCTTCGCGGAAGACATCTGGGATGTCTTCTGAAATTCGACAATATTCAGGAAAACATCGAATATATCAGGTGTACCTACGCTTCGGCAGGACGCTGGCAGAAAGACGAATACCGAAAGCCTACGAATGATTCTCTGCTTAACGGCATTCATACGCTCGTGACTCTCGGTTTCAACGGCTATCTGAAAATGATCAGGTTTACTCCGCTGTTTTTAAGATATTTTCTTACTGCGATCGTAAAATGCATGATTTTTGTTTTCAGTTTTTTCCCGTGTCAGCCGTACAGACAGAATAAGTCGGGCGAGGGCCATGACAATACGGCCCATGTATCCGTCATAAAAGAATTAATTAGAAGTTTGCGCAATTCCGTGAGGACTTAAGCATGAATTTTTCCATACCCCGTGTTTGGGCTTATGCGGCCGCCGCCGCCGCGCTTGTTGTTTCGGCAGGAGCGGCAGCCGACGAAATACAGCCAAAACAGGCTGAGAACCAAAATCAGCCAAGATACGAATATTCTCCGTACGTGACAAGAGAGTACGCGCTTGAATATTTGGAAAATATGTCGGTAAATTCCGATTTGGCGCTGACAGGCATCAAACCCGACAGCCATCTGTATTTTGCTCTCGGCAAGGACGAGATCATAAGAGACGCGAAGCTGCATCTTGAATTTACGCCGTCGCCGTCTCTCATTCCCGTGCGTTCGCAGCTCAATATTTTCTTGAATGGCAGCCTTCAGCAGTCGATAACGATCGAAAAAGAGCATCTTGGCAGAAAATCGAGCGTTGATATAGAGCTTGAGCCTCTTCTCATCAAGGATTACAACGATCTCAGATTCAATTTTATCGGCCATTACACCGATTTTTGCGAAACGATGACCAACACGACTCTGTGGCTCAACGTTTCAAAAGACAGCACGCTCAAACTTAAGTATCAGAAGCTTCTTGTAGCCAACGATTTGACTTTCCTCCCGGTTCCGTTCATCAACACCGCGACCAAAAAAGACACAGTGCTACCTATGGTCTTTGCGGGAGTTCCTGGGGCCAGCGAAATTAAGGCTGCCGGCATAATCGCATCTTGGGGCGGATTTGTCGCAGATTGGCGCGGTATCGATTTTCCTGTGTATTTCGATGCTCTGCCGCCGTCTGGAAATGCCGTGGCATTCGCAACCAACAGCAAACGTCCGTACTTTTTGGCCGATTATCCCGAAATCAAGGCGCCTACGATTGAAATAAGGGATATCCCTAATTCGGTAAACGGAAAACTTCTCATCATCGCGGCACCTTCGGAAGCAGAATTGACCATTGCTGCGCAGGCTCTCGTGCTTGGCAACGGCATAATGAAAGGACCGAAAAGCGTCATAACACAATTTACCGAGCAGGACAGGCGCGAGGCCTATGATGTCCCTAAATGGATCAACACCGATAAAGAAACGACTCTCGGATCGCTAAAACTGTATGAAGAGCAGCTGTCAAGCAACGGCATTGCGCCTAATCCGATAAACATCGGCATGAATCTGCCTCCTGATCTGTATTTCGTCGAAGGTTCCCGCATCAGCATGGATCTGCGTTACAACTATTCGCAGCCGTCGCCGTTCGGGCATTCGAAGATGCAGTTCCTGTTCAATAACCATATTGTCCGTTCGTATCCTGTCGACTACGGCACGACGCAGAAACACATT
>JAZQPH010000364.1:0-4519 GCA_045628385.1 Succinivibrionaceae bacterium
GCCTGACGGCAAGCTTAAAGGAGACATCCAGTTTGACGTCGCAAAAGAAAGAGCATCGCACATCACCCCGGTTCCCGGCGGTGTCGGTCCTATGACCGTGGCAAGCCTCATCGAAAACACTCTCGAAGCTTGCGAAATGTACCACGACAAGTAATTAGCCTTTCAACGATAAAACACAAACAATAACGCCATTAATTCCTTGATGGCGTTTTTTTGTCGCTTAAAATTGTGAGTACGGTTTAATTTTTGAACAGAATTTAGCAAAAAGACTTTGCAGACAGCATGCAATTTTGTAAGATAATTATCGGATAGTTGATGGATTTCTTCCAATTTAGCAATGCCGAAAGCAGATTTCTGGAGTATTTGCCAAAACGGAAGAGTAATTTCTATCCAAGTGTATGTTTTTCCTTTATTCCACTTTAGCAATTAAGGGGCCTTCTATGAAGATCACATCTTCTCATTCAGCCATTGAATCTTTTTCAACTTACAATTCTTCAATATTAGATTGCGACATTTTCGAATCAAGAGATTTGGCATGTTCCGCAATCAAAAAAGAAACCTCAAAAGTATCAAAAGAATCCTGGGAAACTCAAAACAATTCTGTATACGTATTTTGGTCATTCAAAAATCACAATTTTGTTTTCAGCAAGATTAAAGAACTGATCAATGCGTCTCTCATCTGCCCTAAAGAGTCGTACACTATCAACAATGTCAAATATGAAGACCAAACCGCAAGCTTAAAAATTTTGGTTGCATTCGTATCTGAAAGCGACGAATCAAAATTAGATGATTTCATCTTTCGACATGAATTTAAAAATTTTGTTAAGTCTAAATCGCTCGATGACACCATATATTCATGCATAACATCGCAACAATCGGATGACTCAGGCATACATCTCGACTTTAAGGGAGTCGTTGTAAAGCCCCTTAATGAAATACTTAATACGGCAATTTTTGATCTAGACAGACTGCTTAGTTCCGAATCTCCGTCATCGGATCGGCTTAGCTTGATTCGCCGATATATGCTGAACGATACATACCGAAAAGAATTATTTAGCAATATAGATTTAAGATTTTTAGACCCAAAATACGTATTGCTATACCCATACTTTCATGCAAAAGCTAGATTTTGCGGAGAGCTTTTTGCCAAACCAAAGAACAAGATCGGCACTTCAAGACTTGAAGCATTTGGCGAACTGTTGAATCTTGAAAGCGAGAATATTCAAAACGGACTTGAATTTTCTGCAATATTTAAATTAGGTTCACAATCAGAAACCGCGGTTGATCAAACACCAGATCTCGATAATTTGCCATGCATCGGCCGTGAACCGTTCAAACGCATGTACCTTAATGACGTAAAGCGCTATGAAATTAAATTAAGCAAATTTCAGAAATATTTTCGTCAAAATGATGACATTGAACAAATTGAAACTATTCAATACGATCCGGCAATAAATTATCGCGATTTTTTTGATGACGAAAGAATTAAGCCATATTGGCTAATAGAAGATCCAATAACCTGCGAATACACAAATCTCGAATACTTTTTTATTATCGTATCGATGTACTCGCACAAGGTTAATGCGCAGGATTTTGAGTTTTCTTATACCGTATCCTGCAACGGCAAATCAGCAACGCTGCACGCGGTATATTCAAATGATGCAGGCAAGAGCCGTCCCGAGGAATTAAATGCTCTGCTCTTTCATGACATCAGATATCGTCTTGAGCGCTGGAGTCCATTCCATTATGACGTCAGGCCATATTTTGATAACGCATTTGAGGTTATTGAATATGACATATGTCAAAAACAATAACTTGCGAAGACGATTTTCGGACGAGTAGTCAGCAATATTTTTGCGAATGCCTTATCTTCGCGATCTAAAGAACCTGCCGGCAAAAGCAAATGCCGGCTTCTTCGAGCTGATTGGCTGCCATGATCGGAGCAAAACTGATTGTTTTGCCGACATCATGGCATAGCGCATTTTTTGATGATCTCTTCCATGCCCGAGTAGTCGCATGACATGGAATCTCGGCTGGCTCTGATCAGTTCGTCTCTGCCTACATTGCTAAACTGCAGCCTGACGCCGTTCATCAGGGCAAGAAGGCGGATAAATTCTCTTTGAGCTCTGCCGTTGCCCTCTCTGAACGGATGGATAGCATTGATTTCAGCAAAATAATAGGCAAGCCTGGCAAGAAGGTTCTCTTTGGGCAAATCTTTCAAATAATGGTCAGATTTGAGTTCGGCAAAAAGTTTTTTCGACTGCGAGTCGATGTATTCCCATCTGCAGAACCAATTTTCTTTGGCAATATTGACGGTGCGGGTTTTGCCTGCCCACGGATATATATCCTGGAATATGTAGCGGTGAATTTCGCAAAGATGCGGCAAATCAAAATTTCCGGTCACCGGATGATTGAAGAGCCTTATGAGACGCAAACCCGTAACTACAGCTTCCTTGGCAAACAGCTCATTCATGCCGCGGATGCCGAATTTATTAAGTAAGACGTCTGAATCAGGATAGCAATAGACGGAATCGCTCAATATCTATGCCTCGCTCAAAATGCCCGCAAGAATGTCTTCTGAGCTTTGTTCGCCGGCTGCGCAAAGTTTCAAAAGTCCCAGAAGTTCATCCGACACTGGCAACCCTTCCATTTGCAACGAAGCCGCGACTTCGACGACTGCCTGCTCTGCCGTATAACCGAGCATAGTTTCGGATGAGCCTGCCACGGCTACGCCGAAAGAAGACGAATATTTGTTTTTTGCAGAATTCAATTTTTTTGATGCAGTCATGAATTTGTCCGTAAACCGCCGTTTCTGTATCCGGCGCCGCACTAAATTTTACTATCAGCAGAGATTGCCGGAACAAAAATTTGCGCGAGACGTTTCATGCGGCTCTTTTTTAACTGCGGGATGATTGAAGAAATTTCAGAACTTCCGAACTTACGGCCAGTTCAAGGTTTTTCATGGCATTTATTCTGTTCATGGCATCGTCATGTGATATGCCTTCAGGATTGATGCAAACAGCTTTTTTTATCGGCGCAGGACACCCTTCGACCGCGCCGGCAAATGCTATCGCGGGCACGCCAGCCATGTCTGAAAACATTGCCGCCACAACCGGCGCTTTGCCACATTCCGACTGCGAATCGATTTTTCCTTCGCCCGTAATGAACAAGGATGCGCCCTCAAGATGTTTTTCAAGACCTATCGCATGGGCAACGATTCGGGCACCAGATTCGAGTCTGCCACCTATATATGAAGAGAAGGCAAAGCCCATGCCGCCTGCGGCCCCGGCTCCCGAAAGTTTGGCATTTGCCATGGATCCGAGCACTTGTTTTGAAAGTACAGCGAACTTGGCGATATTTGCTTCCATCCGCTCCATATCATCTTCTCTGGCACCTTTCTGAGGAGAAAAAACTTTTGTGCAGCCAAATTCGCCGAGAAGAGGATTGTCCACGTCGCATGCGACGCGAAAATCGCATTGAGATATTCTCCCATCAAATCCCGACAGATCGATTCTTGCTAATTCAGAAAGCCCTGCGCAGCCTTGATGTATCGGCTTGCCTTCTCTGTTCAAGAATCTTGCCCCGAGAACCGAAAGAAGCCCCGCTCCGCAGTCATTTGTGGCCGAACCTCCGAGACCTACGATAAATTTTCTGATGCCTAGATCCAAAGCGTCTTTGATAATCTGTCCGACGCCCTGCGTCGTCGCAAACATCGGGTTGCGTTCGCTTTTGCTAAGCAGGCACAATCCCGCAGCCGCAGCCGACTCGATCACGGCAAAGCCGTCTTCCGTAACGGCATATTGCGCCGAAACTTTCGGACGCTGGCTCCCCAAAGGTCCAAAAACTTCAACGGTTCTTTTCTTGGCGCCTTGCATCGACGCCATGGCTTCGACCGTGCCTTCGCCGCCGTCAGCTAGAGGAAGAACGATGATTTCGGCATATGGGAATGCTTTTGCGACGCCTGCTCTTGCAGCATTTCCTGCATCAGCCGAAGTCATGCATCCTTTGAACGAATCGATCGCTATGACAATCTTCATTGACCATATCCTTAAAATCTGCAGCAAGAATGCGCCAAATCTATCATCACGGTAAATCAAAGAACGAGTTCCGTGATCCAAGACAGAAAATTTGATTTTCTTGCTAATACAATTATCATGCGTTTTTGTTCGCGCCGCATGCCATTATGCCCCCAACCAGCGACAGCGCCAAAGGACACCAATGCCGATAAGAATACTTAAAGAACTTCAGCGTTTTCTGATTTTCCACTCGGTCGTAAACGTTGCCGTGCTCATCGCATGGCTTTTCGACATCGCGCTCGACGTAAAAAATTACGGTCACGTATACAAACTGCTAGGTCCCTATGAAATAGGACTCATTGCCTTTAACGCATTCTGCCTTATATATATAGTGATGTTTTCGCGCAATCGCTGCAAGCACATCCTCATAGCGAACCGCGCCAATGACATCATGGTCGACGTCATCATGACGTATTGCATGCTCGCCATCTATTACGCGATGA
>JAZQPH010000365.1:0-3356 GCA_045628385.1 Succinivibrionaceae bacterium
GGATTATCAAGCGTCAGACGGATGCCTCGCCAGCCCAAGCCAGGATTATCTTCATCAATCGCAAAATAAGGCAAAGGCTTGTCACCGCCGATGTCCAGAGTTCTCATGCATACTGGCACATCGCGAAAGTCCGACAAAAACTCCGAATAAAAGCCCACCTGCTCGTCTTCCGTCGGAAAACTCGGCTGCAGCATGAAAGCAATTTCCGTACGATACAGTCCGACGCCATCGGCAATTTTTGAGCCGTCAAGCCCGCGTCTGAAAAATGCCTGTTTGCCAAGTCTCAGACCTGCGTTGATGCGGACTGAAATCTGCTCGCCGTCTTTCGTAAGAGTCGGCTCCGCAACTTCTTTTTCGGCAGTTTCCCTGAACTGCGCTTCGCGGAGTATCAGCTGATTGAATTCTTCTTTTACCGCGGCGTCTGGACTTACGATGACATGTCCGTGAGATCCGTCAACGACGAGAGTCTTTCCAGACAGATCGCCTATTGGCAAAGAGGCGCCCATGACCGCAGGGATGCCCAAATTGCGAGCCAATATGCCAGCATGAGAATTTGCAGCGCCTTTGACGGACACCATTCCCTTAAGAAGATTTCTCGGCAATTCGGCAAGAAGCGAAACAGTTACTTCTTCCGCAATTAGAACAAACGGACTTGAAAGGGTAACCCCGTCAACTTCATTGTGAGCAAGTCTCGACAGAAGGCGTTGAGCGATGTCATGAACATCGATTGCACGCTCCTTCTGGTACTCATCTTCCATCGACTGGAATTTTTCAATGTACCGTTCGCATACGATGCGCACTGCCGAAACAGCCATCCAGTGACCTGAAGAAATTTCTTCTTCGATCGCCGACGAAAATTCGTCATCATTGAGCATCATCGAATAAATTTCAAAAATATCCGAAGCTTCGTCTTCAGCACTATTTTCGGCGTTTTGCTCTGAATACCCCGTTTCAAACGACGATTCGCTGACCCTCATCATGATCGTGTCGAGATCGAGCTGAACCTGGAACACGGCCTGTCTGAACAATTCCACCTGCGTAAGAGGATCGTCTGTTTTGACAAGAGCCACTTGCTCAAGATTGAGCATAGGCCGCCATACGAAAGCAGGTGCCACCGCGACTCCCGGCGAAACGGCGATTCCCGTGACTAATCCTGACTGAACTCTTGCGGCCTCTAGTTCTCCTTCCAGGCGAAACTTGGCGATTTTCGCCGACAGCTGCGCCGCCAGAGTAACCAAAAACGATTCATCGCTTTCGTCAAATTTTCTTGCAGCCGATTGATGAATGACCAGCACGCCCAAAATTTTTCGCTGGTCGATGAGAGGCACGCCCAAAAATGATTTGAAACTTTCTTCGCCGACCTCGGGTATGTATTTAAAATTTGGATGATTTCGGGCATCGGCAAGATTTACGACTTCCCTGCTGTCCGCGACAAGTCCCACAAGGCCCTCACCTTCGGCAAGGGAAATCGTTCCTACGCATTCTTGGCGCAACCCGTCGGTCGCCGCCAGCACCATTCTGTTTCTTGACGGATCAGCAAGATAGACCGAGCAACAGTCCACCCTGAGCGATTCTTTGGTTTTGCTGACCAAACAGCGCATTGCTTCGTTCAAATCAGAAGCATCAGCCACTGTTTCGATTATTTTTCTCAGTAAGGCTTGCATCGTTGTTGCCTCCTCTGCTGATATGAATTCTGCTGCTCATTGCGGCGGGCATGGCCTTCGTGTTTGGCAGAAACTTGTTTTTTATGCGCTAATAACACAAATTCGCGCATAACTCGTCTGTAAACTTCGCGCTTGAATGAAACAACCTGCCGGACGGGATACCAATACGATACCCATCTCCAACCGTCAAACTCGGGATCGCCAGAACTGTCGAACACAATTTTTGATTCTGAACCAGGCTCAATCCTAAGCAAGAACCATTTTTGCTTCTGGCCGATGCAAATGTGGGGATCGTTTTTCGTTCCGTGCACGAACTGTTTAGGAAGCCTGTATTTGTACCAAGTCTTGGACTGCGCAAGAATTTTTACATGTTCGCGCGACAAGCCCAGTTCTTCTCTTAATTCCCGATACATGGCCTGTTCGGGAGTTTCCCCCGCATCTATGCCGCCTTGGGGGAATTGCCAGGCATTTTGTCTTATTCGTCTTGCCCACAGCACCTGCCCTTCTGAATTGCAAAGGACGATGCCGACATTTGGGCGGAAACCGTCTTTATCTACCACGGAGTACCCTGAACGCCAAACCTGTGTCCGGCGAATTTTCATAAACTTAAGATACGGGTTTATCAAAATCCCGTCGGCTGCCGCAATGAAACTACCGCCGAGCAAAACGCCTGCTTTTTGCCTGCATCTTTTGGGAGCTTTGCGGATATATCTGCGACCTGCCATTTCTTGGCAAACGGCACAAAGCCGTTCGCATAAATTTAAAGTTATTGTCCCTATTTAAGATAATATCTGCAACATTGCGGGGACTTATTTGTTACGGGATTAACATGGGAACTCACGTATTCGCCTCTTTGAAAAATATGCAGCGGTCAGCGCCGCCGATTGACGAAACAGAGCTAATCGAAAGAGCATACGAAATAGCTGGAAGATCCATCGGCGAGATTTGCCGAGAAATTGGAGTCACGCCGCCTTGCGATACCATTCACTCAAAAGGCTGGTTCGGGGCATTTATGGAAATTCTTCTTGGCGCCGATGCTGGCTCCAATCCTGTGCAGGATTTTTCAAAAATCGGCGTAGAACTTAAGACTCTTCCTTTGGGACAAAATCTGCAGCCTCTTGAAACAACCTATGTTTGCATAACGCCTCTGACAGGTGCTTTCGGAAAATTTGAAGAATCGAATGTATGCAATAAACTGAAAAGAGTGCTGTGGGTGCCTTTTGACGGGAGACGCGAAGTCGCTATTGCCGACAGAACAATATTCACCCCTTTTCTCTGGTCGCCGACGGACAAAGAAATGTTCCTTATAAAAACCGACTGGGAAGAACATATGGAAAAAATATCTTCGGGAAGAATCGAAGAAGTTACCGCAAAAGACGGAAAATATCTTCAGATACGCCCCAAGGCTGCAAATGGAAAATCGCTTACAGAAGCAATCGGGAAAGACGGCACGCCAATTTTGACAAGACCGAGAGGCTTCTATCTAAGAAAAGAATTTAGTGCAGAAATTCTGTCCTTACGATTTGCGGGATGATATCGAATCTTTCGATAAAATTTCCCCGACGCTTTCAATCCGGATTTAAAAAAATTCACTGCTTAAAAAAATTTTTGATAGAGTGTAAAAATATTTTTAATATAGTTTGAGTATATTTAGTATTAATTATATTCTTTGGATATTTTTATACATTCTTA
>JAZQPH010000366.1:0-6349 GCA_045628385.1 Succinivibrionaceae bacterium
TCGCAGCGCCCGTCAGCGTGGCGGCATCAATCAAAAGACGCGGACTCATCTTGGAAATTTCGATGAGACCGTCTGCAAGAACCAATCTTCCCTCTGCATCGGTATTTTTGACTTCGACCGAAACACCGTTAGGATAACGAATAATGTCGTCGGGCTTAAAAGCAGAACCGCTTACGGCATTTTCGGCGCAGCAGGTTGCAAAGCAGACATTGATTGCGGTATTTTCAGCCATAAGAAGCGCCATGGCTCCCGCGCATGTCGCGGCTCCGCCCATGTCAGATTCCATGGATGTCATGTAATCAGCCGGTTTCAGGCTGTATCCGCCCGTATCAAAAGTAATGCCCTTGCCCACAAGACCGAGATCAAATCCTTTGTCAGTTTTCGGGCAATATTTGGCAATGAGCACGCAAGGCTTATGCACTGAGCCTTTTCCGACGGTTTTCGTGCCGACGAATTTTCTTGCATCGAGTTCATCGAATTTTACGATTTCGACGGTCAGCGCGTTTTTGTCGGCGGCGCAATCGACAAGCAGCTGCCTGCAGGCTTCGGCAAAAGTTTCGGGATACATTTCGTCAGAAGGCGCGTTTATCAAATCGCGTACTCTGCCGATAATTTCCATTCTTTTCTGCACGTCGGCGCCGACGCTGCCAAGTTCAAGGACATGCTTGCCGCCCGCATCCCTGAAGCCCTGCCAGAAAGCATATTTTCTTTCGTCATTCCAGCCGCCGCCCGCAAGTTCGGCTTCTGTAAATCCCATACCCGTAAGTTTAAGAGCGGCGCTTCTGATTCTTTCATGCTCAGGGACGTCATTGTCAAGATGCACCGTGGCATCGCAATTTCCGAAACTTACGGGAGCATTCTTTCCCCACATGCCGTCATGCGCGGTTTCCGAACAAAAAATTTTTATTTTCATGCTTGTATCTCCATGGCCGTCACGCAAATCGGCTAAATCGGCGAAACGGGCCCCGAATCAAAATATTTCTTTTTAAGCGCCGATATCGCCCGAGTCACGCTTCTGAAGGCGATGTCGATATCTGATTCCGTCGTGAAACGCCCGAGCGAAAAACGAATGCTGGCCGCGGCAATGTCGCGCGGCACGCCGATTTTTGTCAGCACGTATGACGGCTCGACGCTCTTTGAATTGCATGCCGAACCGCTTGACACCGCAATATCGGGCATCGAAGCGATGAGCGTTTCGCCCATAACGCCTTTGAAGCCGACGTTAAGAATTCCGCAGACAGTATCGCCCTCTCCGTGAAATTCAACGCCCGGAAGGTTGGAAAGTTTTTTTCTCAGATTGCTTTTAAGAGCGGAAATTCTTGCCGTCTCTTCGTTCATGCACTCCGTCAGGATTTCGCATGCTTTGCCGAATCCAGCAATCTGGTGGGTCGCAAGAGTTCCCGAACGGTATCCGCGCTCATGCCCGCCGCCATGAACCAAAGGCACCAGATTGACTTTTGGCTTGTTGCGCACGTACAGCGCGCCGATTCCTTTCGGGCCATAAATTTTATGCGATGAAATCGACAGCATGTCAATCTGCATGTCCTCGACGTCAATTTTGATTTTGCCCGCGGCCTGCGCGGCATCGCAGTGAAATAAGATTCCGCGGGACCTGCATATCGCACCGATGGCTTCGATGTCAGTAACCGTGCCGATTTCGTTATTTACGCCCATGAGCGTCACAAGCCTGGTATTTTCACGGATCGCTCCTTCGACGGCAGCAGGAGTTATTACTCCGTCTTTTCCTGGAACAAGATATGTCACTTCCCATCCCAAAGACTCGGCAAAAGCGCAGGTGTCAAGAACGGCTTTGTGTTCGATTGCCGAAGTCACAATGTGGCCGGGATTTCGGATGTCTGCGAAAATTACGCCCTTGATCGCTGCGTTGTCGCATTCGGTTGCACCCGATGTAAATATGATTTCGCGAGAATCGGCGCCGATAAGCTCGGCCACGCAGTTTCTTGCGATGTCCACGCATTCTGAAGCATTCCAGCCGTAACTGTGCGTCGTCGAGGCTGGATTTCCGAAATTGCCTTCAAGCGTCATGCACTTGGACATTTCTTCCGCAACGCGGGGATCAGCCGGCGTGCTTGCTGCGTAATCCAAATAAACCGGTTTATTCATTGCGTTCACCATTTGACTTGTCGATGAGAGACAAAATGCCGCGCAGGATATTCACGTCATCCGAAGAAAGATAGGGACGGGAAAATATTCTTCTTATCTTGCGCATGACTGGAGAAGAGTCGCCGCCGCGAAGAAATCCGATAGACGAAAGCGTTTTTGAAAGATGTCCGTAAAAACCTTCAAGTTTTTCTCCGTCGGCGGGTTCGTCGCCGGGATGCATGACATTTGCGGGCTCCGCAGCAACAATGTCTGCGGATTCAGAATTTCCCGCCAAAGAGCCTGCAACCTCGAGTTTTCTCAGCTCATAACAGCATACCTGAACGGCCATCGCAAGATTGAGCGACGAGTACTCGGCAACGGAAGGAATGATTACATGAGAGCCGCAAAGTTCTAATTCGTCATTCGTGAGCCCCGTCCTTTCGCAGCCAAAAACGATGGCCGCTTTTTTTCCTTCTGCCTGGGAACGCTTGCAGACCGACGCAGCTTCCCACGGACGAAGAAGTTTTCTGTCGAACGTTCTTTCGCGCGCCGAAGTTCCTATGGCGGTATGGCAGCCGCGCAGGGCTTCCCCCAAAGAATCGCAGACGACGGCATGCTCGAGGACGTCAAGACCTCCAGCAGACATCGCTCTTGACATGTCGTCTATAGGTTTTTCCGGAGCTACAAGATACAGTTCATTCATGCCCATGGTCTTCATGGCACGGGCTGCCGAACCGATATTTCCCGGATGGGAAGTTCTTACAAGAACGATTCTCACGTCCGAAGGGCTGAAAAATTTTTCCATAGATGACCTACCATTATTTCGGAGCTGCGAGCACCTGAACGCCCTGTTCCGCAAGAGCGTATTCAATGAACATATAGACTCCGAGGCGCTGAGCCTCATTCCACATGACGCGCGCAGAATTGACCCTGCCTTCTACGAAGTAATCCATGCCGGCGTAGTAATACGCTTCCGTCAAAAGTTCGGCCAGGCTTAAATTTGTCTGCTTTGAAGCAAAAGACGAGGCATCTTCGATAAGTTCCGTCCTTTCGCCCGCAATCAGTCTTTTCATGACGTTCGCGGCCCACTCTGTTTCGGTGTCTTTGACTTTTAGCAGCCTCAACGCGCGAGAAAGCATTTCTTTGCCCGCATCTTTGTTGAGCATGGATACGGAAAAGTACAGATTTAGATGGTTATAGGCGCCCGATGCGTCGTCTTTTCCGTAGGACTTCCTGTCTTGCGTGAAGTCGGTTACGGACTGCGCGTAATTGCCGAGAAAAAAATTATTTAGCGCAAGGTAATATGAAGGAACGACCCATTCCGGAGCATTTTTCGTCGCATATCCCGAAATAAGCAAATCCTGAGAATTGCCAAGATGCTCGTTTGATTCTTCAAACTTGCCGATGTTATGCAGGAACATGCCAAGTTCAAATTCATGCACTATGAGAAGTTCTGCGGGAAGTTTACCCATCAGTTTTAGCAATTCGATTGCATAATTGGACTTTTGCAAAAAAGTCCCGGCTTCGTATCTGTGCGCGGTGTAGCCCAGAGCTTCGGCGGCCTCGACGTTGAGCGCGGCCATGTCGGCCATGATGCGCGGATCTACAGCTTTTGCAAGAGCGTTAAGTTCGGCCAAAGCATCGTTGTTCTTGCCCTGCGCGAGAAGTTTCTGAAGAGTTTCATGGCGTTTTGCCAGCTTGGGCAGAGTCATATCGGGAAATTTCTGCTCGGCTGCCACGAGCTTTGACAGAATTTTTGCAGCTTTATCTTCCCACTGCGAATAATCTGGTCTCGGAGCCGTGATCATTTTTTCTGTGTCGACGTAAGATTCTTTTTCAAGTCTTTGCGACGGCAGTTTGGACAGACATCCGAGATTTGAAGGTATCAGTGATTTATCCGAGGCAAAATGCGGTTCGCCGCACATGGCGGCATTATGAGTCTGAGAAACGGATGCGCAGCCCGTGGCCACGAAAACCGTAATAGGCAACGCAATGAGCCATTTTACGAATAGCATATGCACAATTCCCCGAATAAAAAGAATGCGCCCCTCTTGCGAAGGGCGCGCTTCGGTTGAAGTTAATCTTCGTCGATTGTTTCGATTATTTCTTCATCTCTGTTGATTGGCGGCGGCGGGAGAAGATTTTCTCTCGTCATGCCCATCGCTGCGCAGCAAGATGACGCAACATAGATGGAAGAGAACGTACCGACCACGATACCTACGGTCATGGCGAACGCAAAACCGTAAATGAGCGGGCCGCCGAAAATAAGGAGCGACAGCACCGTAAGAATGGTCGTTCCCGAAGTAATGACGGTACGGCTGAGCGTATCGGTAATCGAAGCGTCGATAATCGCGGAAATCGTAGCCTCTCTTGCGAGCCTTGCGGTTTCGCGGATACGGTCGAACACGACGATGGTATCGTTCAGCGAGTAACCGATAATGGTCAGAAGCGCCGCAAGCACCGTCAAATCGAACTCATATTCAAGAAGCGAGAAAATGCCGAGGGTCACGATTGTATCGTGGACGAGCGCAATGATGGAACCCGCGGCCATTCTCCATTCAAAACGGAACGCAACATATGCGAGTATGCACAGAAGCGAAATCGCAATGGCGATAATACCGCTTGAAACGAGGTCTGCGCCTACGGAAGGACCGACGTACTCAACACGGTTGAGCTGCGCGCCTTCCTGAACTTTCTGAGCGGCTTTGAACACCTGATCGGCAGTCTCTTTCTGATCCACGCCTTCAACCGGCTTAATGCGGATCATGGCAATTTTGGAAGATCCGAAGTGCTGGACGACGGGAGAACTTATGCCTTCATTTTCAATGGCTTTTCTCACATCAGAAAGCTGAACATCGGCTTGATATTCGACTTCGATGAGCGTACCGCCCGTAAAGTCGAGACCGAAATTCAGACCCTTGATGCACAGACATACGATGGAGGCAATTACGAGCGCTGCAGCCAAAATTCCGGCAGGCAGCGACATCTTCATGAACCTTATCGGGTTCTTCGGATTTATCAGCATTAACATGTCAGTAATCTCCGATTAAATAGGCAAGGTCTTGAGACCTTTGCGGCCGCCGTATATTGCATTGACGATGCCGCGGCTCAAAAGCATAGCCGTAAACATAGAGCAGATAATGCCGATCATGAGTACGAGAGCAAAGCCTTTGACGGCGCCTGTTCCGACCGCAAAAAGTACGAGCGCAGTGGCAAGCGTTGTCAGGTTGGAATCGAGTATGGTGACGAAAGCTCTCGAGTAACCGAGATCGATTGCCTGCTGAGCGCCTGCGCCGGCATTCAGCTCTTCTCTGATGCGTTCGTATATAAGCACGTTGGCGTCGATTGCCATACCGAGAGTAAGCACGATGCCCGCAATGCCCGGAAGCGTCATTACAGCTCCAGGAATCATGGACATGGCACCAACGAGCAGCACCAGATTGCCGACAAGCGCAATATCGGCAATGATGCCGAATACGTTGTAGTAAATAGCCATGAACACGAGCACGAGAGCGAGACCGCAAATCATTGCGTTCATGCCGGAATCGATATTCTGCTGGCCGAGGCTAGGTCCGATGGTTCTTTCTTCAACGATCTGAATAGGAGCAATCAGAGCGCCCGCTCTCAGAATAAGCGCAAGGTTGTGTGCTTCGGTCGGATTGTCGATGCCGGTAATGCGGAAACTTGAGCCAAGCTGAGTCTGGATGGTAGCCATGTTCGCAACCGTCTTCTTGGTTTCGAAAATGGTGCTGCCGTCCGGACGCTTTTTGTCGGTAGCTTTCTGCTCAATAAACACCGTTGCCATGAGCGCGCCTACGTGGTCCTTCGTGAAGTTGGACATTTTGTTGCCGCCTGCTCCGTCAAGTTTGATGTTTACCTGAGGTCTGCCGTACTCGTCAAAGCCGGAGTTAGCATCGGTAATGTGTTCGCCTGTAAGAATAACGTGCTTGTCGAGAGCAACGGTTCTTCCATCGGCAGAAGGCAGAATTTCAACGTTGTCGGAAGATGCTTTGGAAGCGGATTCGATATCGGCAGACTTATCTACAAGCCTGAATTCCAAAGTCGCCGTGGCACCGAGGATTTCTTTGGCCCTGGCTGTATCCTGAATGCCTGGAAGTTCAATCACGATGCGATCGCTGCCCTGACGCTGAACGAGCGGTTCGGCAACGCCGAGTTCGTTGACGCGGTTTCTGATAATCGTGATGTTCTGGTCAACAGCCTGAGTCTTCAGTTCCTGAACGTGCTC
>JAZQPH010000367.1:0-3427 GCA_045628385.1 Succinivibrionaceae bacterium
GATTTATCTTCGTTCGTTTCGGTGCTTATGGCAACATCCAGAGCTCCGATGATGCCTTGCGCAGGGGGTGTATCCGTAGTATCTTGAGCTGAAGGATAGCCCCATACCAGGCTGAGATTTTTACCGTTGACAATTTTATCCGATGACTTGGTCTTAGAATTTTCAAAACCCTGAACAAGTGCTTTGGCGTAAATCAGACTCTTGGCAGAGTTGACAGCGCCGGACAGACCTTTGAGGGCTGCTATTTTGGCATCGGACTGAAGATTGATGAATTTAGGCGCAGCAGTTGCAGCCAAAATACCGAGGATCACCATTACGACAATAAGTTCGATCAGCGTGAAACCAGAATTCCTTTTCATATTCGCTCCTATTTACGAAATTTAGTATTTGCTGACACGCAAAAGCGCCCATGCGCATACTTTATCGGCTTGATTAAATCGCGCCTTTAGCTAAATAACTGTGCGGTCTATGGCATTTTTTGTTGCAATTATATCTGCTTATGCCTATCAATATTTCAGATTGGGCGATTTCTCACATTTTATTCGCTGACGGCGCAATGCGACTTTGTGGCAATATGATGCACAAAGCCGCGAAATTGAGACAGTTATCGGTCGCCAAAGTTCCGGCTTTTCTGCCAAACTGTATCTTGCATGCGCAATTTATGATTTTGCTTAATGGGGAGATGCTTGTTTTTTATTTTTGAAATTCTCGGTTCATGCCGCTATCCGTAAAATATCCCGCCGGCATGCGCCTTCCTTTTCGACTTAATCACAAAATCGAAGAAAAAATTTGATTTTGTATGTTTTTTGCGCAATTCTTGGCTCTGTCAAAAAATACCAGTGAATTGTGGCATGTGCGGAAGGGACATTATGCAGGCAACTACAGTGATTTGCGCTTTGTCGGCGGCGGCGGTTTTTGTCGCCGCAGGAATGTTTTTCTACGGAAAAACGTCATTTGCGCATGATGGCTCGGGACTTGTTAAGCAGGATTCGTCTGAAACGATTGATTACCTCAACACCGAATGGACGAACAGAAAAGGTTATATCAAAATTTCCGTAAGCCGCGGACAGATGTCTTTGTTCTTCAAGGATGACGAAGAAAACAAATTTTCTCTTTCCGAAGGGCCTGTCGAGGTGGTCATCGATGACGGAAAATATGTTAGAAAGTCAGACGGAGATGCGCCGCTTTCGCTTTATTGGAATATGAAACTTAAGGGCAAACTGCTTTCGGCGCAGCTTGCGGTTCTTGATGCTCCTGCGACTTACGATACTTTTGCAAGAGTAGGGCATGAAGATGATTTTCCCCCATTGCCCGTATTCGCCAAGTCCCGCGAAGAAATAAAAGATAAAAAGCTGCAGTCGCTGAGTTTTACGATCGGCGAATTTGATTGGAACCCAGAAATCGAAGAAGATTCAGGCAAGGATTCCGGATTTCCTGCAAAGTGGAAAAATAATTATGCAGCCTCATTCAGAATCGAATGCGAATCAGATGCTTCTGAAACTGCCAACAAGTGCTTTCTGCGATACGGGGAGTCTGACAATCACGAATACAGCATAAGCATGGGGGATAAAATTTCTCTTACCGACGAACAGGCTCAGAAGTTTTTCGAACTTGCCACCGTGCCGGGATTTTTAACTAAAAGCCCTTACCGCGATTCGAACGGCATGTCGAGACCATATTTTTCGCTTGATTTCTATGCAAAATTCGCATCGGGAGAATCTGCCAAGATCGATTCAAATCATGGCTTTCATGCCGACCCCGAGGCTGTCAAGGATTTGTGGCAGTACGCCTATGAGGTTGCGGAGTCAAAATAACCGCATAAACATTCGAATCATCCCGGTATGAATGAAGGCGCGATCCCAACTCGGATCGCGTTTTTATTTTTGGCATGGAAGATGCGCTTGCCCTTTGTTTTAAGATCGGCGATTCTTGCGACATGCGCGTCGCGCCCTGATTTTCTCCCAATGAGTGTTGCCATGAAAACTTTAGCTATTTGTCTATGCGCCGCAGGCTGCGTCGCGCTGGTTGCGGCAGGTTTATGCCTAAAGCCTGCGTTCGATGGCGGCAAGCCGCATTCACCCGATGCGGGCGCGACCGAAGAAAAATTTGATCCCATGAATACAGTCTGGGTTAACAGAAAAAAAACAACCAAAATAACGGTTATAGACGGCGTAATGACCGAGTATTTTTTCTATCAGGGAAAATTTGCGCCCATTGGGAGCAGCGGCAAGGCTGAAAGGATTAATGAATCTGGCGAGTATGTCTCAAGCGCCGGCTATTCTCCTCTTGAGTCCTACTGGAATCTCAAAATTGCGGACAAACTTCTGACAGCTTCCGTGAATGTCACCGATTCTCCGACCATCGAAATCACTTTCGCACGGGAAGGGCATGAAGACGATTTTCCGCCTCTTCCCGTTTACGCCAAAGAGCGTGAAAAAATTGCCATTCGGGAGCTTGAGTCGCTGTCTCTTGCCATCGGCGATTTGGGCCGCGGGAGTTTCGAAGACGGCGAACTCAAAATTCCGAAGTCTTGGAAGGATTTGTCCAACGTATATATCAAAGTTGAACCAGGCAAAGACGAGGATTCATTAAGATATTATTATCACGAAGAATATGCGGATAATGGCTCCGGTTCTGAGAAATCATCCCTTAAGAAAAAAGGAAGACTCACAAAAGAGCAGGCTGATGCGCTGTTCGAACTTGCGACCGAAAATGATATTTTGTCGCATAACCCGTATCGCGACAGTGACGGGATGTCCGCTCCGTTCTTGTCCAATGAACTCAAAGCGCGGTTTAGATCGGGCGAAATCATCAAAATAGACTCCAGCCACGGTTTCGTATATGACGTTAGGGCGGCCGATCGCATTGTGGAATTCTTCAGGGAGCTCACTGTGCGCTCTGAAGAAAGCCCGTCTTCACAGAACGACTGAGCGTCGCGAAATTCGGCAAATCAGGGGGCATCGGCGATGCTCCCTTTTTTTGTCTCATGTCTGGATGATTCGGCGAAAACGTTCATGACCGAGATCGCCGTTAGCAATGCTCGCATACATTCATGCTGATGCGTATGCAAAGAGATTCTATGGCATTTGATTTCACTGACCGCGAAAAAGCCCCGCATTTCTGCGGGGCTTTGTTCAGCATTCGTTTAGAACCGAACTATCAGAGCTTCTGGGTGAAGGTTCTGGTTACGACGTCCTGCTGCTGTTCTTTGGTAAGAGCGTTGAAACGCACAGCGTAGCCGGATACGCGGATGGTGAGAGTTGGGTACTTCTCAGGGTGATCCATCGCATCAAGGAGCATTTCGCGGTTCAGAACGTTAACGTTCAGGTGCTGGCCGCCTTCAACATAGTTGTCGGTGTTCTTGGTTTCTTCTTCGTGGTGGAAGTAACCGTCGAGCAGACCTACGAGGTTCTTGGACTGGCCTGCG
>JAZQPH010000368.1:0-6935 GCA_045628385.1 Succinivibrionaceae bacterium
TTCTTGACGCCGTCCCAAGTAGCCCACTGGGTATCGGTATCGATATTCATCTTAACTACGCCGTAAGAAACTGCATCTTCGATATCCTTAGGATCGGAACCAGAACCGCCGTGGAATACGAAGTTAAGAGGCTTGGAACCAGCTGCAAGACCGAGTTTCTGTTCAGCATAGATCTGAGAATCGCGAAGAATCTGCGGATTGAGCTTAACGTTGCCTGGCTTGTAAACGCCGTGAACATTGCCGAAAGATGCAGCGATAGTGAAGTTAGGGCTGATTTTGATGAGGCGTTCGTAAGCGTACCAAACGTCTTCTGGCTGAGTGTAGAGCGCAGACGCATCCTTGTCGGAGTTATCAACGCCGTCTTCTTCGCCGCCGGTGCAACCGAGTTCGAGTTCGAGGGTCATGTCGATCTTAGCCATTCTTTCGAGATACTGGCAGCAAAGATCAACGTTGTCCTTCAGAGATTCTTCGGAAAGGTCGATCATGTGGGAAGAGAACAGAGGCACGCCGTGTTCTGCGTAGTACTTTTCGCCAGCGTCGAGAAGACCGTCAACCCAAGGAAGAAGCTTCTTTGCGCAGTGGTCAGTGTGAACGATTACAGGCACGCCGTAAGCTTCAGCAACATTGCGAGCGTGAAGAGCGCCAGAAATAGAACCGAGAATCTGAGCCTTCTGTCCGTCAGCCTTGAGACCCTTACCAGCGATGAACTGTGCGCCGCCGTTAGAGAACTGAACGATTACCGGAGCCTTGGCCTTTGCAGCTGCTTCGATAACGGCGTTGATGGAATCGGTGCCAACACAGTTAACTGCAGGGATAGCGAAACCGTTTTCTTTAGCAACGGCGAATACTTTGCCCAAATCGGCGCCAGCGATCACGCCTGGCTTTACGACTTCGAGAACCTTAGTCATGTTTAATTCCTGTCAATGAGATGTGAATAGGATGTAAGTCTATCAAAAAGGAGAACCTTCGAAAGGCTCTCCTTATGCACGAAAATTACTTGGCTTCAGCCGCACGCTTTTCGAGAATTTCAACTGCTGGGAGCTTCTTGCCCTCAACGAATTCCATGAATGCGCCGCCGCCGGTGGAAATGTAGGATACCTGATCCTTGATTCCGAACTTGTCGATTGCAGCAAGAGTATCGCCGCCGCCAGCAATGGTGAACGCTTCGGTCTTAGCAATTGCATCGGCAAGAGCCTTGGTACCGGCTGCAAACTTGTCGTTCTCGAATACGCCAACTGGACCGTTCCAAAGAACAGTCTTTGCATTCATGATAACGTCTGCGATTGCCTTTGCGGAATCAGGACCGATATCGAGAATCATATCGTCTTCAGCAACATCCTTGACGTTCTTGATAGCAACGCCTTCAGTGCCTTCAAAATTCTTGGCAACTACGACATCAGTGGTTGGAGGGATCTGAGTCTTAGCAGCAATCTTCTTTGCTTCGTCGATAAGATCTTCTTCGTAAAGAGACTTGCCCACTTTGTTGCCTTCAGCTGCGATGAAGGTGTTGGCAATGCCGCCGCCGATAACGAGCTGGTCAGCAATGTCAGCCAAAGTATTAAGAACGGTAAGTTTGGTAGATACCTTAGAACCGCCGAGGATAGCAACCATTGGGTGAGCTGGCTTCTCGAGCGCCTTTGCAAGAGCATCGAGTTCAGCTGCAAGCAGAGGGCCTGCGCAAGCAACTGGAGCATACTGAGCTGCACCGTAAGTGGTGCCCTGTGCGCGGTGAGCGGTACCGAACGCATCCATGACGAATACGTCGCAGAGCGCTGCGTACTTCTTCGCGAGGTCTTCTGCGTTCTTCTTTTCGCCCTTATTGAAACGGCAGTTTTCAAGAACAACGAGTTCGTTCTGATTTACTTCAACGCCGTCAAGGTAATCCTTAACCAAGCGAACAGGGACATCAAGCTTGCCTGCAAGATAATCAACAACCGGCTTCAGAGAGAATGCTTCATCGTATACGCCTTCTTCAGGACGGCCAAGATGGGAGGTAATCATGACCTTGGCACCCTTGGAAAGAGCGAGTTTGATGGTAGGAAGAGTAGCGACGATACGCGCATCGGAGGCAACCTTGCCTTCCTTGACAGGAACATTGAGATCAGCGCGGATCAGCACCCTCTTGCCGGAAAGGTCAAGATCGGCCATCTTTAATACTTCAGACATCTGATTGGTCCTTATTCGAAAAGAAAAAATAGTGTTTTGCGGAACTGAAGGGAAAAATACCATTCCGTTCCATGCTCGGAATTATAACCGAGTTTTGCTCAAATGAGATAGAGATCACGCAATCGGTTCACCCGATCCATCACCAAAAAATTATAGCATTTAGCGTTATATCGCTCAATAATCCACCATATCCGGGGTTTGACATAATTCTCAATTCCGCCAATAAAAAAGTCCGCACCGAAGTGCGGACCTTTAATCAAAATTTCTTATCCAAGGCCGGCTCGAATAATTCCTTTTAATGAAACAAAAATTCAAGCCGAACAGCTGGAAGCGGAAAATTACTGAATCTGAGATTCCTGAGATTCGGCAACCTGAACTTCTTCAGCCGCTGGAACTTCAGCCTGCTGCAAAGATGCCTCTTCTTCGGCAGGAACGGATTCTTCCTGCTGGGCAGCTTTCTGAGCTTCGGCAGCGCGAGCCTTGCTTACTTCGCCGAATGCATCAGGACCGAGCTCTTCGTACATCGCTTCTTTAATTGAAAGACGCACGCGACCCTGTCTATCGATTTCCATAACCTTGACGCGAACCTTGTCGCCGAGCTTGACGTAGTCGTTTACGTCATTGACTCTTTCAGGACAAATCTGAGAAATATGAACAAGACCGTCCTTTCCAGGAAGAATGTTCACGAATGCGCCGAAATCGGTGATGCGGTTTACGGTGCCCTCATAGATTCTGTTGATTTCGATATCTGCGGTAAGTTCTTCGATGCGTCTCATTGCATCTTTTGCCTTCATTCCGTCGGTTGCGGCGATGGTAACGGTACCGTCATCCTGAATGTCGATTACGCATCCAGTCGATTCGGTAAGCGCGCGGATGGTCGCACCGCCCTTTCCGATAACGTCCTTGATCTTTTCGACGCTGATCTTCATGGTCGAAATGCGCGGAGCATAATCAGAAATGTCTGCGCGAGGCTTGTCGATGGCGCCGTTCATTACCTTGAGAATGTGCTGACGGGCTTCATGAGCCTGCTTGAGCGCAATCTGCATGATTTCGCGGGTAATGCCTTCAATCTTGATATCCATCTGAAGAGCGGTAACGCCTTCGGAAGTGCCGGCAACCTTGAAGTCCATGTCGCCGAGGTGATCTTCGTCGCCGAGAATATCAGTAAGAACGACGAATCTGTCGCCTTCCTTGACAAGACCCATCGCAATGCCGGCAACCTGCGCCTTGATAGGCACGCCTGCATCCATGAGAGCAAGAGAAGAACCGCAGACAGAGGCCATGGAAGACGAACCGTTGGATTCGGTGATTTCCGATACTACGCGAACGGTGTATGGGAATTCTTCAGCAGAAGGCATAACGGCCGCAATGCCGCGCTTTGCGAGGCGTCCGTGACCGAGTTCGCGGCGCTTTGGAGAACCGATTCTGCCAATTTCGCCTACGCAATACGGAGGGAAGTTGTAGTGCAGAAGGAAACGTTCGGTAACGTCGCCGCAAAGTTCATCGATAATCTGCGCATCGCGTTCTGTGCCGAGCGTACAGGTAACCATAGCCTGAGTTTCGCCTCTGGTAAAGAGCGCGGAACCGTGAACGCGAGGAAGAAGTCCGGTGCCTACGGTAAGAGCGCGAACCATTTCGGTATTGCGGCCGTCGATTCTAGGCTCGCCTGCGAGAACTCTTTCGCGAACGATGCGCTTTTCGAGAGCGTGGAAAAGCTCGCCAGCGTTCTTCGCGTCGACTTCAGGATTTTCAGCAACAAAAGCGTCGATCATCTGCTTTTTGAGTTCGGAAATGCCGTTTAAGCGATCGAGCTTGTTGGTAATGCGGTAAAGATCTCCGAGCTTTGCAGAAGCGAATGCTTCGACTTTTGCTTTAAGTTCTTCATTGACTGCAGGAGCAACCCAATCCCACTTTGGCTTGGATGCTTCTGCTGCGAATTCGTTGATTGCATCGATGACAACCTGCATCTGCTCATGGCCAAACATAACTGCGCCGAGCATGGTGTCTTCAGGAAGGATCTTCGCCTCCGACTCGACCATCAATACGGCCGGCTTGGTGCCTGCAACTACGAGATCAAGCTGCGATGCTGGCATTTCGCTGCGCACAGGGTTTAGAACATACTGACCGTCGATATAGCCGACGCGCGCCGCGCCGATCGGTCCGTTGAACGGAATGCCGGAAATGGCGAGCGCCGCTGAGGTGCCGATCATGGAAATAATATCAGTCTGGATCTCAGGATTTGCTGAAACCACGGTAACGATAATCTGAACATCCTGAGTGAAACCGTGCGGGAAAAGCGGACGGATCGGACGATCGATAAGACGGGCGATCAGAGTTTCGCCCTCGCTAGGTCTGCCTTCGCGCTTAAAATAGCCGCCAGGGAATCTGCCGGCCGCATACGCTCTTTCCTGATAATCTACGGTAAGAGGGAAGAAATCTCTTTCTTCTTCCGGGGCTTCCTTCTTTCCGACTACTGCGACGAATACGGAAGTATCGTCCATGCTTGCCATAACAGCGGCATCGGTCTGCTTGCCGATTACGCCGGTTTCGAGAGTCACGGTATGCTGACCGTAACGGAATTTCTTAACGATTGGAGTCACTTGACTTGTCCTTTATTTATTCAGATTTTTCGTAGTTATAGAATCTCTGGCATATTATATAGCAAGCCGCAACCCCTTGGTGAAACGCTAAATCGCGTCCTGTCGCAATTTCTGACATTGGCGCTAATCAGATTAAATGCCGAGAACGAACCGTTTCAGCAGCCATTGATGACTTGTCTGATTGCGCCCTCGCCATTGCCGCGCGCCACGAATTTTTCGCACGCCCAAACCGCTTCATGAAACAAAAGAAAAAGGCCAGGCATAGCCTGACCTTTGGGAAAGAATCGTCTTGCGAGAAATTACTTGCGGAGACCGAGCTTCTGAATGATTGCCTGATAGCGGGCTACATCATTTGCCTTGAGGTAGTCAAGAAGGCTGCGGCGCTGGGAAACCATGCGGAGAAGACCGCGACGACCGTGGTGATCCTTCTTGTTTGCAGCAAAGTGCGGCTGAAGGTCATTGATGCGAGCGGTCAAAAGTGCAATCTGAACTTCGCTCTTGCCGGTATCGTTTGCATTGTCGCCGTAAGTAGCAATGATTTCTGCTTTCTGTTCTTTAGTAAGTGACATTTTTTACTCCAATATATCAAATAACTCTGACCGATCACTACCCCAGCCAGAGACTTGCGAATTATACGAAAAATCAGACAGAATGCAAGCCAAAACTGGAATCGGTCCTCATCAGCCTGCGAGGTATCACCATGCCGTCTACTGATTCTCCGACCCCGATGAACGCTCCGGATTCGGCAAACATGCTCACCTGCCCGGACAATCCTGCCGTGTCCCTCACGGACTGACCGTTCAGAATCCTGACAAGATCGCACTTCGGCACAACCGCTTTCGGCAGATTCTGTACGGCTGATTCAACTGGCAGAAGGAGCTTATCCAGCTCCTCAAACGGAGAGCAACTCTTATTCAGGCATTCAGCGGATATGTTTTCAAGCTGCTCAAGCGTTACCATGCGCTCTTTCGGATATGCTGCCACCTTGGTGCGGTTGAGAACTATAACGTGAGCGCCGCAGCCGAGCGCTTCGCCGAGATCATCAATAATCGTGCGGATGTACGTTCCTTTGGAACAGGCAATCGAAAGGCTGACGGTATCTGCGCCAAGGTCAACAAGTTCATTTGAATATACCGTTATCGGTCTTGCCTGGCGTTCAACGGAAATGCCCGCGCGAGCATATTCGTAAAGCGGCTTGCCGTTATGCTTTAGCGCCGAATACATGGACGGCACTTGCAAAATGTTGCCCCTGAATGCCGCAAGAGCATCGGTTATCTGCTCTTTGGTTACATTTACGGGGCGCTCCAGAACTATTTCGCCTTCTGAATCGGAAGTGGTTGTCTTCTGCCCTAGCCTTGCCGTAACTTCATAAGCTTTGTCGGAATCCAGCAGAAGCTGCGAAAATTTGGTCGCTTCGCCCAAGCATATCGGCAGCATTCCCGTGGCAAGGGGATCAAGCGCGCCCGTATGGCCCGCTTTATTGGCTCCAAAAAGACGCTTGACCCGCTGCAGCGCGAAATTTGAAGACATCCCGGTCGACTTGTCCAGCAGAAGGATTCCATGCACGTCCCTTCCGAATGCCCTGCCTCGATGACCCATTTAGTCCTGCTTCTTAGAAGATGTATCTTCGGTTGATTCAATGTTCTGAGAGCCGCCAGCAAGCTCCTGATCTCTTTTCATCGTTTTGGTGATAAGACCCGAAATTTCCATGCCATGAACCAGAGTCTCGTCATAATAAAACGAAATCTCGGGAACGACGCGCAGCTTCATATTCTTGCCTATTACCGATCTGAAGAACCCCGCACTCGAATTAAGGATTTTGACCGCATCCTTAATTGCAGAGTCCTCAATGCCAAGAAAGGTCACATATACCTTGGCGTACGTCAGATCTCCCGAAACATCAACCCCCGACACCGTCGCAAAGCCGACGCGAGGGTCGCGGAAATCGCGCTGCAGGGCCGCAGCGATTTCTTTTTGAATCTGATCGGCCACTCTGTTGGCCCTGGAAAATACTTTTGCCAATACAAAAACCAGGGAATGATTCCCCGTCTCCTAAATCAATGTTATGCAAGCAATTTCCAAACGCCCGAAGCCAAGCTTCGGGCGAAAGGCGCTTACAGAGTTCTTGCGACTTCGATGACTTCGTAAACTTCGATCTGATCGCCGACC
>JAZQPH010000369.1:0-2651 GCA_045628385.1 Succinivibrionaceae bacterium
TTGAGTTTCAATCTTGCGATGCGGCTTGATTCTCCTGTCGTAGGCGCTTTGCTTTTGCGTCAGACAATACTTGAAGCATATGATGACGAGCCCGATTTGTTGGATGCGGCGCTTGCCGACATCAAAGCCGTGTATGAACGCGATCCTGCCGCCAAGAGACATTCGACGCCGTTCTTGTATTTCAAAGGATTTTTGTCGATACAGAGTTACCGCGTAGGCAATTGGCTGTGGAGGCACGGAAGAAGGGATTTGGCCATATACCTTCAGAATCAGATCTCTATAGTTTTCGGAGTGGATATAAATCCAGCGGCAACCATGGGCAGAGGCCTTATGTTCGATCATGCGACTGGTATCGTCATCGGCGAAACTGCTGTGGTCGGAGACGATGTTTCGATTCTTCAGGACGTGACGCTCGGCGGAACGGGAAAAGAAGACGGCGACAGACATCCTAAAATCCGTTCTGGCGTCATGATAGGGGCTGGCGCCAGGGTATTGGGAAACATCGTCGTCGGCGAGTGCGCAAAGATTGGAGCGGGCAGCGTTGTGCTTCGAGATGTGCCCGCGCATTCAACTGTTACTGGCGTTCCTGCCAAGCTTGTGGGACAGAGCAGGGCGATACCGTCAAAAGAGATGGATCAAATTTGCGGGATTTAGATTTTTTATATAACTTGCTACTCCTTATCTAGGAGTGTCATATACATGATATGAAATTTTAAAATGTAACGAAGTTTACATAAATAAATTATTGTTTATGATAGTAATAACTCTTATTAAGATTTAGGTTGGAAGATAGAAATGAACAATATTTCGATGGATCCATATAGATCATATAAAGATTGTTATATTTTAGGAAAGAAAGAAGGCGCAGACAATTCTGTTAATTATCGAAAGATTCCTAGGGATTTATACAAATATTGTTCGATTGATACTGCAATTGCTATCTTAGAAAATCAAAAAATTCGCTTTTCAATCCCTTCGGTTTTTGATGACAAAAGGGAAGGAAATTTGTACTCATCTGCAAAAGAATTGTTGTCAAAAAATATTAATGCTATTTTTGATAAAAATATTGAGTTTTATACATGTTGTTTCACTACGGCTAAGATAAGTGAAGCATTCACGCAAATCTACTCCGCTCAAGCACTATATTCCAAAATTTTAGTGAATCAAGTTTCGCATGATGTACTAAGTATAGAGGATTTTATAAGAAGTAATTCAATTGGAATTTGTTTTAGATTAAATAGGTTAAGTTTTAAAAAAAGTCTTTTAAAAACGTTAAGAGATACATCTGTTGAACAATTAAATGGCTTTAAATTAATTGAAGGGTACATGCAATATTGCTCGCCCTATACTATTGATAAGATTACAAATAATTCATCACAATATGCTGACGGATTGGTATCTGATAACTATTTATATAATTTGATGACTTTTAAAAATAAAAATTTTTCTTATGAAGAAGAGTTTAGGTTTTTTATCGCTGTTTCTAAAATAGACGATAAACCCACTTTAGATTTAACAATAAATATTAATGACTGTTTGGATCAAATGTTTGTATTTACAAATAGTGCTGTTTTTTCGTTAGATGTTTTATGTGAGGCTAAACAAAAAATAATCAAAATTTGCAAAAAACATGGTATTAGAAATAGGGGTAATTTACCTCTTGTAGAAATTCTTAATGTTTATGAGAATGATTCGAATGAATACTAATTCTTCAAGTTACTAATAATTTTCTACAAAAAGATGCATAGTGCATGTTATGACGAGAATAATTTGTCAATTTTGAATTCCAAGATGGTTCTTTTTGTTTAATGCGTGCCATTATATATACTCATAACAATGAGTCTGATTTTTTGAATTGTAGTCAATTGTGTTTTTTTTTAGTTAATTTTGGTTTGATGCATGGTTCGCCCAAATAGACTGGCAATATATTGTTTTTACGATCCTCAGGGGATCGTCGACGACTATGTAATCCGTTATCTCGAAGAACTTCGCCAAAATACCAATCGCGTGATTGTTGCCGTTAACGGCGAACTGCAGGTGGACAGTCGCAGAAAACTGGCAGATGTTTGCGAGCAAATTGTCCTGCGCCCTAATGAAGGATATGACGGCGCTGCCGTCCGCGAAGTATTGTCATCCGTCGGAAATCTCTCCGAATACGATGAGCTGGTCATTTCAAACAACTCCTTTTTCGGTCCTGTTTATCCCTTGTCCGAAGTTTTTGATGAGATGTCTTTGCGCAGGAAATCAGATGAATTTGATTTTTGGGGCATTACGATTCATCCTGAAGTTAAAGACACAATTTCTGACAAACAGCCGATCAAAGGAAAAGCAAACGCTCACGTGCAGACATACTTTGTCGTTCTTTCTAATAAGGTGATATCGTCTGAGGCCTTCAGAAGGTTCTTCGCTAAAATGCCAAAGATCGAAACATTCTATGATGCCGTAGGATCTTACGAGATGGGGTTGACATATGCTCTTGAAAAAGCTGGATTTAAGTATTCGTCTTTGATCGATCCAAACAGATATCCGTCTGAAAATTTGAGCATGTATCGCCCTTATGAACTGATTTCTGAAGACAAGATGCCGTTTGTGAAAAGAAAGGTGAAGTCGGATCGAAGCCATGTCGTTCTGTGAGCCAAGGAGGTGAACTG
>JAZQPH010000370.1:0-4844 GCA_045628385.1 Succinivibrionaceae bacterium
TTTGCGCACGAATTCTTCCCGCATGATGCGTTTTGGTTCACCTGCAAGATAGATTCCGTGAATTAGGTGAGCTGCGTGGAGCGCTAGGTTTTCGTAGCAGAGGATGTTCTTCGGATCCTGAGGATCTTCGCACAGTCCTCTCGCGTCATCGACCATGTCCGCGCAAGTTGCGGTCAGTGAATTGCCGTCTTCTTCGTGCATTGAACTTGAGACAAGATAGTTTCCGACCGATTCTGCGAGCGCGCTTTTGCCTGATGTTTCGGCTTCGTCGATTTGTTCGGATGTTTCCCTGACATCTATTTCTTTTGCGGGATCCATAAAAGTTTCAGTAATGAAGCCGCTTCCGAAAAATCCCTTTTTTTTGTATGAGCGGATGCCGATGCCGAAGTCATTCGGTCCCCAGACAATATGCTGTTCTTCGCCGTTTTTTTGAAGCTCTGGTTTTCCGAGCGAGCCCAGAGCAGTATCTTTCATTAAAGCAAAGATTTTTTCTTCCGTGGCGTCTTTTCGGCAGCCTGAGCGGAAGCAATTTTCCTTAAGCATCAGTTTTTGCACGGCTCTGGTCTTCGGAACGGTTACAAGAACAGCGAGGCAGAGCAGGGCTGCGACGGCTGCAAAGAGAGATACGGATGCAATTAAATCGCCTTTTGCCAGGAAAACGCACGCATACGGAATCATCGTGCAGCATATGATGGCGGAGATGATTTTGAACAGCAGTGCGAAACGGTTGCGAAAGCTGGTGACTTTGCTGAAAATTTCATCGTGATTTGCCATATTGCCTCCTGCTCTGATCGGATGAATATGATAGCAAAAGGCGTGCGTCAGGGACGTTTTATTCGAGTTTGGGCGATGCCATAACATGAAAGAATGTGTCGGCGTCGTAAAAAAGAGAGCCAAACAAGGCCCGCATTGTATGCGACCTCACAAAAAAACAACCAAATTAAGATATTCAGCGGCATGGAGTTGCGCGCCTCCTTATAATCAAAACATATTCAATATTGTGGGATCGAAGCATCATGAAAAAATTGCCGTTGATCATAGGTGCCGCGCTTGCGGCAGTTTCCGCACAATGCGCAGCTGCTGAAAGCCAGGAATCCATTGCAGCATCGAATGCCTGCGTGGAGGCGTTTTCAGCCAAGGCTTGGGATCGGGCATTGACCGATTGCGAAAAAGCCGCGTCTTTCGGAGATGCTCAGTCTCAGAATCTTGTCGGTGCCATTTATCAGAACGGATGGGGCACTGAGGTCGATTACGGCAAGGCGATGAAGTTCTATAAAGTAGCCGCTTCGCAGGTGCACGGCGATGCGATCGCGAATGTCGGATATTTGTACGACATGGGGCTGGGCGTGGAAAAGCACGCCGACGAAGCAGCTTTCTATTACAAGAGAGCCATGCGTTACGGCAGCACCACCGCCGAGGTGAATCTTGCAAACCTCATGGCAAAAGGCGAAGTTAAGGATGACGGCCAGATGGGATCGTCCGAAGATCTTTTGTCCAAGGCAGCGGCGAAAGGCGAACCTACGGCGCTCAAGCGTCTTGCAAAGCAGCTTTATGACGAAGGCAAGTATGCCGAAGCAGTTCCTGTGCTTGAAAAAGCGGGCGAGACAGGTGATGCAGAGTCTTACTATTTGCTGTCAAAACTTTATAACGAAGGCAACGGGGTCAAAAAGAGTCCAGCTCAGGCTTTTTTCTTTGCCAAGCTTTCTGCCGATCTCGGGTATGACGATGCCAGAATTTTTGTAGGCGAGTGCTTAAGAGACGGAAGGGGTACGGGTATCAATTATCCTGCCGCAATTGATTACTTTAGTCCAGCTGTCGCTGCAGGCCGCACTGATGCCATGGTTGACCTTGGCATGATGTATATCGAGGGCTTGGGATGCGATCCTGATTTCATGAAAGGCATGGAATTGGTGCAGCGCGCAGCTTCAAAGAACGATCTTGATGCGCTGAATCTTGTAGGTCTCATTTATGCAGAAGGCAAGTACACAGCAGCAAATCCTGAACTTGCATATGAGTCATTCAAGAAAGCAGCGGATTTGGGCGATTCCAAGGCGATGATGACTGTTGCCAATATGCTCATGGAAGGCATTGGCGTGCCAAAGGACGTCAATATGGCCGTTCAGTATTATAAGTGGGCGGCAAGCAAGAACGAAGTTCGCGCCTACGTCGCTCTTGGCGAACTTACATATACTGATAAGTACGGACGCCAGGATTTGGCAAGATCTGCGACCTACTTCAGAAAGGCAGCCGATCTCGGCGACGAGGAAGCCAAAGAAATTCTGATGATGAGGAATTTTAATCACTAACGCAGACTAAGATTTGTCTTTTCACCAGATTGCCCTGAAATTCGCAAGAATTTCAGGGTTTTTTGTTAACAAGATTTCATTGCTAAATTTTAAAAATATGGATTCAACAATGCATGAATCCATATTTTTGATATTACTGGATATCCGTGTGGGCTTATGTATCTTTTCTCAAAATATGCAGATAAGCATCGTAAGAGAATGTCCGCCTCCTTGCGCTTTTCGGATTTTCTACGAGAATGCCGATTTTTTGCAGAGCTTTGATTGCAGAGGCGGTTGTGTTGTAAGACAACTCAAGATCATTGGCAGTTTTTTGTATGTCGATGATCGGAATTTTTTCCAGATACGCGAACACTTTTATGAGGCTTGTGGTCTGTCGCGATGCGAAACTATCAATAATTTTTTGATAATTGTTGTCATGCAAGTCGGAAAGTTTATTGATCGTTTCTATGGAATCATCGGCGGATGCCGCAAAAGCTCCTAAGAAGAATGAGACCCATTGCTCGTAATCGCCGGTGTTTCTGACTTGCGTCATTCTGTCATAGTACTCGACTCTGTACATCTTTAAGTAGTATGAGATGTAAAGTGCTGGAAGAGTTAAGACTTTCTTCTCCAGCAGGAAAAGAGTGACGAGCAGTCTCCCGACTCTGCCATTGCCGTCTAAGAATGGGTGAATCGTTTCAAATTGAAAGTGCACTAGAGCCGCTTGGATGAGTGGATCGAGCGTCTCATCATATTTCATGTATTTTTCCAGGTCTGACATTGCTTCAAGCATGTCCTCTTTGTTAGGCGGTATATAACGTGCATTCCTTAGCGAACTTCCCTGCCCGCCGATCCAATTTTGCGAATTTCTGAATTCGCCCGGATTTTTTTCTTGACCGCGAACTCCTGAAAGCAAAACCTCATGAGTTTCTTTGATCAAACGGTTGCATAAAGGCAGAGTTTTTAGTCTATCAATGGCAAATTCAGAAGCTTTTATGTAGTTAAGCACTTCTGAAACATCGAGATTGGCATTTTCGATTAGAAAAGGGTTGAGTATATCGTCGAGAGTGCACTGAGTACCTTCGATTTGCGAGGAAAGAAGAGCTTCTTTTCGGACATACATAGATATGAATAGGCTGATGTTCGGTATTTTTGTCGCTAAACCGTCAAGATAAGCAATCTTACGATTTGCTTCCAATAGTTCTTTTATGAGTCGGCTGCTTAGTTCAATTGGGGGATTCGGAGGCAATGGGGCAGGCTTGAATGATCTATATGCAAGATCGCCATACAAATTCTGTACAAATTTTCCTGAACGATTTTCCATAGTGTCGCACATTAAGTTGAAATTACTACATCTATTTTACGGTTCTAATTTCAATTAACCAACTAAATTGAAATTATATGCGGTTATTTTTTCAAAAAAACGGTGTCAACTGAAATAAAGTGGCGGTGATATTTCAAAAAGTAACATCAAATTGAAATTAAATGGTGGTTTTGTTTCAAAAAGTGCCTGCAAATTGAAATGATATGCCCCAAATTGGTTCTGAAATTTCAACGAGCACTTTGTATCCAAGGTGCAGAAGCGGAGGAATTTTGTTCACAGACGACTGGATTTGGGCAGAACTTTCGGATAAGTCCGATGAAAAAAAAGTTCTGAGGCAGATCCTGCAGAACTTTTCCTTCGTGATGATTGTTTTTAAACGGTTGTCATTCTTCAGATGATCCGGTTTCGTCGCCGTTTTTGTCAACAGCGGTCTTCGAACCGTAACCGAGATCTTTCAGTGACTCTCCTTTAGCGTTGATCCAAGCTTCGGGACCGCTGCGGTTGTTGCCAGCAATCAGACTTGCGGCAAAACTTGTACTGTTGCAGGTATAGTTCTCCGTAAAAACGTAACAGTCGGACTGGAGCACAAGCACACCCTGCTCGATCAAGTTATTTTTAAGTTTTCGCACCGGAGCTCTGAGAGAACCAACCTCGTCGATGTTTGCTGTCGAGTTCTTAAGGATGGTGAACTGAGGCTGAGATTTTTTTCCGCTAGGAAAACCGTACGCTAAAACATTCTTTACTTTGAAATGAAAAGTATCTTCGGTATTCGTGACGATTTCCGGCTCGGGGAGCATTTTTCTGATCGCTTTGATCTTGATGACGCGACTTGCGGTCTTTGAGACCGATGAGACGTCATCGGATTCAGATTCTTCGGTATCATGAGAAGTCTGCATTAGAGTGCTCATGCCGAGCTTTGCCATGAGGCTGTCGAATAAGGCGATAGGGATGACGGCAAATTCTTTGTTGCCATGTTCGTCAGTAAGGAATTTAACGTCTTTCACTTTGTACCGCCGTATTTGCAAAAACTTCGTGATGCTTCAGTCTATATATTTTACACGCCATTTCATGAACTTCGGGCGAAATTTGCCGCAAACAATGCCTGAATCGGGCCGGATAATCAATTTTGCCGTCAATTATTTGCTGCCCATGCGTTTAATAATTTCAAAATGGAATGTAAAAAAATTTTTTACCACTGCTTCACGGTCGGTAAATAAAAAGAGCATCCGGCTCCA
>JAZQPH010000371.1:0-1743 GCA_045628385.1 Succinivibrionaceae bacterium
CGGGAATTTTCGATTTAATAATTTTTTTCAGGCCATGACGGAACATTGATCGCCTAACCGCCGTCGCAAGATAAAAAATAGCAGCAAAGGGCGCCAAAGCGAAACGCCAAAGGCTTTTTCCGTACCAGATTTTGTCTAGAATCATCTGAATTTTTCCGAAAATCGTTGACCAAGCAACGCATGACTTTTATAAGTCAATATTATAAACTATGGGCTTGTTCGGACGTTCTGTCCCGCGCTTTAATTCGGAACATTCAATGGAATACATTCAGAAACTAGTCGATTGGCTTCTCCCTTATCAGGAATACAGTTTTGCTCTCGTCTTCGGGATCCTCATAGGTTGCGGTTTCGGTTTGCCGATCCCTGAAGACATCGTCCTGGTTGCGGGCGGAATCATGTCAGGTCTTACAGCAGGCGATGCCCACATGGCAGAGTTTTGGTGGATGCTCCTTGTTTCTATGGGCGGCGTTCTTGCAGGCGACAGCACCATGTACATGCTGGGACGCATCTTCGGCTATAAAATCCAGAAATTCAAACCGATGCGCACCATCCTGTCTCCGAAGAGATTTGCCCAAATTCAAAAGCTCTTCAAGCGCTACGGCATCGGCGTGCTCTTTGTTGCAAGATTTCTTCCCGTGCTGCGTTCGCCGACTTTCCTCGTGGCAGGCATGAGCCGACGCGTCGGATTTATCAAGTTCATCGCCATGGACGGTTTTGCGGCACTCATCTCGGTTCCCGTATGGGTTTCAATCGGCCACTTCGGCGCGCAAAACCGAGAGCAGCTTGCCGATTGGCTGTCGAACAGCAAAAACGGTTTCTTGGTGCTCACGATAGTTCTCGTTCTCGGTTTGGCCATGTTCATTTGGCATCACAAGCGCAAAGAAAAGCTTAAAAAACTGATGGACGGAACTTCTTCAGAAAAGAAAACCGACAGCAAGTAATCATTCAATGAACGATGCGACAATCTGACGCCTGATGATAATTAAGATGATGAAATCTCGCGGACAATCAGATTAAATCTGATTGTCCGCTGATGTTTATGCAAACTTGATGACATATCCAATAATCAAGAAAGCGATACGAATGAATGAATGAATGAAACCATGCTCGGAGTTAAGAAAGTCGGTACGATTCGCGAACTTAAAACCGAGGGTCATGCATCATTTTGAAAATCATAAGAAAAGTCTCTGTTTGACTCTTAATAAATTTGCATCACGCTATAAAATCACGGGAGTATAAGGAAGAAAAAGTTTATTCGGCTTACGGTCCTAAGATAAACAAAACATGTGTTCGATACGGAGAATCTGGAGACAGCTGGGTAAAAGACAGATATTGCAGCCGAAGTTGCGGACACACGGGATGCACTTCAGATCCGAAAGGATGCACCAGAACAGGTTATTATGTCGAAGTATATGAAGCAGACGGCACCCTGATTGAACAGCCATACTTTTTTAATATAGACTAAATGCACAAATATGTTCTTGTCATTTAAAACATAGAAATACAAATATGTCACAAAAGCATTGAAGTAATATTCGCGGGGCTGACAATGAAAGAAATATCGGTAGGAAGAGAATCGTTTGCAAAATATATCGAGAAAAATTCCTTTTATGTCGACAAAACCCCGCTTATCAAAAAGGTCTTTAAAAACGACCAGAGCGACGTGCTGCTGATTACCCGCCCCCGCCGCTTCGGCAAAACTCTGACCATGAGCACCTTTCATGAATTTTTGAGAATTAACCC
>JAZQPH010000372.1:0-1898 GCA_045628385.1 Succinivibrionaceae bacterium
GGTAGAGATCTTCGCGGAATCTGCCGTCGGCGACCGCGGCTTCCAGATTTTGGTTGGTGGCCGCGATTATGCGCACGTTGACTTTGATTGTTTCCGTGCCGCCGACGCGATAGAAGCATCCGTCCGCGAGTACGCGAAGAAGCCTTGTCTGAGCTTCCACTGGCATGTCGCCGATTTCGTCCAGAAACAGCGTTCCGCCGTCTGCCTGTTCAAATCGCCCCGAGTATGCGGTATTGGCTCCCGTGAACGAGCCTTTTTCATGCCCGAACAGCTCCGATTCGATGAGTTCCTTGGGTATCGCGGCCATGTTCAGCGCGACAAAAGGCTGATCGGCGCGGGGGCTGTGCCGGTGAAGCGCATGCGCCACGAGTTCTTTGCCCGTTCCCGACTGGCCGTTGATGAGCACGGTTATGGATGATTTGGACAGTCTGCCGATCGCGCGGAATACTTCCTGCATCGCAGGAGCTTCGCCGACGATCTCGGGGGCCGGCGTCTGGTTTGCATCGCCGTCCAGGCGGGATTGTTTTCTTGCTGATTTGCGATTTTCTTTGACGAAGTTTTCGGCTCTTTTGGCAAGAGCCAGCGCATCGTCCAAATCGAACGGTTTTGGCAGATATTCGAAGGTTCCTTGCTCATAGGCATTCACGGCGCTCGAAAGATCCGAATGCGCCGTCATGATGATTACGGGAATGTCCGGATCTTTTTCATGCACTCTTGATAAAAGTTCGAGGCCGTCGATGCCGGGCATTCTGATATCCGAGATCATGATGTCGGGCAGATTGTCTTCCATGGCGCTCAAGGCATCTTCGCCCGATTCGAAACTGCGGCAGTCGTAACCCGAGTTGGACAGGGATTTTTCAAGAACCCATCTAATCGAGCTGTCGTCATCGACAATCCAGATGCTTGATGCCATTGCTTTCCTCCGTTCGGATATTTCCGTCTGTGTTTTTGTATCCCCGAAGGGATAAATTATTTATTGGTTAATTTGCTGCTTTTGCGTCCGCATAGGGCAGAGTGATGGTAAATTCGGTGCGACCCGGAACGCTTTCGCATTCAAGCTTTCCCTTGTGCTGGTCAATTATGGTCTGCGCTATGGCAAGTCCCAATCCGTTGCCCTTTTCTTTTGTTGTCACCATAGGGTAGAAAACCGTTTCCATGATTTCAGGTTCGATGCCTGGTCCGTCGTCGATTATGCTGATGCGGCAGGCGAGCCTGCATCTGACGCCGTGGATGTTTTCTTTAAAAACTATTCTGGTTTTGAAAGTAATGCAGCCTCCCTTGTCAGACAAAGCTTCGCAGGCGTTTTTGGCTATATTCAGAATTACCTGCTGCATCTGGGACGGATCCGCGAAAATTTCGGGAAGCGACGGATCATAATCTGTTTTAATAACCACTCCAGACGATGTGGCAAGAGTTACCAATTTGCGCACAGATTCGAGCGTTTCGTGAATATTGATTTTTTGGTAGACGGTAGGCTGCTGAGGACCAAGAAGACGATCGACAAGACCTTTTAAGCGATCTGCCTGCTTGATGATGATGTCCGTGTATTCCTGCATCTCAGGAGGCAGATCCTGTTTTAAGAGCTGCGCCGCTCCGCGGATTCCGCCGAGTGGGTTTTTGATTTCATGAGCAAGGTTTCTGATGAGTCCGCGCGATGCGGTCTGCTGCGCATGCTGATAAACTTCGTCGAATATCTTTTTTTGCCTGCCGACGGTTCGTATTTCCAAAATGGAGTATCGGCAATTGCCGTCGTCGATGCGTTCGGCGCTGATGTCGACGAGTTTGTCGATTCCGTTTACCCGCAGCAAAATTTCGCGTTCGGTAATGCCGGGCTCGTCCGGCGACAGTTTCTGAATCCAGCTTAAATCCCGATCCCCTCCGGCATAAAGTTCGGTGAG
>JAZQPH010000373.1:0-6522 GCA_045628385.1 Succinivibrionaceae bacterium
GGCCTTGACACTTATGACGCCAACACCGCTCTGGGGTTCAAAGCCGATGAACGTTCTTACGGACTTTGCGCTCAGATGCTGCGCCAGCTCGGAGTCGAAAAGGTGATGCTGATGACAAACAACCCGGAAAAAGTTTCCGAACTTGCATCGAACGGCATTGAGGTAACGCAAAGAATCCCGCTAGAAGTCGGCCGAAACCCGCACAACGACGGCTACCTGAACACCAAGCGCGCAAGATTCAATCACATGCTCTCAGAAGCAAGAAGCCGCGAATAGACTAAATAGCCTTGATGTCCGAAGAATTTAGCATCAAAACAAAAGGAGCGCGTGCGCTCCTTTTTGTCTGCCAGGATCAATTATTCATACAACGGGACGCGACCTGTAAAAAAGAATTGGAGGCAACACCACGCCGAGAGCCAAAGCAGACAGCACCATCAGCGTCTGCGATGAATACTCGACGAATCCTACGACATAATCAAGCCTCATGTCGCCGGCAGTCGGGATCTGCATAAGGCTCATGAGTGCCAAATAGGCAAATTTTCCCGGGATCAGAGGTATGACGCTGGCAACGGTGAACATTAGTCTCGGTGCGCGAAAAATTCTGGATACTGCGATAAACGCAAAGCTCACGGCCAAGGTCGCCCAGAAACTGGCAACGACAACGTCAAAATTTGCATGCCGCATCAGTTCTGAACGCAGAAGGAACGCATATGCTCCGCCTAGAGCCACAAACGGAAGGTAGCGCCTAGGCACGGCAAACATCATAGCAAACGCCACCGAAGGAATCGCCGAGAAAATAAAGTTCCAGTTTATCAGAGTGCTTGCGGAATCGGCGTCGCCCAAAGACAGAAGCTCTTCCGCTTTTATGCCATGCATTCCCAAAAGCACAATCGATTGATCAGAAAACATAATCAGACCCACCCATGAACCGAAAGAACTGAAAAAGCCAGCAAAATGCCGACGGTCACGAACGAAAGATGGATGAAAGTCAGCGCAAGACGCGTTATTGCCATCGAATAGTAACCCTTAATCAAATCGGAAAAACCGGTCATGAACGGAAATCCTGGAACAAAAAGCAGCACGCTCACAATCATGGCGATGATCGAATCTTGAGGCGCAAGCCCGAGCGCAAAAGACAACTCTCCTGCCGCAAGAGTGCCGACAAATCCGCAGGAAAGAAACACTCCCATGGCGAAAACTTTAAGTTTAAACAGTGCATACCTTGTTATAAAAGACAAGGAGCCAGCCGCAAAAGACAAAAGACAGCATTCGAATCCGCCTTCGTTAATAAACGCAAATCCGTAAGCCGCAAGACCGATGACGAGAACCATCAACCACTTCGGATACTCGTAATTGCCAATCAAACGCATGCGATCTTCAAATTCTTCAAGCGAGAGATTTCCCGATTCGGCGTCGATCACCAGATTCGTGAGCGCATGAAGCGTGGACATGTTTATTCCGATAACATCGGATCTGCGCATTGCGCTCACCGTCTGATGCTCGTCCGAAAGGCACACGCTGACAAGCCCCGACACAACGGCAACGTCGGCGCTCGCAAAACCGAACGCTTTTGAAAGTCTTTCGGTGTTCTGCACGGCAATTCTTGTCTCAGAGCCGCACCGCACCATGCGAACCGCATAATCGGCAAGCAATTTTGCCGATTGCGACAGAGATATTTCCATATCGGTATTCCAATCATTTGCGCATGACGCGCATACACAAAGAAACAAGTATCTGCCATTATTTTAATCTATTAGCAGAAAGCATCAGGAGATCGCGGCCCGATTATGAAAGCGACGTCCGAAAACTAGAAATGAAGAAATCCAAGATGTGCGATAAAACGAACGTGCCCCGCTGAGCGGGGCACTTAATTGATGGCGGATGGACTGAGATTCGAACTCAGGGAAGCTCGCGCTTCGCCGGTTTTCAAGACCGGTGCATTCAACCGCTCTGCCATCCATCCGAACGCTTGTTATTCTACTAGATGTTTTTCAGCGTGTAAACTGTTAATATCTTCGTGAGCCTCGCGCCCGCACAATAATCGAGCACAATATGCAAATAAAAGACCTTAACCGCGACGCAGAAGGTTATCTTCTGGACATGGACGCATGGGACGGCGAAATCGCCACACAGATTGCAAAAGAAGAAGGAATCGAACTTTCCGAAGAACACTGGGAACTTATCAGGTTCGAAAGAGATTTTTATTCTGAATTCAACACGACGCCCGCCATGAGGCTTCTTGTCAAAGCAATAAAGCAGAAATACGGAGAAGAAAAAGGGAACAGCCGCTATCTTTGCCGACTGTTCCCCGACGGAGCCGCAAAGCAGCTCGCCAAGATATCCGGACTTCCGAAGCCCGTCAAATGCATCTGATAACTACATGTCCGCGGTGAGATCGCTCCATGCGGCTTTCAGGTATTCAAACATCGAAATGAGAGTCAGAATCAGCGCTACGTAAAGGAGCGTTGTCGAAGCATACACCATCCAATCGGCCTGCTTCCATACCAATCCGCCGATTGCGAACATCTGGAATGTCGTCTTCCATTTGCCGATCCAGCGAACCTGCACGTTCGCGCGTTTGCCGAGCTCTGCCATCCACTCGCGCAATGCCGAAATTATGATTTCTCGGCAGATGATGCAAAGAGCAGGTATAGTGATTATCTGCGAGTAGACGATAAGATCTTTGTGAGTCGCGTAATGTTCGACAATCAGCACCATCGCCGTGCAGACCGTAAATTTGTCAGCGACTGGATCGAGGAATGCGCCGAAACGCGAACTTTTGTTAAGTTTTCGGGCAAGAAATCCGTCGAGAAGATCGGTAATGCAGGCAATAGCAAAAATCAGACAAGCATAAAATCTCGGTTCGTCCGGATTGCTCATGTAGTAAACAACGGCAAAGAGCGGAATCAAGATGATCCTGAAAAGTGTCAGGATATTTGGGATATTCATGGTTTCAACTCGTCCTATGACTGAACCTAACGCAATTATATATCCATAACTGCAATTTCGCACTTAGGCTAACCGCTAAGGAACGGCATCAATGGAGAAATTTATAGATTTCGGCTGCAAGAGAAACGCTAATTCCCGGCACTTTTGCAATTTCAGCCTCCGACGCCGAGGTTATTTCCCTAAGACCGCCGAAACGATTCAGGAGCGCCCGTCTCTTAGCAGGCCCCACCCCAGGGATTTTTTCCAAAACGCTGGAAATTTTGTGGCTGGATCGCTGCTTTCGGTGGTTTTCGATGGCAAACCTGTGAGATTCGTCGCGAATGTGCTGAATCAGAAGAAATGCCTTCGATTCAAACGGAAGGTTCAGCGTTTCTCTCGTCCATGCAAAATGAAGAGTTTCCAGGCCGTGCTTTCTGCCTTCGCCTTTAGATACGCCGATCACAAGAGGCTTGTACTCTGGAAACTTCTGCCTTACCTCTGCCATGACAGACTCGCCCTGGGAAAGCTGACCGTCGCCGCCGTCGATGAAAAGAATATCGGGAAAATTTTCGCTCGTGGAGGGATGTAAAAATCTTCTTCGCAAGACCTGATCCATCGCGGCAAAGTCATCACCGGCCGTTATCCCTTCTATGTTGAACAGCCTGTAAAGAGATGTTTCAGGACCATTTCTCCCGAACACCACCTGAGAAGCCACTGTGCGTTCGCCCATAGTATGGGAGATGTCATAACATTCCATTCGCCGAACCGAACCAGGATCCAGCCCAAACAATTTTTCCAAATCCTCGATGCGCTCCGTCTGAAGTTCAGAAGATTTTAATTTAGACGCGAGTCCGGTCTTGGCATTTGCAATTGCCATGGACAGCATGGAAAAACGGGCGCCCCGTTTCGGAGCAGCAAATTTAATTTCTCTTCCCGATGCTTCAGTCATCATGCGGGCAAAATCTTCGTCAGGGCAAATATCCTCGGCGACTACGATTTCGGTCGGATGACCGCACGACTCATCGCATGAGTATCTGTTTTCAACAAAAGCCCTTAAGAGATCGGCCGCGCTTTCACCGAGCAGACTCTTTAAAAAATAATTTCTCGATCCGATCATGCGCCCGTTACGGTGATAAATTGCATTTACGCAGGCAAGTCCTGTGCCTGCTTCGACGGCAATAACGTCGACGTCAGGAATATTTTCATTGTCGATGGATTGCTTTTCCTGAACTTTTCTAAGAGCGAATATCTGATCCCGGAGCGCTGCCGCTTCTTCGAACCTGCAATCGTCCGATGCTGACTGCATATCCAAAGTCAAATTGTCGAGAACATCGGAAAATTTTCCGTTCAGGAACATATTCACAAGAGATACGTTTCTAGAGTACTCCTCGTCGCTCACGCACCCTTTTACGCACGGTCCAAGACATTTTTTGATCTGATACATGAGACACGGACGCGATCTGTTGGCAAATACGTTATCCGAACACTGACGCACAGGAAAAATATTCTGCAAAATTTTTAAGCTGTCTTTGACCGCGGACGAGTTAGGATAAGGTCCGTAATATTTGCCCTGCTCCTTTTTCGGTCCCCGATGATACGCAAGACGGGGATACTCATGAGAAGACATGAGAATATACGGATAAGACTTGTCATCTCTTAGAAGAATGTTGTATCGGGGCTTATTGGCTTTAATTAAATTCTGTTCAAGTATCAGGGCATCAGACTCTGACGGAGCGACGGTAAATTCGATATGACTGATGTTTGAAACAAGCGCTTTGGTTTTCGTGCTCTGCCCGTTGCCGACAAAATACGACCTCAAGCGGTTTTTAAGAATTTTCGCTTTACCGACGTAAATAATCGTGCCTTTTGCGTCATACATGCGGTAAACGCCGGGAAGATCGGGCACGGTTCTTAAAAATTCCTTGGCATCGAAACCGCGGCCGCTTTCAGTTTCGTCTTCAGTTTTTGATGAGGTCATAGCGGATCGCAAGTCTAGTAAGCTCAACGTCGCCTTCGATTCCGAGCTTTTCGAATATACGGTATCTGTAGGAGTTCACCGTTTTCGGCGTCAAACAGAGTTTCTGGGCAATATCTGCGACTTTGGTGCCCTGAGTTATAAGCAAAGTTACCTGCAGTTCGCGTTCTGACAGCTGTTTGAAAGGATTTTCAGACTCACGCGGCTGCATGGCACTCAGTGCAAGCTGCTGGGCAATTTCTGCCGAAAGATATTTTCTTCCTTTGGATACAGTTCTTATGGCACCAATCATTTCATCTGGGGACGCTGATTTAGAAAGATATCCGAAGCCACCCGCTTGCATAACCTTAGTCGGGAAAGGGTCTTCTGTCTGCATCGAAAGCACGATGACCTTGGCATCCGGTCTGATGCGGAGCATTTTTGCCGTGGCCTCAAGACCGTTCATACCTGGCATCACCATGTCCATCAGCACGACATCGGCGGAATTTTTCTTAATCCAGTCCACAGCGGCTTCGCCGGAATCGGCCTCTCCAGCAACCTGCAGACCTTCGACATCTTCAAGAATGCGCTTAATGCCGGTGCGCACCAGTTCATGATCGTCAACCAAAAGAATTTTAACCACGAGAAACTCCCGACGCTGACAAAGCCAGATATCTGGACATTTTGACATATTCAGACAAAAGCCGGCGCAACAATTTTTGTATTTTCTGCATTTAAGCAAAAAAAAACTCCGCAACTGCGGAGTTTTTTGAAAACAAGATTAAAAATCATTCATTGCCGTCGAGCGCAGCATATTGCTTAAGCGCAAATGTATTGATCTCAACGTCTGATTCTTCGCGCATCTGCGATTTAAGAAGTTCGGCATCGCGAACTGCGTTCATCTGGACAAGCGACGATGAAATAAATTTCTCATTATCAGAACCGTCACCTTCAGCTTCTTTAACGTTCTTGAGCACAATGACGTAGGTATTTCCGTCCATGCCGTCGGCCACGCGGGCATTCACGCCATCGGATTTCTTAGGCATCGCATAGATGGCATCCATCACGCCCGGATCGTATGACGGAGAAGAACGCTTGAGTGTTGAATCTTTCGTTGCTCCGATTTGATTGTCAGCGATGAATTGATCTGCGTTTTCTCCCTTGACGAGCATGGTCTTAAGCTCTTCGGCTTTAGTTTTTGCCACGTCCTTGGCAACTGCAAGTCTGTAATCGGATTCGGCCTTTGCGGATACGTCCTCAAATGGCTTGGTGTACGGCTCTTTGTAACCCGTCACGTGAACCACAATGGCATTGTCCTGATCGATATTGATGACTTCGGAATTCATGCCTTCGTCGCGGAAATCCTTAGAGAATACGGTCTTCTGCAGCTGCTTTGAATTAAACGGAGCAACTGTAGTTCCTTCGTCAAAATAATTGGAAGTCTGAACCTGAAGTCCGAGTTCCTTGGCGATTCCCGAAAGATCGTCCGGCATTTCGTTGGCAAGAACGGTCAGCTGGTCAAGCTTGGCCGAATATACTTCGTCAATCTTGTCTTTGCCGATCTTCTTGGTAATCTGGGCGCGGATATCATCGTCAAGGGGCATTGGAGCTGCGTCCTTGCGTTCGATAAGTTTGACAAA
>JAZQPH010000374.1:0-2131 GCA_045628385.1 Succinivibrionaceae bacterium
TATTTATGAATGAAAGATGATTTTCTGCAACATGATGAATATCAAATTCTTCAACGATGCCCCGAATTATTAATGTAAAGAATGCAATCCATTTTGACAAAGATTTGATGGTTCTTTCATCTTTGAAGTTGCAATTGCCAAGCCAGAATCAGACGCCTCTGTATTCAGAACCATTTTTGTCAAACAAGACAACGGAACAATTAACGTTATTGTCCAGATCGCACTTGTATTCAATTTTTTTGTCCGTTCCGGTTTCGAACTTATTGAATGCCTGACCGTTAGCTTCAAACCGCTCTATAAGTTTAGGAAACTTTTCGTTCTTGAATTCAGCCCACTCTGCTTCAGAATACGAAGAAGTCCAGATATACGAATGATCGATCCATATAGCTTTGCGCACAGGATGCAAATCTCTCCAAAGCGAGACATTATTGGGCTCTTTGGACACAAACCATTTCCGGTTAGCAGAATTTTCTTCAGAAAAGTTCTTGGCAAATTCTTCGTTTTTATAAAGTTCGGACTCTATTTTCTTCCAAATCTTTTGAGTTCTTGATAATTTGTTCTCTTCCATGTTTCACCTTGTTTAAGGACCAGCGACTTAATCAGACAAAATCTGCAAATAATGCATCTTGCATTCTTATTTTAGAGATAAAAATTAAAAATAAACGATTTGCAAGTCACAATCTGTCATACTAACAAAATTTATTTTGGCAAAAGCAGTACCATTCTTCAGCTTTTCTTCATACGGTTAGCTTAACATTGAATGAATCTACTCTAGGCGGAGACAAATTTATGGTTTCTGCAAAGCAGATGAAATATGACATGGACAGTCGGACAAAACTCAAACACGATGAAATTAAATTTCTGACCAAGTTTTAGATATAAAGCAAGATCAAAAAACAAGGTTCAAATAAATTTCTTGGTGCTTCATAGCCATGGCAGGCTATTCATTATTAGCGTTAACTTAACTCAGGCTTGCGGCAAAGACCAACTCATTTGCAATCCTCACGGGAGAGTCCTGAAAGAGCAAGAACCTCCCTCCCCATGATGTTCGCGCGATGCATCAGACGCAAAGAATAGCTTGTTCGTTGCGTGTCGATGTCGAACGCGTGACGCGCCGGATATAGTCGATTACCGTGAACAATTCGGCACCCATACCAGAATGATGCAAGACATCAGACCAACAGGGAGATCGGTATACAGCGTGAGAAGTACGACAAAAAAGTCGTGATGGCACTCTGCGAAGGCAATCTTTTAGCGGCGTCTAGCAGACGCCACGATCCGCTCGAGAAAATCAGATTCCTGTCGAACAGGAAACAGCATGACACCGGCTCGCCTCTTGCTCTGATCATGAATGGACAGACCGAACATTGTGACGTGCTTTGCTAAGAAAAAATGCAATGCCTTCATCCAGCGCATCATGTGCGTCATCAATAAAGTGTCACCGTTCAAGGATTAAATCGCTAACTGAAAGGCCTCGCGCCTTAGGTGGTCGGGATGTATGGTTAGGTAGATCTTGTCAGATGCGGTCGAGACGGCGCTAGGCTGCCCGAAGGATGACTGGCGACAGTCAAAAAGCTGTGCTTGCAAGCTATCAACTTTGCATGCCAGAACTACGAAAAATCGCTATCCGGAGTTGATGGGAAGAACAACGGGCAACGAGGTCATCGACATAATTTTGAAGAATCGTTTCGTCTGAAAAATCCCAAGCTGAATCTTCAGAACGAACACCAAATACGTGGGTTTTGCGCTTCTTTGCATGCCTATGGCATCAGCGCGTCAGCCTCAGGCGGCATAATTGCGCCAGGCAAAATGAAATTTTAGTCGAACGAAATATACGTCAGAATTGCTGGCGAGTCTTTCTGCAAAATTATGAGCGGAATTTTTGACAGAAAAGCAGCGTCCGCCGTTGCCGGCAAAATTGATTCGGCGAAAAAATATCGACATCATGCGTCGCAGCAAAATATCGAACTCCGTTAATGACAAAATCAAAAAAAAACTGTCGGAAAACTTTTTTGGACCAGCTTGGCGATAATTTATTGGTATCATGCAAGCGGACAAATTCAGCGTCAAAAGCAAATAATGTTTTGTCAAAATCAGGTACATTTTTTTTTGACAAAATAACAAGTCAGCG
>JAZQPH010000375.1:0-3163 GCA_045628385.1 Succinivibrionaceae bacterium
GTCGGCGGCCTTGATGAAATAGCCCGCCAGCTGCTGTCTGGACACAGGGAACAATTCGAGGCTCAGCGCTTTCGCTGTTCTGTTCATCGGAATGCGTTTCTGAAGGCGTTCTTTGTAGACCGTCACCCTCTAAGATCCTGGATCCCCAGTCCAATCGTCAAATTTTGTGATCCATCGGGATCTTTCAAAATGAATGCGTCTTTTCAATTTCTTTGATCCAGACAGATTGTCTATGATTTAACCGTTCTGATTTTTTTTGAAATTAGGCTTGAGAAAGCATGCGGCAGGACTGGCTTGAACGTTAAGGATCCGATGTGGTGATCTTCAACCCCCACCACATCGGCAATGTTTAGACAGTCTTGTTGCTCTCTACACATCAATATCGGACTAAACATCAAAGCCATGATAACACTGTTCTATTCCGACTCCCTTGAAAAAATCAAATCTTCTTGCAGAAAGTTCCGGTATTTCTACGAATATCTCATAAACATTCTTTTCCGAAACTGCTCCGTGCTCAAATCTCCGTGCTGCGAAAACGGGTTCCTGACGAGGCACGCCTATTACAGGAGACGCTTCAAATCGCGCGGCCGCAGCGAGACCGAGACCCTGACGATACTCAGAGTCAGATGCAGCGTATGCTCCAGGACCCATGCCCTGCTTCCTCCCGAGCTGATACCTTACTGCCGGTGCGGCGCGGAGAGCGGCGTCTCGTTCATCGCAGACTTTGAAAACGGCAAAACCTACGGCGAGTCCCTGGCGGACTCGGGAGAAGCGTTTGACGAGAACGACTGCCGCCGGTGCATAAGAAAATACATGGCCTGCTGGAAGGGAAGGATTGAATCGCTGAAACTCGGCATCCGCGATTTTGCCGATGATTTTCGGCGCGGCTGCGTTCTCTGCGCGAAGACTTTCCTGCGCCATTTTCTTCAGATGCGTGATCCTCCCGACTACGGCCTCGTCATGACCACATAGCCTGACTTCATATGCAAAAAGCAGGGCGCTATGCTCGACACCGCCGGGATGCAAAAAAATTTTTTTGGCAATCCCGGCGGGTCAAAGGCAACAAAACGAGGTCATGAAATGGAGAAAGAGCATCTCGACAACATCAAGCTGATGAGATATGACTGCATATCCGAAGCTCTTAACAGGACGGACGAGGATCCGAGGTCGATAAACGACATTATCAGGGAGGCGTCCGAGAGAGGCGTCGTCGACAGAAACGACGGGGAACGCAAATATTTTGCCGTGCCGACGATACTTCGCTGGTACCGCAGCTACAAACATTCGGGGTTCGACGGGCTCGGCGTGAAAGAGCGCTCGGACATCCGGACCTTCCACAAAATCGGCGCCGACGTATACGGCTGCATCGAAAATCTCAAAAAGCAGTATCCCCGCATCACCGCGACGGCAATACGCAAGAAACTTATATGCGGCGGAGTGATAACAGACGGCCAGATATCTCTTTCGACGGTGACGAGGTGCGTGAACAGGATTGCCGCGGCCGAAGAGCCGAATGCGGCAAAAGACGAGATGCGGCGCTACGAAAGGGCGCACATCAACGAAGTATGGTGGGGCGATTCGAGCACGGGCCTGTACGTAAAGATAGACGGGGTAAAGCCGAAGCTGTGGATGCAGGCTCTCATAGACGACGCCAGCAGGTTCATAGTCGGCATCGACGTGTTCCTGAGCGACACCTACGAAAACTTCGTCAGGGTCATCAAATCGGCGGTGTCGAAATACGGCATCCCGCACACGTTCAACTTCGACAACGGCTCTCCGTACAAAAACCGGCAGATGGAAATGCTCGCCGCGCGGCTGGGCACGCGCATCTATTACAACAAGCCGCACACGCCTACCGCAAAGGCTTATGTAAAGTTTTAGATTATGTAAAGAAATGCGCGCCAAGCCCAGTGTTTAAGCCAAACTGAACCAAGAATTCTTTACATAAATAATTTCAAAGACCACCATATTTTTACTCAGGCACAGACGAGGCAAAAAATGGTGACAAACTTTGAAGAGCTTGTATCCCTATGCGACAAAGAACTTTTGCACAGGGAGTACAGAGCCGCATATTATGACCAAATTACAAACCAGTGGGATTGCGTGAGGCAATGGCTTAAAAAAAATGGACTTACGGATTTTACCGAAGAAATCGGCAACAGATACTGTGACGAAAATTTTGGAACCCATTTAATGCCAAGACGCGCGCCCGTTAAATTCAGAGAGAAACTGCGAGCTGTAAGATTGCTTGTTTCATATCAGAAAACCGGCGATTTTGAATTTAGATGTCCAAAGGTTGAGTATATCTTTAATGGAATTTTTGGAAATGTTGCATTAGATTATTTAGATTACTGCAAAGATATCCTTCAACTGTCTTACAGAACAATTGAAGGTAGGAGATTCTATTTACATAAATTCTGCCAGTATTTAAATGTGCTAGCGAAGTCGTTTGATGACCTTAGTGTCGAGCTTACGGAAAAGTTTTTTGAATCAATGGAGTATTCTTTGGCATCAAGGCATTAATGCTGCAAGGAACATTTCACTTTTCCTTAAATATGTTTATGATATAGGGAAATCAAAAAAAGACACATCAGTGTTTATTCTTCCTGATAACTATAGGAAGAACAGAACATTGCCTACAACGTACGAAGAAACTGAAATCAAAGAACTTATAGCTTCTGTTGAAAGGGCTTCTGCTATAGGAAAAAGAGATTATCTTATTCTACTTCTTGCTACTGAGTATGGTTGGCGCGCAAGTGACATAACAAGTTTTACTTTTGAAGATATAGATTGGGATGAAAATATAATTCATTTCAGACAACATAAGACAGACAATCCAGTGGTTTTTCCTTTATTGTCTACTGTTGGAAATGCAATTATTGATTATCTAAAGTACGCTAGACCTAAAAGTAATGCTCCAGAAATAATATTATCTATGGATAATAATAATAGAGGCAAACCACTTTCATCACCAACACTCCATTCGATCGTGACAAAATATATGAAACGAGCTGGTATTAAGAACTGGCAAAATAAAAAGCATGGACCACATGCGATGCGTCATAGTTTGGCAACAAACTTGCTAAAAAAGAATGTTGCCATGCCTATCATTAGCACCGTTATGGGGCATCAAAGAACCGAAACTACAAGAAGTCGGAGGCCA
>JAZQPH010000376.1:0-8349 GCA_045628385.1 Succinivibrionaceae bacterium
GAAGGTTCCCGCATCAGCATGGATCTGCGTTACAACTATTCGCAGCCGTCGCCGTTCGGGCATTCGAAGATGCAGTTCCTGTTCAATAACCATATTGTCCGTTCGTATCCTGTCGACTACGGCACGACGCAGAAACACATTATTGAAAATCTGCCGCTTATCGGTTTTATCGATATTTTCAATCGCTCAAACGTCGACGTTCTGTATCTGAAACCGAAGAATCTTCTGACCTTCGATTTTAAATACTCTCAGATATTTGCATCCGATAAGGACAAGTGCCTGACCGATGCCGTTCCTGACATCAATAGGGTGGAGATAGACCCGTCGTCAAAGTTCGACTTTACGGGTACCTACCATTTCACGAAGATGCCGAATCTCGGATATTTCTGGCAGGCGGGCTATCCGTTCTCCATTTATGCCGATTTGGGCAACACGGCTGCCATAGTCGACAATGCTTCAAGCTCTTCTGAACTTAATACTCTGTTCAATGCTTTGGGCCGCATTGGTTCACAGACGGGATTTCCGACCACCAAGCTGGAAGTGCTCGTCAAACCTGGCGAGGCTGAGCTTGCAAAGGTTGCGGATAAGGATCTTCTGATAATCGGAAATCTGCCGCAGACCAAAGAGTTTTCCCAAAAGAACATCAATTTGGTGTTAAACGAAACATCGCAGACATTTAATCTTCCGAATAATTTCTTCGGCATCGATTATAACGGCCGCGAACGCTACCTTCCTACCGGTTCCGTTCAGCAATTAAGTTCCCGCGGTCTCGGCGGCATTGTGTCTTTCGAATCGCCTCTTAAAAAAGAAAGGACTGCGGTTGCGCTTGTCGCCGACAGCGACGAAGGATATGAAAATCTCTGCCGTCATCTTACGGTCAACCGTACGGCCGATGACGTGCTGGGAACAGTGTCCATAATCAAAAACGACATAGCCAACAACCTGGATATCGGAGACACCTATTACGTCGGATATCTTCCTTGGTATGAGCGCATATGGTATCCGCTGCTTAAAAATCCGTGGCTTCTCATGCTGTGCTGTCTCCTGGCATCGGTTGTCTTCTGCTATCTCGCATTCAGGTTCCTGAACAAACTCAGGGCGAAGAGACTTGCAGCGGGCAAGCAAAAGGACGCTCAGGCTGCAACATCGCCTGCTGCCTCAGCAGGCTCGGCTAAGAGCGATCAAGGCAATAACGGCAAGGACGCGCAATCATGAAAAAATCCATAAAAGCCGCGCGCATCGCGCTTATCGCATTACCGTGTTTGGCTTTCGGAGCCTATGCTGAAGATTTGGCCGTGAATGTCGCGAACAAAAATCCGTCATATGAGCTGCAGGGAAAAGAAACTCTTCCCCGCACCGAGATGCTTGAGCGCCAAAAGTTCATTGAATATGAAAATTTTGTCAAAAATCACGTGCGCGACGGTCTTGTCTTTGACGAGAATAGGATGACGAGCGAAGGCCAGTCCTACATGCTATTTTTCGCTCTTGCAAACGGCGACCGCGATATGTTCGAAAAAGTTCTCGCCGCGACGGAAAAATATCTGTGCGGGGGGGCTTTTGAAAATAATCTTCCCGCATGGCTATATGAAAACGGAAAGATCGCGGATGACAACAATGCGCTTGACGCCGATCTGTTCATTGCATATTCGCTGATCGAAGCCGCCCGCATATTTGACAAAGCGGAGTATCTTGGAAAGGCGCGGGCTATTTTGTCCAACGTTGCCCAAACTTCCGTGTACGAGCATCCAGTTCTCGGAAAACTGCTGATTCCAGGAAGAAGAGGCTTTGTTTCGAGCAACGGAAAAGTCACGCTGAATCCAAGCTATTATCCGCCGTTTATCATGGCTAGGATCGGCGACTTTGACCCTAATCTCAAAGTTGCCTGCCAAAATACGCTTGCGGTGACCGCAAGGGCATTCGGACACGGCTTTGCTCCAGATTGGATAAGTTTTACCGCTCGCGGAGAACTCATAATTGATGAAAAGGCCCTTGGTTCCTGGGATGCTCTGAGAGTAGCGCTTTGGTACGGCATCACCAACAAGGCCGATCCGAACAGAAAAATTCTGATAGGCAGCCTTGATAAATATCTTGCGCGCGTAGGCAAAACTCTGTCCGTTCCTGACAGCAATTCGATGTATTTTGATTCGATGAACGGCGACGGAGGCACGGCATTCATGGCATCGGCGGTGCCGTCAATCGCAAATTCCAAACCTGCCAATTATTTCTACACAATCGTGAAAAAGGCGGGAGAAACGGAAAGCGGGTATTACCGCAGTGCGATAACTGTATTTGCGGAAGGATATCTCAACCGTTATTACGGTTTTGACGTCCAAGGCAGGTTACTAAGGAATCCGTGATGCTGACGAAGACAAAAATTTCTATGCTTGCGGCGATCGTCGGACTTTATTGTTCGGCTTCCGCCGATGAGGTTCTGAATGATGCCGCGAGAGCTACTCTTCTTGAGCAAAAGTCATTTTTGGAAGAGCAGAACTTTTTTGCTCAGAAAAAATATGACAAAGAACTCGAAAAGACGGCCCTTTACAAACTGTCGCTCATTCTTGACAGAAGATCTCCGTACTACAGGCTTCTTGAAATTCAGCACCGCATCAGAGAAGGCGGAAAATCGAGAGAATCTGCCTACGAGGACATAGAAATTCTTTGTTCGGAATCGGGCAGCGACTACGAATGCCGCGAAGCAAAGGAATTTTATTCCGTGACCGATTCGGCCATGAGAGTCCGTCTGCAGCCTTTTTTTATGCATGAGACCAACGGCGCGTGGGAGCTGGCCGTCAAAGATCTCGAGGATATTTATTCGGGTCCTCCGCTAGAGGACAACTTAAGGCTTCGTTATTTTCTTGCCATGGGCAATATCGAAGGGCGCGAATATGAGGCTGTTAAGGGCATAGACAATCTTTTGGTGACGGCAAGCAAAAATACTTACCTTACCAAGAAGGCGCAGGCAGAACGGCATAACATTCTGGCATCGGGATATGCCAATGAGGGTCTTAGGCTGATAAAAGATGCCAAAACAGAAGCTATGGGCATTGCCAAAATCAAACAGGCGATCGAAACGGCCCCCGAGCACGCAGACAGACCGTACTGGGAAAAAAGACTGAAGCAGGAATCGTCGTACGCGATTTTGGGAAAAGCCGATGCTGCTTTGGCAAAAGGCGATGTCGCCGCGGCTATCAGGTATTGCAATGAGGGCGCCGTAGCGATGCCGAACAGTCCGTATCCTTATACGACGCTTGCCAGAATATATGCAACGCAGGGCAATGCCGCAATGTTCAGGCAAAGCGCGGCAAAAGCCGTGAGTCTTGCCAAAAACGAATCAGAATCCGAGGCGGCAAGAATTGCTGGGCAGATGAAGTCTCTCGAAGCCGATTTGATTGTGGCCGAAGCCAAGAGGGCCGAAGAATCGGGAAATGCCGAGAAGGCGATCAAACTGTACAAACAGGCTTGCGCGGCCGATCCTCAAAATGCCTGGCTCCGATACAGAACTGCGGCGATGATCGCCGAACATGGCGGCACGGCGTCCGACGGTCTGTCATTTTTTGAAGCAGCCGGCGCTAAACTGCTGTCAAGCAAGGCTTATGCCGATCCTTATTCGCTTTTGCTTGTGAAAAACGGCTTACCGCATAAGGCAAAAGAAGTCCTTGCCAAGCATGCGTCCAAGGACGCAAATCTGAAAAACCGCCTGAACGATCTTGAAACATCCATGAAGGTCGAAGCTTTGGCTGAGGCGGCCGACAAAGCGGCAAAGAGCGGAGACATCCAAGCTGCGATCAAGGACAGGCTGGCAATTGCCAAGCTGCGTCCGCAGGATCCGTGGAATCTTCTGGATCTCGGCCGCCTGTACGCAAAATCAGGCGACGCAGAATCGGCAAAAGAAGTTTTCTTCAGGTACGGCGGAGCTGATAAAGGAACAAACGAAGAATTCCTTTACGCCGAAGTTTTGCTTCTTTGCGAGTTGGACGAATATGACGCTGCGGAAAGCAAAGTGAAGGCTTTCATGAATCGCAACGTCAATCTTGCTGCCGCAGATTCCAAAAAGGACAGCAAGAAAACCGAAAAGGCGGCGGCTGAGCCTACTGCGTACGAGATCGAAAGAGAATCATACAAGAGAGCCGGGTTTACAGGCACCGCAGCAAAGGCTGAAGCGTACGTCGCTGAACAAAAGACATTGCATGAAGCTCAGGTTTTGAGGGCCGAAGGCAAAACTGAAGCGGCATATCAAAAACTTTCTTCTGCAAATTCTCCGTCATATTCAAAGACTCTGGCCGACTGGCTTTTGGAAGACGGCAAGCCAGAAGAAAGCTATGCCGTCAGGCGTTCGATCCTCGACAACGAAAAAAACTACGAAGATCTGTCTGCCGGCTTTTTGGCGGACACAGCAAGAAACGCCCACCGCCTTGGAATGGACAAAGATGCGCTTGAATACCTGAAGAAAGCCGAACAAAAGGCCGACAGTTCGAGCGCAAGCGACATTTCTGCTCTAGCCGATGCCTACGGCGAGATGGGAATGCAGGAACAAGAGGCCAACATATTCGAAAGAGAAACCGTTTCGCCAAACGGTGCGGGCGACAGGCAATATGCTCTGTTTTTGCGGAAAAAGGCGGATTTTTATGATTCCGTGGGCAGGCGCGAGGAATCAGATGCGTTATACAAGACGGCTGTTGCCAATCTCCGCGGCATCGACAGCGCGCTGTATGCGGACGATTCTTTGTACACGCGCGATCTCAGAACCCCAGATGAAGACGCTGACTGGCTGAGTTCATCTCTTCGCTCGCGAGCCGAGAAAAATTACAAATACCGTCATCCTGTGCTTACGGTTGCTTACAAAGGGTACAGGGATTCTGGGCATTCGGGATACTCTGACGCATACGGGCACAATGTTCTAGCGTCCGTTGATTTCGGACTTCTCGGCGGCATGGCCAAATTCCAAGTGGATACGTATGCTCTTTCCGAAGGTCATCTGTCGGGAATGCCGTACGAAGACAGATACGGTTCGTGCTATGAGACGGGATGTTCGGAAAACAAACATAAATTCGTCAATCCGCTGTTCAATTTCTCTTGGACGGGGGAGACTTTTCACTTCGATATCGGCACGGCTCCAAAAATAAAGCGCGATTCGAACAAAGGTTCATATGCTCCGATTGACCTTGTCGGTTCCTTCGGCGGAAATTTTGATTTGTTCGGATTCAGCGCCGATCTTACGGCTTACAGAAGAGCCAAGATCAATTCGCTCCTCAGTTACCACGGCGATTATGATCCGCTGACGGGAATTGCTTACGGTGCCGTCAAAGCTCTGGGAGCTCAGCTGTCTTTGAGCAGGGCGCGCACGAAGGATGACGGATTTTGGGGTTCGCTGTCCTATGAGCACCTGTCGGGAACAAACGTCGAGAGCAACAATGCGTTCAAAGCGATCGCAGGCTGGTATTATCACGTTCTTAACAAACCAAACGAGCAGGTTACGCTCGTGCCTAGCGTTATGTACTGGCATTTTGACAAAAATTTGTCCGAATACTTCCTCGGTCACGGCGGATATTTTTCTCCGCAGAATTATTTGTCGGCGGGGCTTTCGGCTGCTTGGCGCAAGCGTTTGGACGACTGGTCCTGGGAAATCAAAGGATCGGCTTCATGGTCAAGAAGCAGCAAGGACGGCGGCAGCCGCTATCCGATACGCTCTTTGATCTATCCTGACCGCTCTGACAGAAATGCTTCGTTTTCCGGCAGTTCCGATTCGTCGTTCGGATATGCGATCGAAGGAAGTCTGGAAAGACGCATTACCGACAGTTTGGTGCTCGGTATTCACGCAAAGGCCGCAAAGGGCGACGACTATTCTCCGTTTGAAGCAGGTATTTATTTCAGATATACGTTCGGCGGATTCAATGGCGATTTGCCGATGGGACCTCTTGTCCCTGTGCCGCAGCAGGAATGGTAAGAAATCATGAGTGACACGAAAAACAAGAAGAAGTCCTTTCGCGACAGGCTGATGAATATTGAATTTAAGGGACTGGGCATTTGGAGCGGCTACTTTGTCTTTAAAATAGTCCTGTTTTTCTTGGGCATGATCAACTTCTGCATTCATAAGAACGTGGCGCTTGCCGTGTTCTTGTGCATACGGTTCAGAGGCAAATGGTCGGTTGCCGCAAATATCATAGGGCTCGTTCTTGCCGTCATGCTTCTTTACCATGACAGCTACCTTCCGAGCATTGAGCAGATATTGGCGCAAAAATCGAATCTCGAAGGATTTTCTTTTTCCTACGCGCTGAATTTCTTGCTTGATTTTGTCTCCTTGCCGATACTCTTCGGATTTGTGGGATGCATCGCGGGAGCTGTGCTACTTAAAGATTTCATCAGGATTACGACGTGCGTCTTTACGGGTTTTATCGCAGTTGCGGTTTACTCATATTACGGCGAGTCCTCTATAAACCAGTCGGACGATGCGCTGGCAAAATGCGAACCCAATGAATCCGGCAATTTGGCACAATCGAATTCATCCGATATTCCGAAGATGAATAAAACCGCAAGCAGCGCCGTGCTGGAAGATTATTTGACGAATTTCCTGGAGTTTGAGCACAGCCGTCGCGTGTCCATGCCTGACAAATTGAATGACGGATTCGAACCGTTCGACATAGTGGTTCTGAATGTGTGTTCGCTTGCAAACGACGATCTGGATGCTGCCTCGATGACTTCGCATCCTGTATTTAGGTCGTTTGATGCCAAATTCGATAATTTTTCCGGAGCGACTTCATATTCGACGCCTGCTTCTTTGAGATTTTTAAGATCGCAATGCGGTCAGGAAACGGAAGCGGAGATGTACCGCGAAAGAAGGCAGGAGTGCGAACTTCTGTCGTCTCTTAACAAACTCGGATTTGCCACCGGCGTCTATTTGGACCACAACGGCGAGTACGGCAATTACCTCAGCAGCCTGGCGTCCTATGGCGGACTCACGACCCGTCCCGAAAATCAGCAGCTGCTGACGATAAAATACAGAAGTTTCGACAATTCTCCGATTTTCAGCGACAGGGATCTTTTCGAACAATACATCAAAGAAATAACGCTCAAGCCAAATTACGGCAGGGCCTCGTTTTTCAATCTGATATCCCTTCATGACGGAAACAGAAAAGAGGGCGAATCAAGGACCATGTCCTTTAACGCCAGACTCAAGATCTTTTTAGACGATCTGAATTTCTTCATGTCGAAACTTGAGCAGTCCGGCCACAGAACGCTGCTGATTCTTCTTCCGGAGCACGGCGCGGCGATCAGAGGCGACAAAATGCAGATTGCAAAACTGCGTGAAATTCCGTCAACGAAGATAACCGATATTCCCGTGTACGTTCGTTTCTTCGGTTTGCCGAAGAGCGAGACGATGAAAAAGATCGGCGGATACCACAGCCATATGGCGATTGCTGAATTGATAAAGAGAGCCATCGAGGACAATGTGTATGCCAGCGGCGGAAAAGGTTATGAAGAAATTCTGTCAAATCTTCCCGAAACCGCTCCCGTATCCGAAAGCACAAATGCCTTTTTCATAAAGTATGGTTCTACCGAGTGGTTCAAACTTAAGGGTGAAGCTTGGAATCAGTATAAAAAATAGCAGATGGTGACATCCTTTATTATTTGCGCAATGGCATCAAAATAACCATTTCGGTACTGGCGCTATAGGTTGGGTGGGGCTTTCTTGCTAACCCTATGAGATAGCGCCCCTTCGCAGGGATACATGATTGTGCGTCCCTTGTTTGCCGGGTGGCGCAAGTAGATCATTTCTGTGTCATTCCCTTTATGAATGTGCATCAGGTTGTTGTGCGATGCCTTCGAGAGTGGCTACATGTTCAATGTAGGAAATCTTGTATACTGTCCATATTGCCAATTTTCTCGAGATTGCGTGAGGTATTGATGGCTAGTAATATGTATTGGGTTTCCGTAGTGGTTTTCGCCATTGTCCTGATATTCATCCTTGTCACCGACTGTCTCACAAACAAAACCGAATCATCCGTCGTCAAGTGGTTCCGAGTTTTGATCTGCTGGGTTATATATTTTTGTCTTCAAGATTTTTTCTGGGGGTTATGCTCTTCGCAAGTAATAAGTAATGAAAGGATGTTTTATTGTGCATCGAACATATTTCATTGCTCTACCGTACTTACAACTTTCTTTTGGCTTTTATATGTTCTGAAATATCTTGGATCAAAGATTAAATACGCAAAGTATTATTTATTAGCTGATGTATTTATCATAGCATTTCAGTTCATATTGCTCGCTGTAAATCATTTCCAACCAATTATCTTTAGTATTGTGGATGGAATGTATGTTACACATGAACTTAGAAATGTAGTATTCCTAAAT
>JAZQPH010000377.1:0-2861 GCA_045628385.1 Succinivibrionaceae bacterium
AGTTCACCTCCTTGGCTCACAGCCCGACATGGCTTCGATCCGACTTGTCTCTTCTTTCCTGTTCTGCCGCTGCCTTTTTCATTTCCTCAAAAGCCTTTTTTATGACGGAAGAATCCGCGCCTTTCTTCGGTCCTTCTACGCTCAGCACTCGTCTAAAAGCTTTAGCCCCCGGAAGGCCGTTATAAAGATCAAGAACATGCCTTGTTATCGATGACAGTTTTTCGCCGGCAGCTACCTGTTTTTCTGCGTATTCGATAAGCCATTCGAGGATTTCGTCTCGTTCGGGGATTAAAGACGATTCATCTCCGAATATGTCTCTGTCGACTCTCGTAAGCACGTTATACGAATTCTGATATGCGGCACGGCCGATCATGACCCCGTCGACATTTTTTAAATGATCTATTGCAGAAGGAATAGTTTCTATCCCGCCGTTTATGGATATGTACAAATCTGGATAATCGTTCTTCAATCTGTATACGGTGTCATAGATTAGCGGGGGAATCGTGCGGTTGTCCCTGGGACTGAGTCCTGAAAGCCAAGCTTTTCTCGCATGAACGATGAAATGATCGCATCCTGCATTCTTTACTGTCTCGATGAATGCGCACAAAAATTCATAAGAATCGTGATTGTCGACGCCTATCCTGCACTTGACGGTCACAGGAACAAAATTCACAGCCTCTTTCATTGCCGAAACGCATCTCGCGACGAGCGGAGCATCAAGCATCAAAGATGCTCCGAAACCTCCGTTCTGCACGCGATCGGACGGACAGCCGCAGTTAAGGTTTATCTCCGTATAACCTCGTTCTTCTCCAAGTTTTGCGCACTTGGCAAGATCTTCGGGAACGCAGCCGCCGAGCTGAAGCGCAACAGGATAACCGCCGGCATTTTCATACAGATAGTCCTGCTTGCCGTGAATTATGGCGCCCGTGGTTATCATTTCGGTATACAGTACCGCCTTCTTGGTCATTCTGCGCCAAAATGCCCGGCAATGTCTGTCTGACCAATCCAGCATCGGTGCGGTTGAAAAACGGTTTGAATCGTATTTTCCCATGGTATACCTCGCAATAAACTTGGCAATTTTAAGGCATGATTGCATGATTTACTCAAATCATATTTGCAGATGCCTTTTTTCCGTATGCGCAACGATCATTAAAATGCAGAAAAGCTGTTCAAAAAACAGTTAAATAAAATTCGACTTAGAGTATAATTGCGTAACTGATCACGGATCAAACGATACATTCATCACAATTACGGCGCAGGCCAAACTGTCAGAGGCAAAATCACTCATGTTCAAAATACTTTACATTCTTGTTGTCTTCATTGCAGTAGTCATCCTTACCTCGGACATCAAGCTTGATGGGTCGCTTTATAAGACAGAAGATAATGTATTCATGATTCAGTTTCCAAAAGCAGAATGGAAGGATACGCCGATTTTTTACATGCACTGCCAGCCTGAAGGCGGAAAAGACAAAGACGGCAATCCGATCGGAGGCGGCTGCCGCTTTAAGAAAGACTACGGCGACGGCAACGAAAAGAAAGAACATTTCCAAGGGTTCTAAGCCTGAATTGCTGAAATCTCAAAAAATGCCGGTAATACCGGCATTTTTTTACTCCGAAAAACACATAGAACTCGACCGCTGTAAAATTCATAATCCATGCTTAACAAACATCAGATTATTCTTTGAACTCCTCAATTATGCAAGCATGCTTTTTGTCGTCAGCACCCTTGTCGTAATTAATACCGACCAAAAGTGTTTTTCCGGCATATCCCTTCAACGCGCCAGCATAACGTTTGTCTTTGATTTGCTTAATGGCCGTTTCCGCCGCTTTATCGTATTTAAGCTCAACTACCATCGCGGGGCGAGAACCAGCATCAGCTCTCGGAATAAATGCAAAATCGGCAAAGCCTTTGCCAGAAGGAAATTCTCTTACGACGTTGTAATAGGCGGGGGCAGTAAAATAAGCCATGGTCAGAACGCAAGCGAGCGGGTTTTCGTCGTTGTACTTCAATGCCGAAGAATATGCGTCATGAGCCATTTCGATAAGTTCTGCCACTTTTTCTGATTCTTCGGCAATCGTTGCTTTTAATAATGCATTGCATGCGGAAATTGATTTGGCTATCTCAGCCCATGACCCTTTTTGCAATGCCGCCTGATAGGCTTTTTTTACTTCATAATTAGGAATGTATGCGCACTCCTCTTCTCCAGCTTTTTCGTAAGCAAGATAACCAAGATGCAATAATGCAGTCAAAGCTTCGTCTTTTGAGGAAATCGAATTCAAATCGTTTGAAAAACTCTCGGTATTTACTGTGACTTTATTGCCCGAAAGCATGCTCACAACGTCATCTTTTAATCCGTCGTAATTCAAGGTTATATAGTTGTTTATGGTTTCAAAAGCGGAAGTGTTTTTCCAATATGCTTCATAGGCTTGTTTGCGTATCGCTGTAACTACAGAATTAGGATTAGACATATGCATGCCATCTATGAGGTAACCGTCATACCAGTTTCTCATGCATTCATAGTCCATCGCATATTCTTTGCAGAGAGTTTTTACTTCGTCTTCGGTAAATCCAAAATATTCAGATATAGGATGAGAATTTAACATGGTAAATTCTTCGAAGTTGTTTAATGCAGATTCATCTTTGATTTTTTTTATAGGCAGAATGCCTGTAATATAGCCCAAAGCCAAAAAAGCTTTGGATTCTTTGGACTTAAACAATTCATGAAGAAATTGCAAATATTCATGAACCAGTTTCTGGTCATCGCTGTTTCTTATTATGCAGTCCCATTCGTCTATGATAATTACGAACGGTATCTTCGTTTTGTCATATGCTTGCCGCAATGTCAAAGCTACATTTGATT
>JAZQPH010000378.1:0-9904 GCA_045628385.1 Succinivibrionaceae bacterium
CCATTGCAGCATAGTACGTCTGTCGATACACGGGCGCATAATGCACATTGCACCATATGGCCTGTCTGCGAAGAGCATCGAATATCTTCTTTCGACTGTCCGCATGAACCCTTATGACGTAAATATGACGTGCGCTCAGCCTGTCTTCATCAACCCTCGGCAGCCCTATGCCCAAACTCTTTAAAGCCTCGTCATACAAACCCGCATACTCGTTACGTTTGGCAATCCATCCGTCGAGTTTTTTCAGCTGGGATATGCCGAGCGCAGCATTGATGTCGGGCATGCGGTAATTAAATCCGAGGTCGACCTGATCATAAGCCCAGTCGCCGTCTGGATTGCGCTCCATAAGTTCAGGATCTCTCGTCACTCCGTGGCTTGCGTACAGCCTGCATCTTTTGGCCAATTCTCTGTCATTTGTCGTCACCATGCCGCCTTCGCCGGTAGTTATAGCCTTCACGGGATGGAAGCTGAATACGGTGGCGTCGCAGTACGAACAGTCGCCTGTAACCGATGCTTTATATTTTGCGCCCAAAGCATGGCAGGCGTCCTCGATAATCCTAATTCCGCGGCTGGAAGCGAGCTCATGAATCCGTTCCATATCCGCAGGGGTTCCCGCCAGGTGAACGACAATCAATATTTTCGGCAATCTGCACGCGCTCTTGAGTTTTGCCTCAAGAGCGTCCGCGCTCATATTGCCCGTATCAGGCTCAACATCGACAAAATCCACGTCGGCTCCGCAATAGCGAGCACAGTTTGCCGAGGCAACGAACGTTATCGGTGTAGTCCATACCAAATCACCGGCACCGAGGCCCATCGCAAGACAAGCCACATGAAGAGCCGCCGTGCCAGAATTTACGGCGACGGCATGCTTCGCGCCGCAATATGCCGCAACGTCGTTTTCAAACACTGTCACGAGCGGTCCCTGAGTTATGAGCGGGGATTTAAGCGCCGCGACGACCGCATCTATGTCATCTTTGTCTATTTGCTGTCTGCCGTATGGAATGGTCATGATCTTGCCCTGTTTCATTTTTATGCCGAACATTATGTTCCAACGGACGCATCGATTGTTTGATCGATGGCATCAACTGAACAAATCGGCGTTTAAAACATATTTTAAAATTATTTCGTATTAGATAATACAATATTGCGCAAAATTACAAATAAACAATTAAATATAGTTGCATAAACGGAATAAATGACATTAAAGAACTATTTGAATCCCTCTTATCAACGCAATTTATTTGTGTAAATCCTTCGCGCTATTCATCAATATTTCAAAATTGATTATTGCTAATCATCACACTATTGCATGCGCGTGCGTGCTAAACTCGTGTAGTTTAAAGTTTAGAGGCAATCATGATTAACAACCTATCAATTAAATTTAAAATTTATTTTTCATTTATGATAACAATAATGCTGACACTGATGCTTACCGGTGTCGTGATAAGCATTATTAATAGCAATCGCAATACGCTTAAAGTAATTCATGAACAGCTCGAAAAAAATTATCAAATCACCGAAAGTTTCAGCAGAGCCCTCGTAAAAATGGACACCCTGACTTACGATTTGCGCGATCAATCAGTGACAGAAACTGGTACAGAACAAGAAATCAGAAATCTAAAAGAAGTTCTGTTGTCCACGTTTAAAGAAATCAAAAAATCGACCGAATATGCTGATGACATAAATATTATAGATAAAAATATTCATCCATATTTAGAGATTGATCGGCTGTTTATTGCCTCAAAGAAAAAAGACTTTGAAAAGTCTGGTGAAATTTATGACGAATTAACTTCAATATACGATGTATTGATTGAAGCTTCAAATTCTATCGTTTCAAAACAAATCGCAATTGCAAATAACGCAGCTTCTGATATGGTGAAAGGAAACCATCTGCAGATAGCCATCATAATCTCTATTTTGACAATTGCAATTTCAATGGTTATTGCTTTTATTTTAGAGCGTTCCATAACATCCCCAATCAAAAATACAATCGATATTGCAAAGAAAATAGCTGACGGCGATTTAAGTCATAAAATTGAAATTTCAGGCGAAAAAACCGAAACTGCGACAATGTTGTCTGAAATTGAAAACATGCGTGAAAAGCTTGCGCTTCTTACAAAGGGACTTAACGAATCCGTAGTTCAAATTGAAGAAAACATTAATTCTGTCGCCGACGTAACTACGCATTTAAATGCCGTTGCAAACAATACAAGAGAGGTTACGGAAACTGTTGTTCAATCCTCCATCGATCTCGTTTCTTCTTCATCCGAAATTGCCGATAAGTGCGAATCTCTGAAACTCTCTGCCGTGAATTCAAATGACACCGTTCAAATCAGTTCTCAAACAATTAAAGAAGTCATTCGCTTGATCGGAAATCAGCAGCAAAAAACCAAGGAAGTGGCCGATCAGATCGATAAACTCAAACAATCCTCTGGCAGCGTGGGCTCGATAGTCGCGACAATCAATCAAATCGCATCACAGACCAATCTCCTTGCCCTCAACGCCTCTATCGAAGCTGCCCGCGCTGGCGAAGCGGGACGCGGATTTGCCGTCGTTGCAGATGAAGTCAGGACGCTTGCTGAAAAAACGGCAAATTCAACAAAGGAAATTGATGCTATTGTTTCGCAAATTCAGACCGAAGCTAACGTTTCCAACAATTCCATGACCAATAACCTCGAAAATATGAACGAACTGAATTCAAGATCCGGGGATATCGATCAGTCAATCAACTGCATCATCGAGAACGGAGAAAATTTGTTGTCAGAATTGACCAGCATTTCAAATTCTTCAGGTTCTCAGCAAATGGCATGTGAACAAATTTCTCAGAATATGTCAGCTTTGTCTCAGGCGTCTAATTCATTCTCCGATGCAATAAATAGCGTGAATTCAGAAATTGCATCTTGCCGCGACGAACTTGAAAAACTTAAATACCTGGTAAGCGGGATAAAGTTTGAGTAGTCATTATTAACGCAGCTGTCCAAACTTCGCTCGCTTTAGCTGGCCGCGGCAGTTTGAAAAGAAGAACGCTGCCCCCGCTTCAAGAAATACAAGGCGGGGTCATTTTTTCATAATGCGAAATAAAAGACATGCATGCCGCTATGTTTTAAAGCATCTGCGCTAGTTTTTCGTTTATTGCCAGTACCGCAACGAGCCCATCCCAGAACTTTAAAAAAAGGCGGGTCCTGAAGAGAACCCGCCGAGAATCGCTTAAAGGCGCTGCATCAGCGCCCGCCAGCTATCAATATTTGAATTCAAATCCCAATGACCATACGGATTCAGGAGTTTTGTAGCCCTTGGCAAGTTCGTATTGCTTGCCGAATGCGTTATCCAATTTTCCGAAAATCCTAAATCCCGATTCAAACTGATATCCGACCGCAAAATTCCAAATAGCATACCCGCCTATGCGTCTGTCCGAACTTGACGAATACGCTTTGGAACTATAAGCCAGGATGCTTGCAGAAGCGTCAAAGCCGCCTTTTTTGTAATCGGCGAGCAATTTCAAAGAACGGCGCGGGATGAGAGGGATTCTGACATCGTCGCTCTTGTTTCTTGCTGACTTGACGTCTCCGTATATCGAAAAACCGATCCAGCCGTCTTCAAGGGCAAAGCGCTTGGACAGTTCAAGTTCGGCGCCTCTGATTCTGGCTTTGGCGATGTTCATGTATCTCATCGAAGACAGATCGTAAATGATGCGTTCGCGATAGCGGTTTTCGTAACCTGCGAGTCTCCATTCAAGTCCCGCAACCTTTCCGAAAAAGGCCAATTCCAGCGAATTGCCTTTCTCGGGCTTAAGATTCGGGTTGCCGCCGCAATCGGTGCCCCAAGAGCACGGATAGTACAGTTCAGAAAATCCTGGAGCCGAGAACGAACTTCCGTATCTAAGAGACGTTCTGAACCCCTCACCGAAGTAATAGCCGATGCCGCCCTGTCCGGTCCAATGTCCGCCGAACTGAGTGTTGTGATCGTATCGGCCGGATGCTTCAGCGCGAAAACCGTCGCTTGAATTTGCCCCGTACTGCGCCATGGCAAAAATGCCCTGGTTCGAGATGCGTTCATGTTCAGGCTTGATCGGCGCATAGTACGCTTTGGAATTAGACATGAGTCTGTCGCTTGTGATATCCGCACCAGCGGCAAGCGTAATTTTCTCGGAGAGCGTAAATACGTTCGTCCAGTTGGCTCCGAGAGTTCTTACATGAATCGGAGTGTTGTCATGCTTTGAATCGTCAGGGTAAGGCGATTTCACAATCTGCATGTAATCGTCGGTTTTTTGATAATTGAACTTCAGTTTGCCGGAATAGAAATCGGAATCGTAACTTACGCCCGCATCAAAAGACGCATTGAAAAATTCGTTGCCGTCGTATTCATGCCAATAATAATCAGCGCTCGATGAATCAAACTGCGACTTGGATTTAATCAAGGAAGCATTCGCAAAAAGCGTAAAATCACCCAATGCATGCTGATAATCAATCATGAGATTCGACTGCTGGAAACCGTGTTTGTCTCCGTCGTTAAATCCATCAACAGGGTGAACGTTATACCCGCGTTCTTTTTCTGCGCCAACTGCTATCTTGAGTTCGCTGTTTTCGGTAGGCGCCAGTTTCACGCTGACGGATCCCTGGCGGTTAAGATATTTGCTGTAACGGCCGGAAACTCGGATTTCTTTTTCGCCGAATCCTGGCCTTGTGATGATATTGATTACCGCAGATCCCGTGCCGCTTCCGTAAAGCGCGGCTCTCGCGCCGCGGACGTATTCGACTCTTTCGATCTGATTGACCGGAATTCTTTCCAAATAAGCTTTTCGATCGTATGCCGAATTGATTTTGACACCGTTTACGAGAACCAAAGCATCGGCAGATGAACCTCCGCGAACCTGCAGATTCGAATTTTGTCCGCGACCGCCTGCTCTATAGAGATCGATCCCTGGAAGCCTTGATGCCAAATCGGCGAAAGAAGTGATCTGATAGCGCTCGATGTCTTCGGCCGTAATCACAACGACCGGAGACAAGGAAGAAGACGCCGTTTCGCTCATGCGGCTTGCCGTTACGACGACTGCATCCGTATCATAAACCGAGTCGGCCTGGGACAAACCAGAGACAAAAAGCAACGGGAGAACCGAAACGGCACCCGTAAATGAAATTTTCATGAGTTGTTTTTCCGTATGTTATTCGCGAACTGGGAAATTAAGCAAATTTCGGCAAGTCTTCGGGCTCAAGGTGCCTAACCGCCCGCGCCGCTTCCCAAAATAAATTCAGTGCGATTGCGAAGGCGTCCCTATTACCGCTGCGCGTCAGCCCCGGATTGCTACCGGGTTCCTTCTTTGCCCCTTGCGGAGACCGAAATCAGCATATCGGCAGGATGTCTGCCGCCGACGAAACAAGCTGTCTTGCAACAGTACATATCAGCTCACGCCGGCTGCGTGCTATTGTAGTGATATTCGGATATTTTGGCTAATACTATATGGCTGGGCGGATCTATAGTTTTTTCTTATAGATAATTCTCTTGGAAAAGATTTGAATTATGGACGGCAAGAACTCGTCAGGCTAACCGCCGATAAGGGAAAGAATAAGAGATTTCTGCGAATTGGCCTGCGCCAAAATGCTGGCGGCAATCTGCTGCAGAATGCTTTGCTGCGCGAGATTTGCGGTTTCGGCGGCGTAGTCGGTATCCATGATGCGAGCCCGAGATTCCGTGGCGTTTTCGATTGCGATCTCGTTGCTCGAAATCGTGTACTCCATCCTGTTCTGCACGGCTCCGAGCCTGGCTCTGTATGAATCGACGTTCTTGATCATGTCGTCCAGACTGCCGATGGCGTCTTGCGATGAATCCGCGGTCAAAAGACTCAGGCAAGTAATGGATTGCCCGCCGAAACTTGCCATGCTCGACATGGCCTGCATGTCGAGAGTTATGACCTGATTGGCGTAGGCTCCGACCTGAAAGGAAGTCTGAGAGTCCGAGCCGAACAGGCCGATATTGCCGCCAAAACTGGTATCTCTTCCGATGCGCACTATCTCTTCGGTCAGTTCTTTTACTTCTGCCTGCATTGCTTCGCGCTCGTAATCGCTGTTCGTGCCGTTTGCCGACTGCAAGGCCAAAACGCGCAATCGCTGCATCATGTTGGAAACCTCGTCCAAGGCGCCTTCGGCGGTCTGGCACATGGAAATGGCATCGTTGGCGTTGCGGTTTGCCTGGGTGAGGCCGTTGATCTGGCTGGTCATGCGGTTTGCTATCTGAAGACCCGCCGCATCGTCTTTGGCAGAATTTATGCGCCGTCCGGAAGCAAGACGCTGATATGACGTGTTAAGAGATTTCGTTGCCTTTGACAGGCTGCGCTGCGCCGACAAAGAGGCAACATTGGTCATGTACAAAGCCATTTTTGCCTCCATGATTGCCGCACTTTCCCGATTACCTATAATTCATATCGGAAATCGTCAGGTCCGCTTTAGCGGATATGCGCCGAATCAAGTCGCATTTTATACAAGAATTTCGGAAGTTGAATCAGATAGTCAGCGGCTCGTTTTCCCCCATTCGCAGCCTTGCCATTCTTTCATATGGATATGTTTTGCTGTCAAGAAGCGCGTCGGGGCCTCTCCATGACGGCAAGAACTCCGTCATCCGATCATAAAATAGCTGAGAATGATTGAGATATTTGTAATGAGCAAGCTCATGCACCACTACGGCTTCAAGGCAGCATTCGGGGTACATGAAAAGTTTTGAGGCAAGGGACATCGAATACTGTTTGGGACGTACCGAACCCCATCTTGAATCCATGTCGCGAACGGTTAGTTTTCCCACTCTGGCATCCATGGCGGATGCATATTTATTGATGTATCCGCACGCCCTTAACCTAACTTCTTGCGCGCAGATGCCTCTGAAAGCGCTGTTGTCTGTGATGTTCGGATCGGTTGCGTATTCGCCAAGCAAATCCAGAATAAATTCTCCAGAAGAAATCTCGTGTCGGCAGCCTTTTTGGGGAGAATCGGCGATTCTGCGGACTTTCAGAAGCAGATTGCTGCCGAAAAAAGGCACAAACTCTCCCGACGCAAAACCATGCATGCACATAGATTCTTTTGATCTGTTCAGCTGCTCTTTAAGAAGTCCGAAGCGCTCGGCAAAAAATTTCTCGATATCTTTAGGCGGCATGAAATAAGGAACTGTTGCCCTGATGCGCCCGACATATTTGGCATCCGGCCTGTAGGTTATCTTGCAGCGCGATCGCGTCCTCGTTATCAAAACCGTGATGCTTTCGCCGCCTGCATTTATCACATATCCTTCCAAGAAACAGCCTCCCTGTCGGCAAACCTTGCGCGCCACATTTTCGCATATATTCCGTCAAGCCCGATAAGTTCCACGTGCGTTCCGCATTCGGCTACCGCCCCGCGATCCAAAACGACAATGAGATCGGCGCCCGATGCCGACGAAAGCCTGTGGGAAATAAATACCGTGGTTCTTCCCGACGAGGTTTCTACCAAAGCTGCGGATATTTCCGCTTCAGTCAGCGGATCGACGGACGCGGTGGCTTCGTCAAGAAGAATGACAGGAGCATCGGATGCAGCGGCTCTTGCAATTGCTATCTGCTGACGTTCGCCCAAACTAAGTTCGGTACCGCCGGCGGTAAGGCGAAAATCAAGTCCGCCAGGAAGTGCCGAAAGCATTCTTCTCATCCCGGCAAGCTCGCAGGCCGCATCAATGCGCTCTTGCGACAGGCCTCGCCCAAAAGCGATATTTTCCCTGACGGAGCCTTCAAACAGGCACGGTTCCTGAGGCACCACCGCAAATTGTCTTCGAAGATCCGAAAGCGCATACGATCCGGCATCAGCGCCGTCAATCAGAACAGCGCCTTCATCGGGATCGCGCATACGGTTGAACAGGCCTATAAGCGTTGTTTTTCCGCACCCCGTTTCGCCGACAATCGCAACTTTCGTTCCCGAAGGTATCTTAATCGACACATCCTTTAGTGCAGGTCTGTCCGCGCCGGGGTATGAAAAAGTAACATTGCGAAGTTCAAGAGAGCCCGAGATCCGAAGATGTCCGTCCGCCGACGCAAAGGAATCTTCACGCGGCAGATCGCTTGCCTCGATGACTCGTTCTGCCCCGGCAAGCGCCGACTGAAATGAATTCCATGTGCCCGCTATATCGACAAAAGGCCGGATAAACTGGCGCACGTAAAGCAAAAAAGCCGATGCCGCCGCCGCATCTATGTGCCCGCGCGCCATCAAAATTCCCGATACCGTGGCAACCGCCGCAAATGCAAGGTTGCTTATCGAGCCGATAATCGGCATCAGCGCGCCAGAGCGCACTGCCGCAAGTTCCGATATCTTTCGGAACCGCTCGCTCTCTCGGAGGTAAGTTTTTAAAAATCGTTCGGATGCGCCGGATGCCGCAAGAGCCCGCATGCTCGAGATGCTTTCTTCAGCCACGGAACTGAGTTTTCCGAGTTTTTTCTGTCGCATTAAAAACAGTCTCCTTGCCGATGCTGTGATTTTCTTGACAGCAATGAACAAAGGCAGCAAAAACGCGGCGCATGACGCAGTAACGATCGGACTCATCGACAGCATGGAAGCCGCAATGCCGCAAATCACGATAATCTGCGTCGAAAGCATGGAAAGAGACATAGTAAGCGTCATGCCTACGCTGTTGGCATCGCTTGTTATGCGGCTCATGGCATCGCCTGATTTTCCGAATGCGCCCGTGCGATCGCGCGCTCTTATCGCGGCGTCAAACACTTCAGCGCGCACGGCATGGCTGATTCCTTGCCCGAAAAATGCGGGAACGAGCATCTGCAGCATGCGAAGAGCCGCATCGGACACGTAAAGAAAGGCCAGCACGATCAGCGCCGTTTTCAATTCCCCCAGTCCGCTTGCTGCCATCGCAACGGCATCGCCTACGGCAGGAGGTATCAATACGGCTGGCAAGGCCGCCAATATCGCAACAGGCACCACCAGCCAAAGGCCGCGGCATGCTCTCGATATGAGCGCTGCAAGGCGCTTGGCAACTGCAAGAGGATTCTTCGCTCTTTTTTTAGCTCCCGACAGCATGCCGCCTGGCCCAGGACCGCGAAAATTCATTCCCGATTGCTGTTTAGGCGCAGAATCTGTTGCCATCGCAAAGCCTCCTGTACTCGGCGCACGAAGCCATAAGTTCCTCGTGCGAGCCTATGCCCGCAATCATTCCTTCATTCATGCAGATAATTTTGTCCATGCGTTTTGCAACCGGCACCCTCTGCGTTGTCAAAACAATCGAACGTCGCCCGTCACGGGTCAAAATAGCATTCAAAACGGCATCTTCCGTCACAGAATCAAGAGCAGACGTGCAATCATCAAGGATCAAAGTTTCGGGATCTGCAAGCAAGGCCCTTGCTATGCTGATTCTCTGCCGCTGACCGCCAGATAGCCCTTCTCCGCCCCTTCCTACGGTTGCAAGCAATCCTCCTTTAAGATCATGAACAAAGTCGGCTCCTGCATCCGACAGAGCTTGAGCTATTTCTTCTTCTGTTCTGTCAGCCCCCGACGGAATTAAATTATCAAGCACCGTTCCAGAAAACAGCCCCGCATCCTGCCCCGCAACGACGATTGAATCGCGTATCGATTTTAAGGTTCTGTCCTTTCCAGGAATCCCCCCGAACAGCACCTCGCCGTCAGTCGGATCATAAAATCTCGCCAAAATTCCTGCGAGCGTGCTTTTTCCAGATCCCGAAGTTCCGATAATCGCAATTCTGGTACCTGGCATAATCTCAAGATTCAGATTTTTTAATGCGCATGCGTCTCTTCCCGCATAGCAAAAAGAATCGTTTTTAAGAGTTACCGAGCCGTCGAACGAGCCGTCAAAGGCTACATCAGAATCCTCAAGTCCTGGCTTTTCTTCCAAAAGCTCGCGAATGCGGCCCGACGAAACAAAAGCAGCAGCC
>JAZQPH010000379.1:0-1517 GCA_045628385.1 Succinivibrionaceae bacterium
AGTGGAAACCCGAGCAGGCACCGCAGGCAATGACAATGAAGATTGTCGGAATAACCGATTTTTCTTGTCCGTTGGCGCCTGTGACGTGAAGCCCCAAATACCCTGGCTGCGCGATCTCAGGAGCACAGAAAAGAACTCCGAGAATGCCGAGGATGGCAAGTGCATAGAGCAGGAACGAATTGAGATAATCGCGCGGCTGCAAAAGCGAATGCGCCGGAACGACCTATGCCACGAATGCATAAACAGCCAGTATTGCGAGCCAGAACCACAGAGCGGATTCTTTGTCGAAACCCAAAGGCGACTGCACGTCCATAGGAAAGGTCACGCCGACCCATACCATCATGAATGTGAGCGGCACGAATATGCATGACGCCAATCCGAATCCCAAGAATTTTGAGTTGACGCAGGCTCCGAAGATCGGCGCAAGAGCGATGAATCCCAAGGATGCCGTGGCGACCGAAGGGAATTTGACAAAAATCTCGGCTATCATCAGAGCAAAGATTGCGACCACAAGAACAAGCGCGGTCCAGCAAAAAATGGAGAAGAGAATTCTTCCGCTGTAGCCGATGAGTTTTTCGATAACGTATGGTATCGATTTGCCTTGGTTTCTGACGGACAGAAACAGCGCAGCCATGTCATGCATCGCGCCGACAAAAACGCAGCCGACAAAAATCCAGATCAGCGCGGGAACCCAGCCAAGTTCTGCAGCAAGGATAGGGCCTACGATGGGACCTGCGCCCGCAATTGATGCGAAGTGATGTCCGAAGAGAACGTAAGGCGGGGTTTTGGTGTAGTCCCTGCCGTCGGTCATGGTTTCCGCAGGGGTTTTTCTTTTAGGATCTATGCCGAGTCTTTTGGCGAGAAATTTTCCGTAAAGAAAGTAAAAAACTACGAAATAACCGACGGTCAGCAACAAGAGTGTGCATCCGTTCATGGTGTGAAAATCCGATTAAAGTTCAATTAAAGCAAGCATTGGGCATTCAAATCCCAGTGTCGCATGCAATTATATATATTTGGCGCGAAGCTCCCAAAAATCATTTTTAAGAAACAATCATTCTTTGCCGTTTGGGCAATTGTTGCGGATTTCTCTTGCAGCTTCAGGATCGGGGCTGCAGCCGATGCCTGCCATCAGATAATCGGCAAGCCGGCATGAGCCGGTTTCTTTTTCGGTTTCTGCCCAAAGTTTTGCATAAGCCATGGCTGCCTGCGGATCTTTTTTGACTCCCTTGGCGCCATGCTCGTATAAATCGCATAAATGTCTCATGGCGTCGGCACTGCCGCGCGCCGCCGCTTTTTTGAACCATCTCTCGGCTTCTGCCGTGTTTTGCGCAAGATATAGCTTGCCGATCTCGACCATAGCGCTTGTGTGCTGCTGGGATGCGGCTTTGTGCAGCCATACGAGTGCTTTGTCTGTTTCTGGAATTTCCTTTCCAAGCAGTCTCATGCCTAATGCATTCTGCGCATCGGCATGTCCTGCCTTGGCTGCTTTTTCGATTAGTTTTGACGCAAGTTCGGGA
>JAZQPH010000380.1:0-7345 GCA_045628385.1 Succinivibrionaceae bacterium
TGCCGCCGCCCATAAAGCCGCGCAATTCGCTGCGGTTGCAGGCGCAGGCCGATTTCATATCATGGCGATCCAGAAAATACTGGAATGTAGTCTGATCGCGGCTCATCTGCCGAAGACGTCCGCCTTCTTCGATATAAAGGCGAGTATTGCCGACTTGAGCGAACCTTGTGTCCTGGGGACCTGCGCACAAAAACGTCATGGTCGTCGCCATATCGGGCATGCCGCGGTTCTCTCCCGCAAGAAGAAGGGATTTGTTGGTGTTATAGACAAAAGACCGCAGTGCGTCTCTTGAACAGGCAGGAGAAAGCGTCGCAGCTCTTTCAGCGACGAATCTTGAAGCCTCAGCGGCTCCGCTGTTTCCTCCGACGCCGTCGGCTACAAGAATACTGAAGGGTCTTGCGAGCTCTATCTCGCGATAGCCGTTATTGATAATTTCGCCCCCTGCTAGCACCGCGTCCTCGCAGACGGCTTTGCGAAGCCCTTTCTGAACCCGGACGTGCGCTCTCATGATTCCTCCGCCTATACTTCTAAAACTTATTGATAAACAAAACACCACGAAGATTTTAATTAGGAAGCAAAGACAAGCGGGATCATTTATCCTGGATTTGCTAGCGATGCGGCGTTTTCCGGTAAAATACCGCTATCCTAATGAATTGTATTCTGGAGAAAATCATGAGAACACCACTCGTCATGGGCAACTGGAAGCTCAATGGCACCAAGGCATCCGTAACCGAGCTCGTAAACGCTCTTCTCAAGCCGGCTGCCGACAATTCCAAGGTTGAAGTAGCGGTTTGCGCTCCTGCCATCTTCATCGGCACCGTTGAAGCTCTTGCCAAGGATTCCGCTCTCAAGTATGGTTCCGAAGACGCCGACATCCACAATTCTGGCGCTTTCACCGGCGAAAATTCTCCTGTAATGATCAAGGAATTCGGCTGCAAGTACGCACTTGTAGGTCATTCCGAGCGCCGCGCTCTTCACAACGAAACCGATGCAGTCGTTGCTGCCAAGTTCAAGGCTATTCAGGCTGCAGGTCTCGTTCCTGTACTTTGCATCGGCGAAAGCCTCGAGCAGTTTGAAGCTGGTCAGACCAATGCAGTCTGCGAAGCTCAGCTCAAGGCTGTCATTGATGAAAACGGCATCGATTCTTTCAAGAACGCCGTTATCGCATACGAACCAATTTGGGCTATCGGAACCGGCAAGACCGCAACTCCTGAAATCGCTCAGAACGTTCACGCAAACATCCGCAAGCTCATCGCAGGCTATAGTGCTGAAGTTGCTGAAGGCGTGCAGATTCTTTACGGCGGTTCTTGCAACGCAAAGACTGCATATGACCTCTTCAAGCAGCCAGACATCGACGGCGGTCTCGTAGGCGGAGCTTCTCTTAAGGCTGCAGATTTCACCGTAATTATCGAAAGCGCTACCAAGGCTCTCGCTTAATCGGAAAAAAATTTCCGAACAAAAGCGGCAGTCCAATCGGCTGCCGCTTTTTTGTCGGAGACAAAAAGCAAAGGAATACGGGACACATGGTTAAGAAAATCGCAATTCTTACTTCAGGCGGAGACGCGCCGGGCATGAATGCGGCAATAAGATCCGTAGTCAGAGCCGCAGACAGCTCCGGCATCGAAGTAGTGGGCATTCTTGACGGATATCTTGGACTTCATCAGCAAAGATTCAAACCTCTTGGACGCAACGACGTTGCCGACATCATCAACAGAGCAGGAACGATTCTCGGAACTGCAAGGTTTCCGGCGTTCACCGACGCTTCGGTTCGCAAGGAAGCCATCGGCATACTCGAAGAAAATGATATCGGCGGTCTTGTCGTCATAGGCGGAGAAGGTTCATACATGGGAGCCAAACTGCTCTCTTTTGAAGGTTTTCCGTGCGTATGCCTGCCTGGCACCATTGACAACGACGTGCCGGGAACTGACTATTCGATAGGATTCTCTACCGCGCTTCACAACGTCATAGATGCTGTCGACAAGCTTAGAGACACGGCCTCGGCGCACAAGCGCATATCGATCGTCGAAACCATGGGCAGACATTGCGGAGATCTTGCGGTTCACGCGGCGCTCGCTTGCGGAGCAGAATATGTCATCGTGCCGGAAAAGCCTCTGGACAAGGCAGATCTCTACGAAAAAATCGACTCAGGATTCAAACGCGGCAAGCGCCATGCAATCATCATGCTCTGCGAAAATGTCATCGACATCCACGAACTGGCATCCGAACTTGAGACCCATACCGGTCTTGAAATCAGAGCAACGGTCCTTGGACACGTGCAGCGCGGAGGAACGCCTACTGCATTTGATCGCATTATGGCGACAAGAATGGGCGTTTATGCCGTTGATCTTCTTAAACGCGGCGTAGGCGGAGTCTGTCTCGGCGTAGTCAACGGCAAAATCATTCATCACGAAATCGCCGAAGCTATCGATCACATGCATCATAAGTTTGACGAAGCACTTTTCGATACCTGCAGTTTGCTTGTCTAAAGCAACAAATGCTGTATCCAATGACCCGAATCACGAAATACATTGTTTCGCCGTTCGGGTCTTTTTTTTATTTAATATCTGCGCAAATTATTTCATACTTGCCAAAGTATGACACATTTAGACATTATTTATCATTAAATTTTACGTTTATAAAGTCATTTGCCATATAATCAGTTATGTTTGTTGAAATTTATACAGAAGGGGCATATGAGTTTTGAAAATTACCGCAGCGGGGATTTTTACATCACGCTTAGCCGCATCAATACATGGCTTCGCGACAACGGACAGAACATATCCGAGTTCGCGAGAATTTTTGATTTGGACGAAGCCGATCTTTTGGCCTATTTCGCCGAAAAAGGATACTCCTACGACCAAGAAACAAATTCATTCAAACAAAATTAATTGAGATTGCAAAAACCATGAACAGCTGCCCTCCTCCTGAAAAATTTGTCTTTTACGATCTGGAAACTTTCGGAATCCACCCATCAAGCGATCGCATTTGCCAATTTGCGGCAATAAAGACAGATGCCGAGCTAAATGAAATCGACCGCACTCTTCTTTATTGCAAGCCTCCTGAGGATTACCTTCCGAGCGTCTCAGCAATGCTTGTCACTGGGCTAACCCCATTCGACAGCGAAATCCGAAACGGACTTACTGAAGCTGCCTTCATCAAAAAGATATTCGAGTTCTTCGAATGTGACGGCGTCTCGTTCAATGACGGAAGAAGCGTCTGCATAGTGGGATACAACAACATCAGATTCGACGATGAATTCATAAGACGAGCGGCATACCGCAATTTTTACAATCCTTACTCTTTCAACGCAGGCGGCTCGCGATCGCGTTGGGACATATTCAACTTAGTGAAACTTTGCTACGCCCTCACCCCAGACGGTTTTGACTGGCCGATGCGGAAACCTGACGAAACCGCCATGCCAAACTCTGAACAGGATCCAGAAGCCGAAACGACTTTTGCAAGCGATCGCCCTAGCCTCTGTCTTTCCGATCTGACTTTGGACAACAATCTGCCGCACGGCAGGACATTCGACTGCAGCCAGCGCGATCCGCATGACGCAATGGCCGACGTAGTAGCCACCATCGCAGTTGCAAGGAAAATCAGACATGTTCAGCCCAAAATGTTCGAATATTGCCTGTCGATGCGAAGGAAAAATGACATTCTGGAGTCGCTCCTAGAAGGCGGCACGATGAAATTCGAACCATTGATCTTCATAGGTCCAGGAATGGATCCTTCAAACCGCTCGGCCGGCGTGTTCATGCCTGTAAAAATGGACGCAATCGGCAGTCTCTACTGCGTGCGGCTCGATCGTCCTTTCGGCAACGACATATTCGACACACATCCGGATGACGTTGATTTTGATGAAACCAGCCTGACTTCACTAAAACTTCTCAAAGTTAAAATGTCGGCATGCCCGCTCCTGTATACGGCTAAATTGCTCAATAAAGACAACCGAGCGGAAAAACTCGGAATTGACAGAGAACTCGTTGCAAGGAACGCAGCGTTTGTCCGAGAAAAAATTTTTTCAGGAGAATTGCTGCCCATCGTGGATAAATTTGCGGAAGCGTATGGCCGGTACTGGGACGATAAATTCCCTACCCCTTTAAATCCAGAAATGAGGATCTACGCTCGCACGAACTTATCAAGAGAAGAAAGCAATCAGGACAGAGCAGTGATGAATTGGCTGCATACTGAGGAAGAATCGAACCCTGACGTTTTAAACAGAGTAACTTTCAACGACGACAATTTAAACCAAATGGTGTTCGCATATAAAGCCAGAAACTATCCGCAGATGCTGACAAGAGAAGAACTTTCCATATGGCAATCGCGAATCAGCGAATACGCTGCAGACAACAAAGATCGATTCATCAACGAACTGCAGGAGGCCTGGAAAAAATATCCTAAAGAAAAAGCACCGGAGACGGCAGCCCTCATCGAAAAGATCGCCAAAGGCTATGGTCTATATGATCATTCGATGTGATAGTTAGATTTATGCATTAATAAATTTAAAGCAAAAATTGCGCTGAAATTTTTATCAAACCCAGATTTCAGCAATGATATGTTTGCGAAATTTGTTTCCGCAAAAAGACGTGCTCGGTTGTTTCCGAAAAACGAAATAAGAAACAACCGTAAAAATAATCGAGGACAGCTGCAGGTACTCTGGCTGTGAAAATGCTCCCAAAACTTCAACGCAGCTGTCCTTGATAAGACGCGAATATCAAGATCCAACGTTCTTTTGCGCCTTCGCAATCAATCTTACCAAGCAATGGAAATTTGCACTTTTTTCCAAATTTTTAATCGATCTCTCATAATCCAAGACTCAAATTAATTGAGACCTGCTCAAAACTCATGTTTTGATAAAATCGTCCCGTCTTGGGAAAATCACGCATTCAGGTACCTACGGGTTTCCCCTTTGCAGCCAACAAAAACAAGGTTCAGCAAAACAATGAAAAATAAATTTCGCTTGAGTTTATGCGCATGCGCTGTTCTGCTCGGTCTGACGATTCCGATGCATTCAGCAATAGCCGCGCCGTCTGACGATCCTGCCGCCTTAACCCGCGAAATCGGCTGGGCGACGCATTACGTCGAAGAATTCGAAAAGGAAGTTGCGCGCGAAGGCGGCGGTTCGAAAACTGCTTGGCGCAGCAAAAATGATGCCCTCGATCGCGTAAAAACACTGAAGCAAAAATATCCGGACGATCCGCGCGTAGAAGAACTGTTCCAAAGAACCAAAGTCGCTCTCATGAAATCGAAAGGCGAATACACCCAGATTCAGCCCGAGTGGACGCAATATCTGAGAAACGAAGACGATCTCAGAAAAACCATCGCTGCAGAGGGTGCAGCCAAATGGCAGGAATTTCTGACTCCTTCCGAAGAAAAGAAAGTCATCGACAAGCCATTCCCTACACCGGATCACAACAAAGTCAGCCCTGAAGAACTTATCGGAACATACGTTGTTCTTGACGATGTCAAGTATCCGTACAACCAATTCTACGGCGCGACCGGCGAATACATCCATGTCGGCAAGCCATCGACTGGCTACTATTATGTGCAGATCGACAATCGTTCCTGGCTTGGTCCTTACGAAGCGGTCAAACGCTACAGAAGACAAGTTGATACGAGCCTGCAGGAAGTAAGTTCGTGGACCGTATACGGCAAAATCGTCAGCATAGTGACCGAAGTTCCGGCTGCCGGCAAAAAAGTCGTCGGGAATTCCCAATGGGGATGGGTCGTCGAACCAGTCGCTCTTTATATTCCAGATCATGTGCTCGCATACTATGAGGAAAGCGCAGAGTCCTCCGGCGTATTTGTCGGCGAAAGCAAAGTGGCTCAGCTCAAAGACAAATGGTACACGGTCAAGGATATCCCAGCGGATGTCAAGCCTGAAGCTTTGATGGACATCTTCATGCATGCCATTAAAGAAAAAAATTACGAACTCTACCAAGCCTGCATCGATCCTGAAAGACAGAAAACCCCAGTGGCGGAAGATTTGCTCCGCTACCACTGGGATCTGCATCAGGAACGATTCCACGGCGAATACATTCACGCTGAATTTGACGAAGCCAAGATCACCGTCGTGCAGGGTTTCGACGACTCGAATGATGACGAAAACTTCTTCCTTGACGACGATCAGCGCGCAGTGCTGGCAAAAACCCAGGGCGACAAAATTGAAAAGGCGACCGTACAGAGCCGCGCGTTTGACAAGAACGGCAAGCAGCTCGGTCATCCGCATCCGCACACGCTCGTCAGAAGAAACAACGGCAGATGGTACGTTGACGATTACGCAGCCCGTTTTTAAGGAATTCCGCACATGACTTTTTTTAAAGCAAACAAATTGGCGCTCGCCGCATCTTTAGCAGCTGCGCTGTGCATTGCCATTCCGACCGAACCTGTTTTGGCAGCTCAGGACGGTCCTGCTTCAGGTCCAATTGCCACGCCAGCCAAACTGACCAAGAAAGTAATGGATGAAAGATACGAGCTCCTCAAGGCGGCTCTTCATGATCTTGGATCAAGACCTGATCTTTTTACCAATCCCGAACTAAATTCGCTTCTTGCGGGCTTTGCGGCAAGACTGAACGAAATCAGCGCATTTCCGCACGACCCCGATCCTACAGATCCGTTCTACGCGCAGATTCAGGACAGACTGAACAACTTCGAAATCATCGAAAGAACGATGCTTCCAAAGCTTCTTGCCGCCCTGCGCACAAGCAGGAACGACAGACTTGCCAAGCGCTATGACTCAATACTCCAAGGAAAAGATTGGCTTAAAGCTTCTAACATGGCTGGACCGCTTGAAGATTACCTGCGCTCCGTAATAAAGTGCGGGGAGATCGTCAAAACCATGAACAGCAAGAATCTGATCACCTCTCACGAAGTCATCAAGCAAAGCGGCATCGGCAAGTTTTTCCAGGCACCGAGCAACGTAATGACCGCAAGTTTCGGAAGCGACATCATCAATCTCGATGCGCACCTGAAACCGCTCGAGAACGACAAGCTAAACAAATTCTACAAAGACGCCGAATTTGCCAAAGGTCAGGCAAAACTGATGAAACAGCGCGTCGAAATGGCAAGAGAACAAACCAAAGGCACTCAATTCATAAGCGAATTCGAAACAGTCGCCAACGAATATTCTCTTATCATCAGGCGTCTTGAAGAATTTTACGACAAGGCTAATGAGCTGGTCACCGAACTCAAAACTGACGGCAGTTTGGCAGCAGTTCGAAATGCCTATTTCCCATGGACCGGCGACCAGCTAAACGGTGTATATATGACGGAAAAGAGCACGAGCGGGTATCCTGACTATCAAAACAGACTGCGCCGCGTCTACATGGTAACCTGCAGCGCA
>JAZQPH010000381.1:0-7717 GCA_045628385.1 Succinivibrionaceae bacterium
CAGCGCTCGAAGCAGGTCTTTCCGCGGCCGGCATCAATGCGATTTTGGTAGGCGTTATGCCTACTCCAGCCGTTGCCTACCTGACCCGAGCGTTTCGCTGCGATGCGGGCGTTGTCATCAGCGCCTCGCATAATCCGTTCGGCGACAATGGAATCAAGTTCTTTTCAAGTTACGGCACCAAGCTGCCTGATGAAGTCGAAGCAGAGATTGAAAATTATCTCGACAAGCCGATTTCGTGCGTGGAATCGAGACTGTTAGGCAAATCAGAAGTGATAACCGACGCACCAGGCCGCTACATAGAATTTTGCAAGGGCACGTTCCCGTCGGACAAGGACCTTTCGCGCTACCGTATCGTTCTTGACTGCGCAAACGGCGCAACGCATCACATTGCTCCTGCCGTCTTCAGCGAACTCGGGGCGACCATCGAATCCAAAATCGGCTGCAGCCCCGACGGCATCAACATTAACGATCACGTAGGTTCGACTCATGTCGACGGTTTGTGCCAAAAGGTGCGCGAAAAACGTGCGGATCTCGGCATCGCATTTGACGGCGACGGCGACAGGCTGATGTTTGTCGATTCCGACGGAACAGTGATCGACGGCGACGGAATTCTTTACATTATCGCTTCGTATCTTAAGGAAACGGGAAAATTGCAGGGCGGCATAGTAGGGACCCTGATGTCAAATTTCGGTCTCGAACTTGCTTTCAGGCGTTTAGGAATTCCTTTTGCAAGAGCCAATGTCGGTGACAGATACGTGCTTGAGACCTTAAATGAAAAGGGCTGGCGCGTTGGCGGCGAGAATTCTGGCCACGTACTAAGCCTTGATCATGCAACAACGGGCGACGGTATCGTTTCGGCTCTTCAGGTGCTGAAAGCTCTTGAAAGAACAGGAAAGACGCTCAAAGAAGCCAGAGAAGGTTTGGTCATGCTGCCGCAGGTACTCGTCAACAAGAAATTTGTTGAAGGCTCGGATCCGCTCAATAGCAAAAAGGTTATTGATGCGGTCAAATCAGCCGAAGCGGAACTGGGCCAGACAGGCCGTGTGCTTTTGAGAAAATCGGGCACAGAGCCTCTTGTTCGCGTAATGGTTGAGGGCGAAGACCGCGATATGGTGCAGCGCCTTGCCGATTCAATAGCGAATGAAATCTGACAGTTTCGGTTTTGGGCTCGATCTTCTAATGAAATGGTAGAGGTATTCGCCTCTACCATAATTTTTGTCCGAAATATGCCCGTAAGATCCGGTAAAATAAAAAACTGTTTGCGAAACCCGCGGGATGCTGTATTATGCCGTGGCGTTTGCGTAGTGAATATTGGCGCTGCGTAGCAATATATTGGCGCATAGATAATAGGATTTAGAAAATGTACACGGTATTGTTAGCTTTGTATCTGTTGGTCGCGGTCGTGCTGATTGCGCTGATCCTGGTACAGCACGGAAAGGGCGCCAGCATGGGTGCATCGTTCGGTGCGGGCGCATCGAATACCGTGTTCGGTTCCGTAGGAAACGGCAACTTTCTCACGCATTCGACTGCAGTTCTTGCATGTCTTTTCTTCGTGATCAGTCTTGCGCTTACCTACATGACCGCTCACCAGAACAAGAAGTCGGGTGATGGATTTGACGATCTTCAGAGTGTTGCAGAACAGCAGGCTGCCGCTGATGCTAATGTAAACGGCATTCCGACCGACAATTCCGCAGTCAATGGCGATGTTCCTGCAGATGTCACGACAGTCCCTGCTGCTGAAAAGCTTGACGCCGCAAAAGCTGAAGTTGAAGCGAAGGCAGAAGCAACTATGGCCGTTGTCGATGCAAAAGCTGAAGAGGCGAAGAAAGCAGTTGACGCCAAGGCCGAAGAGGTTAAAGCAACTGTTGCCGCTAAGGCAACTGAGGCAAAAGAGACCTTAGAATCCAAGAAAGATGCTGCAGTATCGGCAGTTGAGGCTAAGGCAGACGAAGCCAATAAGGCAGTTGATTCCAAGACTGAAGAAGTAAAGGCTGCTGTCGATGCAAAGGTTGCGGAAGCAAAAGAAGCCGTAGAATCCAAAAAGGATGAGGTTGTGTCTGCTGCCGAAGCCAAGGCTGATGAAGTTAAGAGCACAGTTGAAGAAAAAGTGACCGAAGTGAAGAAAGATGCCGCAGAGCAGGTCGAATCGGTCAAATCTTCGGCAGACGAGAAGGTTTCCGCTCTTGCAGACAAGGCAGAAGGTGCGGTATCATCTGCTAAAGAAAATGTTGAGCAAGTTAAGGCTCTTCAAGAAAAAGTTGAAGATGCATCGGCATCTGCTTCTGATAAAATTGATGAGGCAAAGGCCGTTGCAGAGGATGTCAAAGACGCAGTCGAAGCTTCCAAATAAAAGTTAATGCCTGGCTGGTGAAATTGGTAGACACGCTATCTTCAGGTGGTAGTGCCCCCCGGGTGTGTGGGTTCGAGTCCCACGCCAGGCACCATTTTCAAAGACCAAGACATATGTCTTGGTCTTTTCGTTTGCAATCATTTACGCGCAACGCGAGATGCTGCCGCGCAAAATTCGGTGCAGGGCAAAGGTTTATGCCATAGTTGCCTCCGCATTGTTATCCCAGTGAATATCTTTTTACCCAGCGAACAATTGTTCGCACTGATTACCGCTAGCGAAAGAAATAAAGTGACTATTTTCTTTGACGCAGACTGATGGGATTATTTTGTCGCTTTCGGTTAAAACAACCGCTTTTTACAGTTATGCGGACATTTATTCGTGTTCTGGTAACCAAAGGAGTAGAAAATGCTTGCCGATAAAAAAGGTTTTACTTTGATCGAATTGATTGCAGTCCTTGTGATATTGGGAATTTTGTCTGCAGTCGCAGCTCCTAAGTTTATCAATTTGAATTCCGATGCGAGAGTAGCTTCTCTTAAAGCCGTCAGAGGCGCGTTAATATCTGCCAACAACCTGGTTAGGGCAAAAGCCGCGCTGCAAAATAAGGATTTTTCCAAGGATTGGATCGACAAGTGCGGCAATTGCGTGGAAGTTGACGGCATCTACTACTCTTTCAAATATGGATATGTGGACCGTGCTTCCATAGGATTCTTCGTTATCAATAATGATGCCGTCACGACAGACAATATAAATGTCGGAGACGGAAAAAACGTTAAATTGGCCAATCTCAAAGTCGGCAACTACAGATGTTCCGATGATAAAAAATTATGCGGCAACAATGATGACTTTTGCGCCTGTCATACAAATGAAAGCGTGTCTAACGCCAATAGTATCGTGTTCTTGCCAAAGGATTTGAATTTTTCTGACAATTGTTATCTAAAATATACCAGTTCGCTGTCACCAGGATCATCTCCTTCCTATGACATTGTTTCAGACGGCTGCTAACATGCTCTACGCTTAAATTGTCTATGCGTAATAATCTGATTATCCCATGCATCCGGTGCATGAAATGAAATCGCTATCAAAACAATTTGTGCCATTACCCGCCATTTGATTCAAACATCTTTCAAAAGATAAATCCTAATAAATAGCCCCAGCGAGTACTAAACTTGCCGGGGCGCGCTAAATTTTGGCTGCCTGTGAAGCGTTATGACGTTCCGTTGATGAGTCTGTTTATCTCGGCAGATTTGTCAGTCATTGATTTAGAACGTTTGCCGAGCTGCTCGGCTGTGGATACCAGCTCATCCATAGCATTGTTCATGGCCGAAATCTGTTCGTTGGCGCTCGAAATGATTGCGTCTTCGCGATCGGCGGCATTTTGGATCGCAGCCTTGATGCTGGCGATGCCCGTTGCGGTGTTTTCAATTTCATTCAGTTCGGCTTCGAGCTCGTTGACTTTAATTACGCTTCCGCTGCAGCTTTCGAGGCTGGCCTTCATGCATGCAGCTGTTTCGGAAACATGCGAAAGCAGGCTCGCTATGGTGCTTTGGATGGCCGTTGTAGACTCGCCGGTCTTAGTCGACAGATTTCTTACTTCATCTGCGACGACGGCAAAGCCGCGGCCGTGTTCTCCAGCGCGTGCGGCTTCAATTGCCGCATTAAGAGCAAGCAGGTTTGTTTGCTCGGCTATGTCGCGAACGGTTTCGATGACGGTGGAAATCTTATCGGCGTAGTCGCTCATGAGATCCATGGCCTTGCTTGTCTTGTCGATGTTTGCGGAAAGATCGTTTATGGCATTCTTTGTTTCGGCAATGGTATTGGCGCTTTGAGCTGTGCTATTTCCGATCGATTCAAGACCCCCGATAGCCTGCTCGGTGCCGTTTCTTACTTCCTGCGAGACGCTGGTAATCTCATCGAAGGTACTGGAAATAGCTTCGAGGCATGACTTTTGATCGCAGATGCCTGCTTCGATTCTGCCGTTGCCTTCGATAGCGTCATTGGCTGATGATTCAAGATATCCATTAATCTCGTTGAAGAGCGATTTTTGGTTGTCGAGGAATTTGTTGTAGCTTTCGCAAAGTTCGCCGATTTCGTCGTCTGAGATGTATTCGATAGGATCGTTGTTTCCGATGCTGTCGGCTTTTTCCTTCAGATTGATGGCGATGCCGAGCACTGGCTGTACGATGGTGCGGCGAATATAAGAGCCCGCAAAGAACGTCGCAATTGCGGCAATAATGAGCGTAAGCACAATCATGGTCGCGATAGCGATATACATGCCAGAGTAGAACTTGCTCTTGTCAAAGAACATGATCAAGGTGCAAGGTCCGTTTTTAATCTTGGTCGCTATGGCGAACGTGGAACCGAATTTCTCGGTTTGGGTTTCGGTGAATCCTTTGTCGCCGTTTGCGACTATGGCGTCGATAACGTCGGCTTTCAGATATTTATCGTACTGGGCGAGCGGTACGTCGAAGAGTTTGCGGTCGCCTGTCGATGCGCTGATGATCTTATTGTCGTTTCCGTAAACGAGAACAGCGATGCCGTCCATAGGAACATTCATGTTGCCGATGAATTTGGTGATCGTTTCGATGGAAATATCGGCAGCCATAACGCCGCCGTCGGCAAACGGAACGCTCTTGGCGAATGTGATGAGCATCACGGGATCGACTGCATCGGCGTATGGTTCCGTTACTATGAGCTGGCCAGGATTTGATTTGGCATCTTTGTACCAATCTCTGGTTCTTGGATCGTAACCCTCAGCAATCCATCTTTCGGGGGCATCAATCGCGGAATACATTTTTCCGTCAGGGTGTCCGTAGTAAATGTCATAAAAATCGGTAGTCTCTTTTATCTTGATTGTGAGATCGCGATCCATCAGTTTTTCTTTGGATCGGTCAGCGTATTTTTGCGCTGAGAAGCCCTTTTCCTGAAACCAGCTGTCTACCGCCGAGGCCGAGCTTTGCATGGTTGCTTTAAGTGCAAGATAACTGTTAGTTTCGGTGGCTGATTGGCTCATGACCACGGTGCATATTATCGGGATGATTGCCGCGATGGCGATTGGGATCAGCATGGCGCTGATGATTTTGCTTTTGATTGATTTCATGGCTGTCACATTTACCTAAACACGTAAATGTTTACATTTTAGATTATGAACGAAATTGCTCTTAGCAACGGCAGAATGAAATGAAAGACTGCGCACAAAACAATGAAAATTGGGCAGAATTTGTTGTTTAGTTGAAGGGTTTGACAGGCGCCAACTAGCAATTGGCGCTGCAAGAAGACTACTTGAGTGGAATAAGATCTGAGAGTCTTTTGCTGAAAAAATAATTTCTTGTCAGTTCGTCGTAACCAGACCATAGATTCTTTGTGAGACAAGTCGACTCATATGGGCATTTTTCGGCTTCCGGTTTGGTGCAGGCTACAGAACAAAGGCTTCCTTCAAGTGCTTCGATAATTTCTCCGACTTTGTACGACTCAGGCGTTCTGTTAAGCCGATATCCGCCGCCTTTGCCGCTTGTTGCGAGCAGTAATTTGGATTGAACCAGAGTTTTGGCAATGATTTCGAGGTACTTTTTGGAAATGTGCTGCCTGTCCGCGATGTCCTTGAGCGCAACATTTGTATTAGGCTGCTGCATGGCGATGTCGAGCATAACGCGCAGTCCATAGCGGCCTTTTGTAGAAATCATGACTTTTGTCCTATAACTATTAAATACCTAGGTTACTAGGTGATTGTAAGTCATTTTGAGAAAAATGGGAGTTTGAGTGCAGAATTGTTCAGATGCGTGATCTTGTCTGTCATTAGCAGCTTGCTTCGTGAATCATGTTGTTTACGGCATAAGCTAGGAACTCAAGCACAGACATATGAATTGAACCGATTACGCCAAGTTGCGGTAATTTTTAGTTTGATGCTCTGTGTTAAGCCTTGCATTGGAAGCCGTTATACGTGACGTGATTGCGATGCCAATCTTAATCGGTGAAAGCGAAACTAACTTTTGTATATGATGCTATATGTCCAATCTAAGATTGGTATCTTATTATTATGACATATTATCATTAATGTGACATATAATGTAGTTATCTAATAAAGACTGTAGTATAACTAAGCATTAGAAAGACTACTCTGCTGTAGAGATGTTTAAATGCAAAAAAGGAAGTCAAAATGCCATCAGAAAAATTCATACAATTCCTCAGGGATCAATCTAAACTCGAAGAAGCGAAAAAGATCTGCGAAACTGCTGGATATAGTGTCCGCTTAGTTGAATCCCAGAATGATGATGATGATTTGATTGATGCTATTCAGAATTTTTGTGAAGAAAATGATTACGAGTTCTTTGATGATTACGATTATTACGAAAAAGACATGTCCATAAAAGAATGCATCGGAATCGTAACAGATTGCGAATCGATTACTCAGATGGCACTTAAACTTAACGATTATCTTGAAGATCGCGGATTTGACAGGACTTCGCGTCAGTTTCTTAAAAATTACAGAACCGAAAGAATTGTTCTTGACGCAATACTTTATTTTCCTTCCGTTTTTAGGAAGCCTAACGAAGGCTAACTGCGGCATCAGTATCATACACTGTTGAAGAAAGCCGAGCACAAGCAGCATACGTTTTATGCTGTGTTGTGCTCATATAGGCAAATTACAAGAATAAGCAGCAATATCCGTTCTCGCTATTCATAGAAATTTCTGCTCTTCATGCGCTCATGTGAAAGTCATCGCATGTAAATTAGTTGTCTTGCTGTCTGTTAACGCAGTTTGATGTACGGCTGGGCAATCAGCAAAATGCCAGAGAGCATGCAAACGACAGAAAACAGGACCTTTATTTTCCCTGGATTCATCTTCGTCATCAACGATGCGCCGCAATAAGCTCCGGCAAATGTCGAAACGATCATAACGGGCAGCCACTGCCAGTGGATCTCGGTCAAGGCTCCGACGGTTACGGCTCCGACCGCGTTCCATAAACTTCCCACGAAAATCATCGTGTGCAAAATTGCATTTTTTATGTCCATGCCGAAGATTCCTACCAGAATCAGCGTTGAGAATATGCCAGTTCCGGAGGAAAAAGAGCCTGAAAAAATGCCGATAACGAACAGAGCAATCGTTCCTAGGACGGTTCTTGCCAAACTTCTGCTTTCAATAGCCGTTGTGCCGAATCCTCGTTTGCAAATTGAGTAAATACCTGTCGCTATGGTGATTATGCCCAAAACAGTTTGCGCAATCTTCGCAGGAACAGAGACGATAATTACAGAACCAGCGATTACGCTGGTAAGCGCCACGGCGATCATGACGATGCATACGCTCCTGTCAAGTTTAAAAGGCCCTGCGCGTAGTTTTTTGGCGATAGCGCCTATGCCCAAAAATACTAC
>JAZQPH010000382.1:0-3538 GCA_045628385.1 Succinivibrionaceae bacterium
TCGAGTTTGTCTTCCATGCTGGCAGATTCGATAATGGCTTGCGCTTCGTCCAGCTTTCTGAGTTTAACGAGAAGCATGGCTTTGAGAGCGCGATATTTGGCTTTGTTAGCCAGCAAGAGAGCGGCGTCTGCTTTTTCAAGCGCCGATGAAAAATTACCTTCAGCCATAAGTTCATGAGCCTGTTCAATGAGCGTCTCATCTTCTTTTGGGAGAAATTGCTCAATAAAGGCTTTAGGATCGGCTGCTTCCTGGCCTTGCACGAGGTCTACGATTCTTCCTCCCTGCAGTATTGCAAGAGCTGGGACAGCCTGAATGCCAAACTGGTATGCAAGACCGCTGAGTTCTGGTTTAGTAAGGTCGACTCTGGTGAGCTTGAGCGCTTCCGAAACGCCGACGGCGGATTGGAGCTTACCTTCGTATTCGGAAGCCTGAGGATCTCTTGAATCGCACAGGTAAACGAGAACTGGCTTAGTTTGAGAAGCCGCAACGAGTTCTTCCTGAATATTCTGCGGTGTTATGTCAATTATCATGTCTTTCTCCGTATCCGCTATTCTGCATGGAATTTGATAAGCTGACGCGCGGTTCTTGCTAGTTCGCGCATGGTCACTCGGTTATTGGTCTTAGAGTTTTGGTCTGCCCTGTCGGTTATCGTATACGAACCGTTAGGCAGGAACTGCGTTACGTGATTAGTGTTTACGATGCAAAGCATGCGTTCGTTTCCGCATATTACGAATTCAGTTTGATCGGCGGAATACAAATCGTTGCCGTTTGAGAATTCGCCTATATCTGTGATTACGCCGAGGTCGTGCCACATAATGGTTGCCGCAATATCAACATGCGAGGTAAGTTTGTCGGTGACTGCGGGTTCCTGATTGCCAGGATGTTTGATTATGAGCGGAACCGAGAGTGTTTTGTAGGTATAAGCGCCGTCATGAGAAAACTTGGACGATTCTGAACAGCAACCTGATCCTGTAAGTCCCATGATAATAATGACTGTATTGTCTTGCGAGTCGGACTCTTCGATGGCATTGAGTAACGAGCGGACATTATTATCGACTGAGAGAACAGAGTTCTTATATGTGTTGGCGAGAGCCTCCATTTTGGCATCAGAATTTTTGAACCCACCATTGGTAATAATTCTCATGTCATCGATTACTGGTTTAAACTTGTTGATACCGTCTCTTTCGAGAAGTCTAGGATTATCCAATTCAAGATAAATGAACGCAGGTTCGTCGCTTTGTCCGAATGTCTTTTGTATAAAAGATTCGGCATCGGCGGTGGCGGCTCTGTCATTGAGGGCGAATTCGATTGACTGATTGCGCAGTCCGTTGAACGCAAGCGGTTGCTGTTTTTGTTCGTCGCCTGACAAAATTACCTTGATTTTGTAACCCTGCCGCTGCAATTCTTCCAGCAATTCCGGTTTTTCCATGTCGTTGCGGGCGGCCTTTTCGTATTGAGGAACAAGTCCGTAAAACAATGAGAATCTGGCTGATTCGGCGGAAATTGAGTTTGAATAATGTTGTCCGAATCTGCTTGATTTCGATGCAATTTCGGAAATCGTAGGGGTTATGTCTGCCGATATGTAGCTTGGCGAGAATCCTTTCACCGAAACAATAACGTAGTTGAAACGCTTTGATTTTACGCCGTCTACTTTGATAGGGGACAGCGGATAGCTGAGTTCATCGACTTGTCGATAGTTGCCGGCTTGCGGAAGTGGCAGCCATTGGTTGTTGTTGAGGAAAGTGTTAGCAGTCGAGTTGCTCGACAGAGGGTAAGTTCCGTCATGGGCCAAAATAGGTTCGTACTGCACATGATCAGCCCAGATATGCATCAAGTGCATAATAACGAAAGAGCCTATATAAAGCGTGACTATTGCTTTTGTAATCCAATTGAAAGTATGCCTTGTTTGTTTATGAATGGCATATTTGGCAAGGATTATCTCTGTAACGACGATTATAGGAATGACAACCATCAGAAAGTAGAACTTAACTCCCGAGTTCAGGTTGTCATGCCCGAAGAGCATTTCGATAATCTGTTCATTCAGATGGAAGCGAAAATAGTGATAAATCTGTGTATCGACAAGAAGGATGCTTTGGCCGATTATCGCGGCTGCGGTGGAAATATAAATGTACCATTTTCGGTTGGTGACGATGAATGCCAGCGGGAAAGGGACAATAAGCATAGCCGCAAATATCAAGAACCAAAAGTGGCCGAAAAGAGCCGCTACGTTATAAAAAAAACTTACAGTCGTGAAATGGCTGATGGTATTCAGGGGATACCGGATCCCGATCAGCACAGAAATAAACACATTGAAAAGCACAAACCAATGGCACCATTCCATGGAGCCAAATACCTTTTCCGAATATGTTTCTTTTTTTTCGTATAAGACCATTTCAGCCTTTGCCAATAGCATTGATTAATATAGTGAATTTTACCGGATGAACGGCTTGCTAGACGATAGAATGATGCCAGCTCTATGTTTCTCTGCGGAAAATGTCAGCAAAGTATCATTTTGATTAATCTTTGGTCTTTATCAAACGTGTTCGGGTCATTCCCACAATTTGTGCAAAAAATGAAAGTTTGCAACAAAATTTAGTGGTTCGGCTGATTAATTTTGACTCAACCAATGCCAAATTAATCAGCAAACAGCCGCGCAAAGGGCAAAAAATAGGCAGATCTTGAATCTTTTTGTTAGTCCGATCACTATTTATCAAGATATCATTCATTATCGAATTGCCGTATTGGTAATATTCAAATGAACCCTAATTTAGTTGTTTGGCCAACTCTTGCTCTAGATCACATATTTGAGTGGTTTAGACAGGCGGTTGTTCCGTAACCGGCCAGTATTCCAATAAGATAGGGTTGTTGAAAATCTTCATTTAGTTGGTTTGATAGAAAAGGAACTGTAATGAAAAAGAGTGTTATTGCCTCTTTGGTTGCTGCTGCAACCCTCGGCTTGTCCTCCATGGCTGGTGCTTCCATTGAATCTGGTAAGCTCGTCATTTGGGTAAACGGTGATAAGGCATACGACGGTATCGCAAAGGTAGGTCAGAAGTTCACCGAAGAGCAGGGTGTTCCTGTTGAAGTTGCTCATCCAGACGGAGTTGAGAACAAGTTCCAGCAGGCTGCTTCCACCGGTAATGGTCCTGATATTTTCATGTGGGCTCACGACCGTTTCGGCGAATGGGCAAAGGCAGGTCTGTTGACCGAACTTTCTCCATCCAAGGCTGTTAAGGATAAGTTCCAGCCATTCGCTTGGGACGCATTGACCATCGACGGAAAGGTATACGGTTACCCAATCTCCGTTGAAGCAATTGCTCTTATCTGTAACAAGAAGCTCGTTTCTGCAGCTCCAGCAGCTTTTGAAGATTTCGCTAAGCTCGAAAAAGATTTGTCTGCTAAGGGCAAGCACGCGATTATGTGGGACTACAACAACCCATACTTCACCTATCCACTCGTCGCTGCTAACGGCGGCTACGTTTTCAAGAAGAACGGTCCAGGCCAGTACGACGTTAAGGACACTGGTGTTAACAACAAG
>JAZQPH010000383.1:0-1889 GCA_045628385.1 Succinivibrionaceae bacterium
CCGCGTCCGTAAGCAAGAGCATATGCATACATATTTTCTGCGCACAGACTTCCCATGTCTGACGCTTTTTTAAATAACTCCACAGCCTTCATGGCCTCTTTGTCGGAATCTTTGTTCTCAAACATAACAATTCCGAGATTGCATATGGCATCGGGGTACTCGGCGGCGGCTGATTTTTCATACCAATACCTGGCTTCGGTTAAATTTTGATCCGCGCCGATCCCTTCAAAAAGCATATTGGCGAGATTGTATTGCGCCACGCGGTCGCCCGCCTCCGCCGCTTTGCGGTACCAGTAAGCAGCATCGGATTTATTTTGTTCAACGCCTTTGCCCGTATCATAAGCAACGCCCAGGTAGAACTGGGCATTGCGATCGTTACGCTTTGCTGCAGCGGTTATCAGCTTAATGCCTTCGGGGATGTTCGGAGCAACGATGTCTCCTTCAAAATATGCGATGCCGACTTCTGACTGGGCAACCGCATCGCCTTTTTTCGCCAGTTCTTTCAGCGCCTCAAATTCTTCGGTAGTCATCGACAAAGAAACTGTCGGGAAACTCAATGCAAACGCCGTGACGCCTGCAAGAAAAAATTTTTTCATCAATGCTCCGATTTTGTTGATTGGCTGCGCTTCATTATATGTCATGATCAGATACTGGCGTCGCTTACAAGCCATTGCCCGTCACTTATTTTTGTTCTCGATATCCTTTAAGTATTCGCAGCCGAGGCGATCTCCCGATTCGCAGGCTTTTGATAGCCATTTTTTGGCTTTTTCAAAATTGACTTCTCCTAGCGCGCCGCTTGAATTCCAAATACCGAGGCTTTCCATCGCTCCTACCGATCCCGCTTCTGCGGCAGATGTCATAAGCCTTTCAGCCATAAATTTGTCCGAGGGCACGCCATCGGCGCCGTCCAAAAGAATTTCGGCAAGATTGCCCATAGAATTCACATTTCCCTGAGACGCAGAAAGTTTGTACCATTTGACGGCTTCCAGAATATTTTTTTCGGTACCGATGCCGTTCTGATAAAGAACGGCCACATCGTAACGGCATTCGGCATCGCCCAATTCGGCGCATTCTTTTATGAGCGCAAATCCTTTTTCGTTATTTTTTTCGATCCCGTTGCCTCCGAGGGTCAGTTCGCCGAGAAAGCGCATGCCGCAAGGAGCTTTCATTTCAGCGGCTGTTTTGAAACTCTGAATGGAATTTTCAGAGTTTTTCTCAGTACCAACCCCCATGCGCTGCATATTCCCGAGACTGCAGAATGATTCGGGATTGCCGAGTTCTGCGGCTTTTTGGAAATAAGCGTAGGCCATTGACATATTTTTTTCGGTTCCGTCACCCGCTGCGTATTTTTTTCCGAGTTCATGACAGCTTGTGAGATCGCTACAGTCTGCCGTAACGGGTGAGTCGGCATAAGCGTAAAAAGAAAACACTGCCGATGCCGCAGCTATTAAAAAATTTATTTTCAAGGTCAGTCTCATCCTTCTTGAAGGAATGGGCAAATATATTGTTTAAAACAAAGGTTAACAATAATAAATCAATTGACTAGCAATTTGCTTATCGATACTTTTTGTATTTTTCTATTATTTAATTTGCAAAAAATTGCAAATACGGATCTCAATCCTTTTTTGATTGGCCAACAAATATATTTAATGTTTGTTAGAGAAAATATGTAACCGGCTATATATAATATTAATCGCCTTGCTGCGATGATTTAAGACCTAACGCAAATATCTAAAAATAGCGATTTAAAAATTGCGGATAAAGTATCAAAGTCGATAATCTGGTTATTTATCGATACAAAGAATTGCCATTCCTACAAACATAATACCGAGACAAATCAGAAAGGCATGCCCGGAACCGGCAAATAAAAATGAAGTCCATCCAAAAAA
>JAZQPH010000384.1:0-2865 GCA_045628385.1 Succinivibrionaceae bacterium
TTTGCTATGAGTCACCCAGGTGGAGCGCTTGGCAAGAGGCTGCTTCTTACAAATGAAAAAATAATGCATTCGGGAGACAGATTGCCGAAGGTTAGCCTGAGTGCAACCATGAGAGAAGCAGTTCTTGAAATGACGAAGAAAGGACTCGGCATGACGGCGATCGAAAATATCGACGGGACCGCATGGGGGGTTTTCACGGACGGCGATCTCCGCCGCGCATTCGAACGCGATATTCCACGCGACGCTCCGATTGCTGATGTTGCGACTTGCGGATGCATCAGTCTTCATAAAGATATCCTTGCTGACAAATCCGCCGAAGTCAGGCAAAAAAATAAAATCCATGGAATGTTGGTTACCGATGATTACGGAAAACTTGTCGGCGCATTCGACTTGAATGATCTCATGCAAGCAGGGGTGGTGTGACAATAAAAATTTTTGAATCGATAGCGGCATTGGAGAACATTGAGCGGGATAGGGCAAATGTCAGGGACTGAGAGGGCGCATGGGATTAGTCGAAATTTGGCGGAATTGGGGAAAAGGAACTACATCATGCGTGACTCTTTGTCTTTGCTTTTCTTATCAAGCGTGCTAGATTTGAGTAGGCGCAAAAAACGTCATCATGATTATCAGAAGATCATCGATTCTTGACGAACTATCGAATAACCGCGCCTACCCGAAGATGCTCAGAATTTTCTGACAACTAAAGTCTCATTCGGCTGTTCGCTGGGATTTTTGTTTTTCCGTCAGTTCAATCCCAGTATATTCTATGCCCGCTCCCTCGTCTGAAATCTTGATAGTCTATGGGTGCAGCGTCAGGACATTAGTAATTTCTTCGATCAAGCATTCATGTTTTTTTGTGACTTTGTCATAATTAATGCCGACTAACAGTATTCTTGAAAAATTATCTTTATATCGACTTTCGTACTGACGCTCTTTGATTTGATTTATTGCTTCGGTTGGGGTTAGCCCATATTTTAATTCAACAATAATAACTGGCAAATTATGATCTATTCGGGGAGCAAAAATAATGTCAGCATATCCTTTGCCTGCTGGCATTTCTTTGATTATGTCATAATTATGCATAATGGCTAATGAGTATGCTGTTGTAATGCAATAGGATAGTGACAATTCATTATTATAGGTATCAATCGATATTCTTGGATTGGTATGGAATTCTTCTATAATTTCGGCAACTTTTTCGCAATCTTTTGATTTGGTAGCATAAAATAACTCCTGCGAACGCTTGAATTCGTTCATCTGCTGATACCAATCTTCCGTATAAATGATTTTTTGCAGCGAGGTGCGTATTTCTTTATTTGGTATATAAGCCATTTTAACGTAAGAATCTGTCGGGGCGGATCGACATGCAAGATAACCTAAACATACTAATAAAGAATATGCGTCATTTTTATTGTTTATAGATGTTAAATCATTTTGAAATGTCGCACAGTTAAATTCTTTTTCTGTGTCATTTGTTATCATGTCAATGATTTCATCTTTTAAACCTTTAAAGTTCATATTTATCAAGAGTTTAAAAGAATCAATAGCTGAAGTTTCTGACCAATAACTTTGAATGCTACGCCTTTTAATTGACAGTATTACTGAATTTGGATTTAGTATGCTGGATTCATTTAAGATATAGCCGTCATACCAGCGTTTTAATTCATCAAAATCAATGTTATGGACTTTAGCTAGTGTCAATACTTCATCTTCGGTAAATCCGAAGTATCGTTCGTATGGCTCTGGTCTTAGCATATTATATTCATCAAAATTGTTAAGAGCAGATTGTGAAATGTATTTCTTTATTGGCAAAATGCCTGTTAAGTATGCTAATGAAAATTTGTTTTCAGCCTTAAATAATCCTTTTAGCAAATTTATGAATTTTTCTTGAAGTTGGGTATCGTTCTTATATTCCCTGTATACTAAATCCCATTCATCCATGATGAATATGAATTTTTCATTTAGTCCTACACTGATTTCGTATAGTGCTTTAGGCAGTGATTTGCTTGAAATTAGAGGGTTGTCGTTTATTATCTTTGCAAAATCTTTATTTTGTTTTAGTTCGATAATTGTTTTAAATTTGAGAAAATCTACAATATCTTGAACTTGATCACTAGCGTCAAAATCATCAAATTCTGATTTAATGCTATTCATATCTATGTAAATAACATTGTATTTGTTCAGATGCGTCAAAAATGAAGGGTCTTTGGAGATTTTTAAGTCAGAAAATATTTTTTTGCTGTCGCACCCTTTTGAATAGTATGCAGCCAACATTTTGGCACTCATGGTTTTTCCGAAACGTCTCGGTCTCGTAAAGCAATAGTAACAATCTTCTTCGTTTGTTTTTTTTATCATCTCTGAAATAAAATCAGTTTTGTCAACAAACAAATGGTCTTTAGATTTTCTTGCAAGTTTACAGAAATCTTCATTGTCGGGATTTAGAATACTGCCCATTTATTAGTTCCCTTTTAATCCTTTTTGATTGGTTTGCTTTAAACTTCTGACAATGCTCTGGTTTTTAGTTCAAGACTGCTAATCGTTATATTTATGATTGTTTCAAGTTCAATCATACATTTCTTGTATGAGCCATTACATTAAAAAGTTGCCTTTTGCTTCACGATATGTTTGAAATATAGGTTCAAGACGGCTTCTGCACAATACAACTATAGAAGTCATAAACTTATCACAACTATCTTTAAAAATCTGCCGAAAACCTCTAGTTTGATTCTTATCAAGAAACAAACGTAGTTGAAATATTTTTCTACAAAAAAGCGCCGCAAATGCGGCGCTTCATGCAATCAATTTCACCTAGCAGACTTTCACAATTGATGCTTGGTGATATTCTCGATTTCTTCCATGCTGGAT
>JAZQPH010000385.1:0-2483 GCA_045628385.1 Succinivibrionaceae bacterium
CCTAAGATCTACTTCATCACCTGAAAGAAGAACCAGATTTTCTCCCAGCTTCGCTGGGCGCACGAAAAAGCCCCCGCACAGTTCTCCGAGATCGAAAGCATGAAGTGGCTGACCGTATTCGAGCATGACGAAGTTCGTGACGTCGACGATCGGATCTACGGTACGAAGTCCGCATCTGCGCAGCTTTTCAGCCATCCACAAAGGGGTAACTGCATTTTTGTTAAGCCCGCGCAGCACGCGACCCAAATACTTAGGGCAGGCAGCAGGATCCTCAACCTTGATTGAAACAGGAACATCGATGGTCGGAGCGACTTTGGCAAATTCCGGCATGGCAAACGGCTTACCAGAAAGCACGGAAACTTCTCGCGCAATGCCGCGGAGGCTTAAACAGTCTGCGCGGTTGGCGGTCAAATCAACTTCAATAGCCGAATCGTCCCACTTAAAGTATTCGCGAACGCTCAAGCCGATAGGCGCGTCAGAAGGAAGTTCGATAATGCCTTCGGAAGGAGCATCGACCCCAAGTTCCTTGTACGAGCAAAGCATGCCGTTCGAAGGTTCGCCGCGCAGTTTGCATGGCTTTATGGTGAAATCGCCCGGAAGCGTTGCTCCGACAAGCGCGCAGCATACCTTAAGTCCCTGTCGGCAATTAGGTGCCCCGCAGACGATATCGAGGAGTTCGCCAGTTCCCGCATTTATTTTGGTTACATGCAGATGATCGGAATTCGGATGATCCTTGCATTCGACCACTTCAGCGATTACTACTTTGTCAAAATCGCCAGCTACTTTTTCGCAGGTATCGACTTCGAGACCCGCCATGGTAATAAGAGAGCACAAGCCCTCAGTATCGAGGCCGGAAGCAACAAGTTCATCGACCCACGCTTTTGAAAATTTCATTTTGTCATGTCTCTCTTAGCCGAACTGCTTTAGGAATCTCACGTCATTTTCGAAAAATGCGCGCAGATCGGAAACCCCGTAGCGAAGCATTGCAAAGCGCTCTACGCCGAGACCGAAAGCAAAGCCCGAATATTCGTTTGGATCGACGCCCGCAGATTCAAGCACCTTAGGGTGCACCATGCCGCAGCCAAGGACTTCAAGCCATTTGCCGTTCTTGCCCATGACATCAACTTCGGCCGAAGGCTCGGTAAACGGGAAGAATGACGGACGGAATCTTATTTCAAGTTCTTCCTCGAAGAACCTGTTCAAAAATTCGTAAAGCACGCCCTTAAGATCGGTGAAATGGATATCCTTGTCGATCAACAGACCTTCAACCTGATGGAACATAGGCGAATGAGTCATGTCGTAGTCAGGACGATACACGCGGCCTGGGGAGATCATGCGGATCGGCGGCTTGGCATTTTCCATAACGCGAATCTGGACGCCTGAAGTCTGGGTACGCAAAACCAGGTCTGGATTGAAATAGAAAGTATCGTGCTCGCTTCTTGCAGGATGGTTGGAAGGTATGTTGAGCGCGTCAAAATTATGAAAGGTATCTTCGATTTCAGGTCCTTCGACTACCTCAAAACCCATATCGCCGAACAACTGTCTGATGCGGCGGATGGTCTGAGTTACAGGGTGAAGTGAGCCTTTTGCCCTGCCCCTTCCCGGAAGAGTCACGTCGATGCGTTCAGCCATCAGTTTGGCATTAAGAGCAGCGACGGCCATCGCTTCCTTTTTTTCGTTGAGTGCCGTCATAACGGCCTGTTTTGCCTTATTTATTTCAGCGCCAGCTTTAGGTCTTTCTTCTGCAGAAAGCTGACCCAAAGCTTTCATCTGCTCGGTAAAGAAACCTTTTTTGCTGAAGTAGTCGAGCCTAATCTGCTCAAGACCTGCATCATCGCCGCATGCAGCGATCGCTTCAAGAGCGACTGCGACCGTCTGTTCTAACAGTTCCATTTGTTTTCCTAATAAAAGACCCGCCATTGCGTGCTTATCAAGTATCGCCGCCAAGTGTTGCGGAAGCGACTGGGATATGTTGCGCTACGTGCGTTTCATTGCTAATTTTTGGAAAAAGAAAAGCATTCCCATATTGCGGGCACGTCGGCGGATTTTACCCCAATAAGGGAAGCAAATTCAAATTTTCTCAATAACTTACAATGCTTGACGCTCGCCAAAGCGCAGCCGACAGATATCGCGCGAATCAAGATTTCGAAGCTTATGCGGCAAGACAGCAACTTGTCTTGCCATGAACTGGCAAATATCACAGCCTGCTAGGCCCAAAACGGCATAGCATCATCGGGATCAAAACTAGCCCAAAGAGAGTCATTCGCATCGATTTGAATATTGAATATCATGCCCATGATCTTTAGAGATCTGTGATCTGGGTGTTAAAAAATTTATTGACACTCTCAAAAAAGTTTTTTGTTCTTTGACAATACGATATATCTTCAGTGCATTCTATGAATGTTGATCGAGTGCATTTGATCTTGTGGATTTGTATATAAACCATTGATCTTACTAATGATTTTTAATGAAGCTGGACCCCT
>JAZQPH010000386.1:0-3388 GCA_045628385.1 Succinivibrionaceae bacterium
TTGGAAAGAACGGTGGTGATAGCAGCGGTCAGAGTGGTCTTACCGTGGTCAACGTGACCAATGGTGCCTACGTTTACGTGAGTCTTTGTACGTTCAAACTTTTCTTTAGCCATTTGCTTCGCAAATTCCTAATGTTACAAAAAGGTAAATCTAATCAGTCCTTGACCACGAATCCCCAAACCCAAGCTCCGAAGAATCCATCTGGCCAGTGCAAACCCGACTCATCGCGGATCCGACTGAATCGCCATTCCCACCCATACACCACTTCACGGAGCTTTAAGGTTTGTGGAAGTTGGTAAGGAAGGATGAGACAAGATACGGTCTCGACAATTATATTTATGCATCAATCACAATGCAAGCGATCAAAAAAACGCGATCTCATACGCAAGATTGTCTTTTGGCGCAAAAATAAAACAAAAACTCTTCGAGAAGGAATGAATGATGTCGAAAAGAAAGATAGTGGAGCGGGCAGCGGGAATCGAACCCGTCTCATAAGCTTGGAAGGCTTAGGTAATAGCCACTATACGATGCCCGCTTAGGGATGGTGGAGAGGGATGGATTCGAACCATCGAAGGCAGAGCCGGCAGATTTACAGTCTGCTCCATTTAGCCACTCTGGAACCTCTCCAAATGTTGTTCGGCATTTTAATGCATGGGACTCAAGATGACAAGTATCATTTTTCTTAATTGCTCATGTTTTGCCCGATCAAGATTTTCTTAAGAGCAATAGCGTATGCCCCATGCCAATAAAATCTTCGCATGAATCGACCTTAAAGCCAGAATTATCCACAATCCTCATGAAATCATCATACCTGTACATGCGACTGTAGCCATTGGCAAATGCCGTGAAGTATAGCGACGTAAGATCGACAACCATTGATGCGATGTCGTTTCTCTGCCTGTCGGCGAAGGTTTCATATATTGCCAAAACGGCGCCATCAGGCATTGATGTTCTGACTTTTTGGAGTATTGAAGATATTTTCTGTTCATCGAAACAATCGAGAAACTGGCTCATCAGCCAAAAATCGCAATCATTCGGCAACGCTGTATCGCCGTTTAGAATATCGGCTGGACAATAGCGTATTCTGTCGGCTGCCTCAGTCTCTCTGCACAGAAGTTCAGCTGTTTCGCATTGAGCAGGGAGATCGACGATGGTCACCAAAACGTGCTTGTCAAAAGATGCCGCAGCACGGGCAAATTTGCCGGTATTGCCTCCGATATCGCAAATATGCTTCGGTTTGTTTTCTGCCGCAAATATCTTTTTCAGCAGGTGCGAAAAAGCCCTGTCGGAATAAAAATGATCGAATCCGAACCAAGCATCCTTCGCGCTCTTTGGCAGATCTTTCAAAATTGGGTAAATAGTCTCTTCTGTCTGAGAAAATTCCTTTAATCCCTCCGGTTTCCCTGAAACAAACGATTCATGAAGTTTCGACAGCCCACCGTAGCAAACCTCGGACGAAAATGCGAAATTGACGTTGCTCATCGGATCGTCACACAAATATCTGGCAATTTTTGTCGGCGCATACACTTTTCCCGATCTAATGACGAGATCTGCCGATTCTGCGCAATCCATCATTACGGACACGGAATATGGAGACATTCCGGTAATTGCTGCAAGTTCATCTTTTGTAACAGACTGATCCTTTAAGAGTCCGCACAAAGCCGCTAGAACGCCAGATTTTTTCATGGCATTCACCAGCTGAAAAATAAACGGCGCCAGGGCATAAATTTGAGCCGTCTTCAGCGCATCGTATGCGCTAATGTCGTTAACTGACTTCTGAGTCATTGCCTAAAACCTTATTTCTTCTGCGCACCAGCAATCTGCAGACATATTCGCCCGCAAACATCAATCCGATAAGAGCGTACGATATTGCTCCGTTGTAAATCATCCAGCATTCATCTGAACATTCAGATGCCGTATAGGCTGAAACCGTTCCGTTGAAAATGAAAAAAGCGCACCACGCAACCGTGACATTCCTGCAATATTTTTTGAACGAATCGGTTTGCTCTTTCGGCGGCACTGTCAGGCATGCGATGCGCTCAACCATGCTTTTTTCTCCCCAAAACAGCGTCGACCCGAACACAAAAAGCAGCAGCGCGTTTACCGCGATCGGATATGCTTTGACAAAAATATCTCCGCCGCATATCAGGTGAAGCGCAAGCAGCAATGAACTCATGAAGAACAGAGCCGCCGACTGCTTTCTCTTACTTTCGCGAGAAATTACAGTCTTCAGCCCCAAAGAAACGCACAAAAGTCCGAGCGCGCATGCAGCCACTCCTCTGCTGTTGAAAAAATATACGGCAAAGGGATACGCAACGGTCAATAATGCGGACACGGCTCCTAGCGCTGCGTTTAAAACCGATGCAGAACGCCGCCCATTGTTTTCGATCACTCGGACGTTTTCCTGAAAATAAGCGAGGTGTTGACGCCCCCGAATGCAAAATTATTGCTCATTACGTATTCGGCATCGATATCCCTGCCATGCCCGATGACGTAATCAAGCTTGCCGCATTCATCCGACGGTTCGGACAGATTGAGCGTCGGCGCAAACCAACCTCTATTCATCATCTCTATGGAGTAGATAGCCTCAAGAGCTCCCGCCGCCCCCATCGCGTGCCCCATGCACCCCTTTATCGTAGACACGGGAACATCGCTTCCGAAAAGACGGTACATCGCATTGCTTTCAGCGGCATCGCCTTTGGCCGTGCCAGTTCCGTGAGCATTGATGTACCCTATATCCGAAGCTTCGAGCCCTGCCGACCCAAGAGCCAGGCGCATGCATTTTTCCATATCGGGAGACGACGGCTCAGTTATGTGCATGGCATCGCAGTTAGTCGCAAACCCGACTATCTCGGCATATATTTTTGCGCCCCTGGCCACAGCCCTCCCGTATTCTTCAAGAATCAGTGTGCCGGCGCCTTCCGCCGCAACTATGCCGTCGCGTTTTCTGTCAAACGGACGCGGCTCCGAGGACGGATCTTCGCAATCCTGCGCGGTAGCGAACATCACGTCAAACACGGCTACGGTAAACGGAGAAAACTCATCCGCGCCTCCTGCGATCATCACATCCTGCGCGCCCGATTTGATGGCCTCATATGCATAGCCAACCGCCTGCGATCCCGACGTGCATGCCGTGGACGTAGCTATTATTCGGCCTTTGATTCCGAAGAACATTGCCAAATTGACAGCAACCGTGTGCGGCATCATTGCGGCGTAGGTTGTGGCGCTCAAATGCGAACAATCGCCGTCGCACGCAAACATTCCGGCATCTTTCATCGATTTGGCAGAACCGCCGCAAGAGCCATAAGCAATGCCGCATGATCCATCGCCCAGGCTCGGGTCGCCCGCAAGGTTTGCATCTGCAAGAGCTTTTTCTGTAGCCGCAGCA
>JAZQPH010000387.1:0-17818 GCA_045628385.1 Succinivibrionaceae bacterium
CCATGCTTTATTACCTCGGCTATCTGACCGTCGACCCGGAACATTCAAGAGACGAAAGACTGGCGCTCAAAATTCCGAATCTGTTCATGTCGAAGCTTTTCGCCGAATGCGCCGCGGAATTCAGATTGCGTGCCAGCCAGGCATTTTGCGGCTATGAACTCGACATATCCGCGCTTAAAGACGCCGACGACGACATCTCGTCCTTTGCCGCATCCTGCACCGAATTTTTAAGCAGCATGTGCACGAACCAGGTTCTGAGCCACATGAGCGAAATGGCGCTCAACCTCGCTCTTTACACCAAGCTGAGTTCCGCAAGAGGCGTTTTTGCCAAGATGCAGAAATCCCTGCGCGTCGCGGAGGGCGGCGAAAGGTTTGCGGATTTGGTGATAACCGTGAACAACGGAGAGAGCGACGAGTGCTCATATCTCATCGAGCTCAAATATCTGCCCAAAGGCAAATCTTCGGCAGAAAATCTGGAGAAGCTCGCAAAGGAAGCGTCCGCGCAGGTTCTTCGGTACAAATCTTCTTCCGACTTTGCGGGCAGAATGGTCAAAGCCTACGTCATGATATTCGAAGGCCCGGGATGCGTTTATTGCAGGATGCAGCAGTAACGAACCATAGCGCTGGCTATCATGAGTTTTGCTTTGACAAAATATCAGCAACTGTCCAACCGAGTTGTGCGACAAAAGTGAAGACAACACAACAGACCAAGGTAAGATTCATTACTCTCAAAAAGCAAAAGCCCGTGTTGCCGCAAGCTTTTGCACCGTCCCTTGTTAAGACGGAGTCCTGACAAATAAAAACCTTTGCAAACAGACAGACCGCATCTAAAGCGTCCCGCGCATAAGATAGAACTTATGCAGCAGTTTGGTGTCGAGCTGAAGCTCGGTCGCGTAAACATTAGGACTTACGGGATATGTTCTCACGACTTTTGCCCCGCGGACAAATCCCGATACAGATGCCTCGACCGTGTTGTCGAGCTGTACCACGTCTCTCAAAGTAGTTCCGGCATCGATTTGCATGCCGTAAACCTGTTCCGACAGTTCGCGGTAAGCGTCAATTTTCGAAGCCCGCATCGCCTGCAGGATTTTTTGATCCTGAGTTTTTCCTGGCTGCACGTTCACGACCGAATACCCCGTCGCCGTCAGCACGGGAAACTCGCTTCCGAGATCCTGATGTCCGCTTGTATCGATTGACGCAAATTTATCTGAAATGCCCGAACATCCCGAAATGCCGGCTGCCATGATGACGGCGGCCGCATAAGATGCCAATCGTTTTAAATTCATATAGCCTCCGTCATTGTTTCTTGCTGTTTTGGCGCGGCTGCGATCTGGTAAGCGCAGGATCGGCTCTGTAAATCAGCCCGCCCCTTAATTTGCTTTGCTCGATTGATTCAGGAGGCGGCGCTTTTTTGACGGGAGGTTTAGGAAAGACCGCATACGGAACGATCCCAACTGCTGCGCTCTCGACAATTCTGTCCCTCAGGCTGATTATTCGCGCGCGCACCACGTACCCTTCATTGTTTCGGCTGTAACTACCGATCAAAAATCTCGATACGTTCATCTTGCCCATCAGCTGCTCGGCCTGCCTCGACAGCATGACATCCCCGTCAGGGCCGACTTCCACATACCCCGTCAGATGATGATCTATGACTTTTTCTCCGCGCCTGTGCAGTTCTCTTATGAAATCCTCGGCAAGTATTCTGCCTATAGGTTCGACAGTTTTGTAATCATGCACAGAGACGAAGGATGCTATTGCGATGACGGATCCCCCGTCCTGCCCGGGAACTTTTAATTTCATCAGTTCGTCCGCCATTTCGCTGACGACCACGTTAAGTTCCAGGCCTTTTTTGTCGAGACTGTCGTAAACGCGCACGAACCCCTGAGGTTTTGTCATGACGTTGCTCGGAGAATACGTAACCTCGGGATCGCTCGCTGCCGAACATCCCGCAACGGCTGACGCCACAACAAAAGCCGCGGCCAGTGTAAATTTTGCATGTTTTTGCTTCGGCGGCATCGCGCACCTCCTAATATCGGGCAACGGCAAACCATGCCCGCTTAATGCTCTTATGCGAATTGTTAGCAAACATCTTGCCAACATCATGATTGCGATTTCAGCATCAGATTGCCGCTTTATTTCGGCATTATAATTGCTTAACCATATGCATGTTTTTACAGGCGATCACGGTCATGAAACGATTATTGGCAACATTACTTCTTGCTCTTTCCCCCTTAGCTTCCGCTGAATGGGTGACCGCCACGGGCAGCGCCCCTATTCCGGACGGCAAAGTTTTCGAAGCGCGCGATGCCGCAGTAAAAGACGCAATCAGGCAGGCCCTGTTGCAGTCGGGCGCGTCTGTCACTACGAGCACAGAGGTGAAGAATGGCAAATTAGGCAAAGAACGAGTCAAGATTGAGTCGTCAAGCTCCGTAAAACGCTACAGAATCATCTCGCAGGAAGAAAAAGACGGCGAACTCTTCGTGACGATCAAAGCCGATATCATCGAAAAAGCAGGCCAGTGCGTCGGCACGCGGCGGGCAAAATCAATCACCGTCATGCGTTTTAAATACGATCAGGGCCAGGGACAGCTAAGTTCCCGCGGACTTGACGATTTCAACCGAGAACTCAGCCGGCAATTCCACAGCGTGTTTCTGAACGCCAAAGAGAATTTCAGAGCGATGCCGTGGCTCGATCAAAGCTATGCCATCGATTTAAGAAGCGAATCTTCGCCCGACCGCAACACCCGCGAGCAAATTCTCAGGCTTGCGCAGGTAACTGACAGCCAGTACCTCATGTTCGGCACAATCAGGGATTTGGGGTTTACCCCGCAGGACGGATGGTTCGCTGACGACAAAAGAGCTCTTTCTTTTTCCGTATATTTGGTCAACGGTCTCACGGGCGAAACAGAATTTGCCAGAAATTACTCGGGCTCCGCCGATTGGCAATTCAAGCCTGAAGATTTCGTCGACGTCAAAAGCGCCAGGTTCTGGGATTCCAAATACGGAAAACTGGCCGAAAGCCTCATCAGGCAGGCAGCCGTCGATGCCGCCAATCATCTCAAATGCGCACCCGTCGAAGCGCGCATCATAAGGGCAAGAGACGGCGGATTCGAAATCAATGCGGGAGCCCGCAACGGAATCAAACAAGGAGATCGCTTCACGGTGCTTCTTGAAAACAGTTACAGGGATGATCGCGGAGACATCAGAGTGTCAAACGCCGAATCTTCTACCGTTCTTGTAGCCGATCGCGTATATGACGATACGGCGACGCTAAAGCCGGAAGGAAAGCGCCAGGCGGTTACGGCAATCAGCCGCGGAGATATAGTAAAAGCCCAATAGTTTCTGCACAATGCTTCACGCGCGTCCGAACGCCCAAAACACAACCCCAAAAGCAATAAATCCTGGGTTCGACCCAGGATTTATTAACTTAACTCGATATCAAATTATCGGTTGGGATTTATGCGTCCAAGTGGAGTTATATCGCCTCCGCAAGCTCTCTCATCCACAAGCACTTTCCAGTCATAAGGCTCTATGACTTCGACGTGCTTACCAAAAGGTTCCAGGAACCACTTGATTTCCATTATGCCGCGGGCATCGAATTCAACGGTCGCTTCGCCTGAATCATTGATATTGACTGTCTGGCGGGAACGAGGCGTGACGAATGCATAATCCGAAAGCATCTTGGATACGTCCTTGTCAAAACGCAGTTTGTAGTGGCGGACTCGCTCGCCGCGCATTACGCCGAAGCTGTACCACATGATATTTTCGACAGTTTCGTCAGGTCCGATATTGAAGAAAATTTCGCGCTCTTTGACTTCGGGCTTCTTCTTTTCGGGAAGCGAACCGTCTGCGCCGCGGCGGCGGTACGTACGTTTTACATCCTGCTTTACGAAAGGAAGAACATCGCGGATATTCGTCAGTTTGAAAATTCTGTAACCCAAATCTTCTTCATCGCCCGTGACCTCGTCTGTCGTGCCGCGAATCTTTTTAATATCGAGTTCGACGGACGACACGACGTTTGAATCGCGCGGCAAATCAAGAACGAGCGCAGGATCGATAGTTTTGGCCACCAGATACTGATTGTTGCCGTACAGGAAACCGATAGGCGCTATAAGATATTCTTTGCCGTTGACTTCCGACTTGTCGGCATTATAGATAATCTTGGTAAGACGCTTTCTGCGCATAAGTTCCATGAGGACTTCGATCATCTGTCCGTTTACGTGATAGCGCGGTCCGCGGAATTTGATAACGTTGTCTTGATGGCGTATGTCGTACTCGGTATTTTCCTCATAAACGTCCATGCTTGCGCGTGTCGTCATGGAGCCTTCGACTCTCATTTCAAGAGAGCGCACGTCGTCAAGAAGCGATTTTGCGACCGCATCCGACTCGGAATAGCGTTCTAGCAATGCCACGGTGCTCTTGATGGCGGTTACGTCGCCTGACGAAAGCTGAAACGAATAGTTTTTGTTTGTCGAAAAATCCAGCCAGAAATACTTGTTTCTGCTTGTCCTTCGCACCATCAGATGGCTGGTAAACAGGCGTTCTACCGTAGAAATCCAGCGCTGAGCGGTTCTCTTGTTTACGTCAAAAGCCTCACATATATCTTCGTAGCATATTCCTTTAGGTCCTACTGCGCATAATTTGTTCAAAAAATCGATATTAAGCGTATTTTTCGCTTCGTTTGTTTCTATGCCACCGCCCGATTCGAGATCGGCATCGTCACTCATGAATTCTTCACTCATATACTCTTCCCCATGTCATAGTATTTTTTTATTGTTGTTTGTTTTAATGGACTGCGTTCGCTTTCTTGAGGCGACTTCTAATTATTGGTTATCTGCAGGCAGCGGCTTGATGCATCAAGCCGCTGCCGCATTTATGACTCATGCCAAAAGAAATTACTCGGCATCGAACGGGTCGCGCATAACTATGGTTTCATCGCGATCAGGACCTGTCGACACTATATCGACCGGCACACCGGTCACTTCGGCGAGTCTTGCCACATATTTCTTGGCATTCTCAGGAAGCGCATCCATGCTCTTGGCGCCGAAAGTAGATTCTTTCCATCCCGCGTACGTTTCATAGACTGGCTCGATGCCTTCGTAGTCGTCGGCAGCCATCGGCGAAGATTCAAGAGGCACGCCGTTTTTCTTGTAACCCACGCAAATCTTTACTTCGTCCAGACCGTCAAGGACATCGAGTTTGGTCAGGCACAGGCCGGAAAGAGAATTTACCGTGACGGAGCGGCGCATAGCTACTGCGTCATACCAGCCGCAGCGGCGGCGACGTCCGGTGACGGAACCGAATTCATGGCCTTTTTCGCACAGATAGTCGCCGACGGAATCGTTAAGCTCGGTAGGGAACGGACCGCCGCCCACGCGCGTGGTGTATGCCTTGGCAATGCCGAGAATATATCCGATATAGCGGGGGCCGAAACCGGAACCCGTAGCCACGCCGCCAGAAGTCGTATTGGACGAAGTCACGTATGGGTAGGTTCCGTGGTCAATATCGAGGAACGTGCCCTGAGCGCCTTCAAACATCACAAGCTCACCGTTCTTTCTGGCGTTGTCGAGAAGTTTTGTCACGTCGGCGATCATCGCGGTGATGACGGGAGCCACCTTTTTGACCGAAGCAAGCACTTCATCGTAGGAAACTTCTTCCGCGCCGTAGTAATTTTTTAGCACGAAATTGTGATAATCCATGATGGTCTTAAGTTTGTCGGCAAAGACGTCCATATCGCGCAAATCCCCGACTCTGAGACCGCGGCGCGCGGCTTTGTCTTCATAAGCAGGGCCGATGCCTTTTCCGGTCGTGCCGATCGCCTTCTTGCCCAATGCCTTTTCCCTTGCGCGATCAAGCGCAACATGATACGGAAGAATTACCGGGCAGGCTTCTGAGATGCGCATTCGCGACTTGACTTCGACGCCGCATGATTCCAATTCACCGATTTCGGTCATGAGCGCTTCAGGCGAAAGCACAACGCCGTTGCCGATTACGCAAGTCACCGTCGGATGCAGGATGCCGGAAGGAATGAGTCTCAGAACGGTCTTTTTGCCGCCAACGACCAAGGTGTGTCCTGCATTATGGCCGCCTTGATAACGCACGACGTATTTGACTCTTTCAGCCAGCAGATCGACAATTTTGCCTTTGCCTTCGTCGCCCCACTGGGTGCCCAAAACAACAACATTCTGTCCCATTTAATCAACCACCGTTGCAGTTATAAATACACAATTACCAATAATGGCATTATAGCCAATTTATTAACGCCAAATATATCCGCGCAAGGCTCTTTTGCCCCTCAATAGAGCAAAAATTGCCATCGAAAATAAAAATCCGCGCCCGAAAGCGCGGATGTAAAACAAAAACGATTATGGGGAGCCGCATCGGACGGCAAGCCGTTCCGAATGCATCGGCCTAGTCTGCTGCCGAATTGCCGCCTGCGGATGCATTTTCGGCAGTTTCTTCGGATACTCTGGCCTTCTCCTGCACGGCCGCGTCAGATGCCGCCGCTGCGGACGCATGCTCTTCGGCAGAAGGCGCTTTTGCCTTCATATTTACCGTATCAGGCATCTTTTCCGTCCCGCGAACGCTGCCGAACTGCGAGAAAAATTCGTTGTCCGGGCTTACGACCAAAACATTTCCCTGACCGTGCATGGATTTTTTGTACGCTTCCATGCTGCGCATGAAATCAAAAAATCCCGGGTTCAGCGAGTAGGTATCGGCATAGATTTTTAACGCTTTGGCATCGCCGTCGCCCCTTATCTGACGCGATTTCATCTGCGCTTCGGCAAGCATGACTTCCACTTCCTTGTCGACTTCGGCGCGAATGAATTCTGCCTCCCGTGTGCCGTTTGCTCGGTGTTCCTTTGCTACGGCGGTACGCTCGGCCTTCATGCGCTCGTAAATGGAATGCGACACTTCAACAGGAAGATTTATCTGCTTGATGCGGACGTCGATAACCTTGATGCCGAGTTCCTGCGAGCTTGCGGAGTTGAGAAGCGCGCTTTCCATCACTTCGGAACGCTCTCCCGACACTATTTCCGAAATGGTTCTGCTGCCGATTTCGGAACGCAGGCCGTTATTGATCTTGTTCTTCAGCAGATCGGCCGCGATAAAGTAATCGCCTCCGTTGGTCGAAAGGAAAAACAGCGCCGGATCGGTAATCTGCCATTTGACGTAAGAATCGATCATCAGGTCTTTCTTTTCGCTCGTCACGAAACGATCGGCCTGAGAATCAAGCGACTGAATCCTCACGTCGATTTTTTTTACCTGATCGATGAGCGGCAGTTTGAAATAAAGTCCGGGAGCGCAGATTGCGGGCGCATTGCCGTCTCCGTCGGCACGGATGACCTTGCCGAATCTGAACACGATGCCTACCTCGCCCTCGCGGACGGTAAAAAAGCATCCTGAAGCAAAAAGAACGGCAACTGCCAAAATCGCAAGAAAAATTTTCTGTTTGACCGTCATGATTACTTCCTCCCCTGATTCTGCGCGGAAGGCTGCATGGATCTGCCTTCCATAAGTTTGTCGACAGGAAGATAGATCATCGAACCGCTGCCCTTAGGGAGATCGACCATGACCTTCGGCGTTGCCGCGTAGATGTCTTCCATCGTTTCGAGGAACATTCGTCTCTTGGTTATTTCCGGCGCGGCATTGTATTCAGGAAGCATGGCCTTGAATCTTGCCACGTCGCCTTCTGCGGTCAGCACGACGCGGCGGGCATAGGCTTCTGCCTCGGCTGTCATGCGCTGCACGCGTCCGACGGCTTTAGGCTTTATTTCCCTTGCGTAAGCTTCGGCTTCTCTGATTCTGGTCTGTTCGTCTTCCTGAGCCGCAATGGCATCGTCAAACGCTGCCTTAACCTGGTCAGGAGCTCTTGCAGGAAGCATATTCACGTCGAGCACTGTAATGCCCATGTCATATGCGGCAATGATGTTGTTCATCGCATTCCAGGTATCTTCTTTTACCTTCTGGCGTCCTTTGGTCATGACATCGTCCATGGTCGTGTGTCCGACCACGTAACGCAGAGCGCTGTCTGTAGCCTGCTTTAAGCTTTCGTTGGCGTTGGTTACCGAAAACAGATATTTGTACGGATCGGATACCCTGAACTGAACGTTGAGTTCGACCTGGATGACATTTTCGTCGCGCGTCAGCATGAGACCCGAAGACGAGAACGACTGGGTCGTGGAAATATTCACTTTGTACACTTTGTCGATGAACGTCGGTTTCCAGTTAAGGCCGGGTTCGACCGTCTTGATGTATTTTCCGAAACGCAGAACGACGCCGCGGTCGGATTCTTTTATCGTGTAAAAGCCGCTCGCGACCCAAACCGCCGCAAGGACGAAAAGCGCCACGATGATGATGCGCCAGTTTCCCGAGCCGCCCAGGGCGAACTGAGAAACCAATTTGTCAAACGGCGAATTGCCGCTGCCTTTTCTTTTGGGCCCGCCTGAACGGCTGTCGCCCGGACTCTGCCATGGCATGATGATTACCCCTGAATATTGCCGGTCAGAGCCGACAAATATCTGCTGTCAAGCCTTCGGAAATCTTCCTCGGGCATCCTTAAATCCAATATGAATTCGCCGCCTTCGCCGAATGTTTCGGCCAAAACGAAACCAGCCGCATGCAGTTCTGAACGCAGTTTGGCCTGAGAACACGGCAGCGCGACGCGAAATTCTAGCATATCGCCGCCGACGCAGTCGGCAATCGCTCCGAGGAGCAAGTCAAGACCGGCCCCTGTTTTTGCCGAAACCCATGCAGCCCTCGGATAGCCGTCCTCTCCCTGCTGAATTCTCGGTTCGATGCCGTCGCACAGATCGCATTTGTTGTAAACAATGAGCTGCCTTACGTTCTCGGCGCCTATTTCGGCAAGCACGGCGTTAACCTGATCGATGTTGTCGCCCATTCTAGGATCGGAACAATCGACGACATGCAATAGCAGCGCGGCATCGATGGTTTCGCGAAGAGTTGATTTGAACGCCGCGACGAGGGAATGCGGCAGGTGGCGGATAAAGCCGACGGTATCGGCAAACACGCAGGTTCCGGCAGGCGGCACGTCAAGACGCCTGACAGTAGGATCAAGCGTGGCAAATAGCTGATTTGCCGCATATACGCCAGCTCCCGTTATGGCATTGAAAAGAGTGGATTTGCCCGCGTTCGTATAGCCGACAAAAGAAAGCACCGGTATGCCGTTTCTTCGGCGTTTGCCGCGGCTGACCTCGCGGCGTTTTTCGACGACCGCGAGTTCATTTTCGATTTTTTCGATGCGCTCGCCTATTTCTCGGCGATCAAGCTCAATCTGCTTTTCGCCGGGACCGCCGCGCAGTCCGAAACCGCCCTTTTGACGCTCAAGGTGCGTCCATCCGCGGACCAGCCTTGTCGCCTGGTAGCGAAGTCCCGCCAAATCTACTTGCAGCCTGCCTTCGTACGTTCTTGCTCTGAGAGCGAATATTTCCAGAATCAGAGCGGTTCTGTCGATGACGCGACATCCGAGCTGACGGTTGAGATTGCGCTCCTGCGCGGGTGAAAGAGCATTGTTGAATATTACAAGATCGGCCTCGGTCGCCAAGACCAAGGACTTTAATTCTTCCGTTTTGCCCGTGCCGATATAAAGAGCCGGATTCGGTACGTCGCGGCGGCATGAAATGCAATCGACGACTTCAAGTTCGGCCGACTCGGCAAGAAGTCTTAATTCGCCTATATCCTCCGAAACAGATGCATCCGTCGTAATTTCGGCATTGACAAGCACCGTCCTTACGGGTTTCTCCGCAGTATCTATGCCTGCCACTTAGTAGAGATCCTCTGAACAAAAGCCATCATTAATTCTCGCATTGCGATCCCGAACCGACAGACGCATGATTCCGTCAGTTTCCGGCTGCATGAAAATCCTGAGAAGACTGATCCGCGCGCATGAACTGCACGGGACGAGACGGCACGATGGTCGAAACAGCATGCTTGTACACCATCTGCTGGCAGACGTTGTTTTTAAGAAGCACCACGAACTGATCGAACGATTCGACAAATCCCTGCAGTTTTATTCCGTTCACGAGATAAATGGAGACCGGAATCTTCTCTTTGCGGATTTCGTTTAAGAAAGGATCCTGAATCATCTGTCCTTTGGCGCTGTTCATTTCAATATCTCCCGAAGAACGTTTATGAACACTCAATATTCTATGACGCAAATATCCTATACGCGCCGCCGCAATCATGCAACCGATGAGACTCAATATTGTAGGAAGCGTGGCAAATTAGGAGGACGGACATGCTCATGCGGCATGCCGCAAGACCCGGAATCGCGATCAAGAACATGCCAGAGAGCGCCGAGCCTCGCGCATGCGCGAAATTTCCCAGCGACGACCTTTGATAAATGGCCTTATTTCAGTTGTTTTGTCACGACCGAACACTCTTTTTTGCAGAAGCATATTCCGAACGCAAAGATGGTGCTTATGTCCGGGTTTTGAATATCTGATTCGGCATACCGCTTTTCTATAATTTGCTTTATGGCGCGTTCTGCCGACAGGGTCCGCGAATCGTGTTTTTTATCATTTTGTTTTAACTCGATGACAACCTTCGTGCCGTCGATCGCGGACAGTTTTATGTCGGAATAGCCGTCGCCCGATTCCATATTGGAATGCAATTCATCGACTTCGACGGATGCATTGGCCAAAGCACCGATCATCAGACCTTGATAAAAGTTTTCTTTCGGCGAACTTGTCGATGTGTCTCTGACGGATACGTATTTTTTTAAAAGACCGTTAAGATTTTGTCCGACTTTTTGCGCATCGCCTTCGAATAACCCTTTGACCATTTCGGCGGTGTAATTTTGCATCGCGGGATTCCCTTTGAAGAAAGAGAGAATTCTGTCCCTGAAGCAGGATTTGATTTCTTCGTTCGGGATGAGCAGCTCGCATACATAATTACCGTTGGTTGTTGCGTTCAATCTTACGCTATCGGGAATAAAGGTAAGATATCCCGTATAAAGAAGCAAAGTCCAAAAATCCTCAATATTGTGATCTTTTAGCTCGCCGTAGCAGAGGGTCGGTCTCACGACCGAGGTTATCGAGCCTCCGTCGATGAGCGTCTGCATCTGGTCTATATGTTCGGGTCTGATATATCCCATGTACTCTTCGATGACGTCGTTGCCGCTTGAATTTATCCAGTAATTGCCCGCAGTTATGTCACTTTCGCGCTTGCCGACATTCAGATAATTTTTTCTGCAGAAATTCATCACGTTCCATGGGCAATACATATGTTCTCTTCCAAAGAAATAGCCGTCATAGTGGGCGGTGACCATATCGCAATAATCGTGCAGACTGTAGTACCTAAGCACTTGCAATGTTTCTTCTTTGGTAAAACCTATTCCTTTTGAAATTTCCGGCGTCCCCATATCCAATATCGAACTTATGTCGAGATTGTTTAGTCCCGTGAAGATGCTTTCTTTTGCGGCGCGCAGGCATCCCGTAAGCACGGCCTTGCCCAAATACGGATTGGTTTTTAACGCGTTGCTCAAAAGACCGCGGATGAGCAGAACCATTTTGTCGTAATAGCCAAAGTGCGCGGCTTTGCTGAGCGGCACGTCGTATTCGTCGATGAGGAGTATGGGATTTACGCCGTGATGCTTGAATAAGCATTCGGTCAAAAACAAGAGCGAGTTCTGCAAAGAATTTTGGATTTCGTCCTCATCGTCTTTGCTGTCATATTTGTTTGAATTTAAATCGCTTTTGTATGAGCCGTCCGAATAATATTTTGGGTCTCTCAGCTTAAGAAGTTCTACTTTATTTAAATCATTTAACTTATTGCTTGATAGCAGATATTCGCATTTGTCCTCTATTTCTTTTCGTATAACGTCTTTTAATTGCTTATACGCTAGCTTATATGTGTCGCCGATGACCTTTTTGAGAGTGATGGCGATGACAGGAAATTTGCCCATAAAATCTCGGCAAAATTCTTTGTCTTCGTAAATCTTGGTGTCTTTGAACAGCCGTTCTTGATATGAGGTATCTTCCGGTTTGCCGGGATTGCCCGGATTGATTCTCAGAAACTCATGAAAGGTGCTCATGGCCAGAGTTTTGCCGAAGCGCCGCGGACGGGTCATGAGCAATACTTTGCTGGCATCTTCGTAAAATATCTCTTTGATGAACAGTGTTTTGTCTAAATAATATCGGTTATTCAGAATATAGTCTGAAAACACCTCATCGCCGACATTAATTTTTTTCATTTCAGACATATCTTAGAACCTTATCCCCAACACTGTTCATATATTAAGTCGACATTACTCTGCTTTCAACTTCTTGCGGGTCTAAAGAAGACAGATCATGACGCTGTCAGAGATTCTCAGAACTCAGCCGCGACGCGTCATGTTGACGATGGCAGGGAGCGGCAAATGGCCAGATGCTCGAATAGCCCGGCGATTATTGTCAGAAGATTGTTTCATTGCGCAGGTAACAGGATTTCTCCCCAAGTTTCTGCGGCTCGATCTGTCTAAACTTGAGCATCGATAAAACAATCGCAAATCAGGTTGCGGCTTCACGCCGCCCGTTGCCCGAAAAATCAAGCCCAAAGGCCAGGCAATAAAAAAAAAACCAACCCGCAATCTGCAAAAACCAAACCGCCCCGATATTGCTATCGGGGCGGTTAATCTGCGGATAATCCGAAATTATCGGATTATCCGCAAAGGCAAATATTAAGCCTGTGGAGCCTGTGCCTTGCTAACCAGCTTTTCCTTGATGCGAGCAGCCTTGCCGGAACGATCGCGGAGGTAGTAAAGCTTCGCGCGGCGTACATCGCCGCGGCGGACAACCTTAACGGAAGCGATAATCGGGCTGTGGGTCTGGAATACGCGTTCAACGCCTTCGCCGTTAGAAATCTTGCGAACGGTGAAAGCAGAATTGAGGCCGCGGTTGCGCTTTGCAATCACGACGCCTTCAAAAGCCTGAAGACGCTCTTTTTCGCCTTCCTTGACCTTAACTTCAACGCGGACGGTATCGCCTGGACCAAATGCGGGGATGTCATTGCGCATCTGCTCTTTTTCAAGCTGTTCGATAATATTCATTTCTGTTTCCTTAATTACCTAGAATAAACTGCAAACCAAATCTACCAACGAGAATCCGACAAGCGGACATATTCAGCAAGAGCTTGCTCTTGCGCGTCAGTCAGAGCTAGGTTCCTAATCAAATCCTTTCTTCTTTCGTAGGTTCTGCCGACGGACTGCACGCGGCGCCAGGCGGCAATTTTGTCATGATCGCCGGACAAAAGTTCTTCGGGAACCTTCATGCCGTCAAAATCATCCGGTCTCGTGTACTGCGGATAATCGAGCAGGCCGTTCATGAACGAGTCATAAACCGCGCTGTCCTGATCGCCGAGCACTCCAGGAACCATTCTTGCCACAGCATCGGCAACCACCATTGCAGGCAGCTCGCCGCCGCTAAGAACGTAATCGCCTATCGAAATTTCCTCATCGACGAGAGTTTTCAATATGCGTTCGTCCACGCCCTCGTACCTGCCGGCCAAAAGAATCATCGATCCTTGTGCCGCAAGTTCCCGGGCTTTTGCCTGCGTGAACGTCTGTCCCTGCGGGGACATGTAAACCGTTCTGCCGCCGATATGCTCTTTTGCCTGCCTCAGCGCTTTCACCAAGGGTCCGCATTTCATGAGCATGCCGGGACCGCCGCCGTACGGGCTGTCGTCCACCGTCCTGTAGCTGTCTTCGGCCCAATCTCTTGGGTTGAAACATTCAAGCGACAGCAGACCGTTTTTGATTGCCCTGCCGGTAACTCCGAACCCCGTAAAGGCTGCAAACATTTCGGGAAAAAGCGTAACCACGCCGATTTTCACGACAACGCCCGCCTAAAAGTCAGGATCCCAATCGACGCTTATGACGTTTGATTCGAAGTCGACATTCTTCACCGTGCTTTCAAACACGAGAGGAAGCAGACGTTCTTTCTTGTCATACGCATCATTGTCTGTTGCCTTGACATTGAGTACGTAATTGGCTCCCGTTTCCATAAATCCCGTTACCGTGCCGAGATCGTAACCATCGAGATTTACGACCTGCATGCCGACAAGATCGTGTATGTACACGTCGCCGTCAGCCAATTCCGGCAAAGAGGACTCATCGACGTAAACCGAATACCCCGTCAAGAGCTGGGCATCTTCGCGCTGGTCGATGCCTTCCAGCCTGCAGATAAAAGTGCCCGTATGCGGCTTCCACTCCTTTATGAGGAGCTCCTGCCATTCCCCTGTTCCCTTTTTGATGAACCAAGGGCCGTATTCGAAAATACTTTCTGCAGTTTCGGTGAAAGAATGGAGTTTGAGCCAGCCTTTGACGCCAAATACGGCACCAAGTTTGCCGACCTCAACGGGATTAGTAAGTTCCGCCATTTTTCACCGTTCCCCTAAATTAGGCCTTGTAGCCGGCAAAAAGGGTCTTAACGCGATCAGACATCTGGGCGCCGTTGTCGATCCAGTACTGAATACGGGATACGTCGAGGCAAACCTTCTGTTCTTTTTCAACGTTGGCGATCGGGTTGAAGTAACCGACGCGTTCGATGAACTTAGCGGTGGACTCGCGACGGGAGTCAGCAACGACTACCTGATAGAAAGGGCGTTTCTTGGAGCCAGCACGGGCCAAACGAATAACAACCATAAATTCCTCTGAAAGCCGCCTTTCGGCAGCAGTTAAGTTAAATTCCCTTTAGGCGCAAGCCGTTATGGGAAAGTTTCAACGCATTAACCCACTATCCCTAAATTAGGCGCGGGAAAAGTCACCAAATTATATACACGGAGGAACTCAAACGCAATCTGGATCACGAAATTTCAACAATCAAGCCTTCTTTGTCCGCTTCTTGCGCCATGAAGCGTTTTCCGGGCATCGGCCGAGTCTCCGTTTTATGCATTTTTGCGTATCGCCGGCATTGCCTCAAAACGGGTTTTGCGCAATCGCCCGCCTTCGAGGCGCCCGGCAGTTTTGCCCATGCCTCAAACAATATATAATGAGAAGATAGTGCGCTCACTCTGGGCGCCCCCTTTTACCAACAGACAGGGCCGATGCGGATTCCGCGATTCGGCGCAATGCGCGCCATGCATGGATGCAGGGCGCGGCACACATCCCGGACGGAAACAGATGTTTGAAAATTTAACCTCCAGAATCACGCAGACCATCAGATCAATTACCGGAAAATCAAAGTTGTCCGAGGACAACGTCAAGGAAGCCGTGCGCGAAGTCCGCATGGCTCTCCTCGAAGCCGACGTCGCGCTGCCGGTAGTCAGAGAATTCTGCAACAACGTCAAAGAAAGAGCGATCGGAACGGAAGTAAACGCCGCTCTCAATCCGACGCAGCAGTTCCTTCTCGTCGTTAGAGAAGAACTCACCAAGATAATGGGCGAAACCTGCGAATCGCTCGATTTAAGAGCCCAGCCGCCTGCGATCGTTCTCATGGCGGGTCTTCAGGGCGCGGGCAAAACCACGACGGTCGCCAAGCTTGCCAAATTCCTGAAGGAAAAAGAAAAGAAAAAGGTCATGACCGTAAGCTGCGACGTTTACAGACCTGCTGCCATAAAGCAGCTCGAGACTCTTTCAAAAGAAGTCGGCGCCGAATTTTTCCCGAGCTCCAGCAGCGAAAAGCCTGCGGACATCGCATTAAAGGCCATCGCCGCGGCAAAACTCGGTTATTTTGACGTTCTTCTCATCGATACGGCCGGCCGACTTCACGTCGATGCCGAAATGATGGAAGAAATCAAAGAGCTCCACAAGGTCACCAATCCTGTCGAAACGCTCTTTGTCGTCGACGCGATGACCGGCCAGGACGCCGCAAACACGGCGGCCGCGTTCGGCGAAGCGCTGCCGCTTACGGGCGTCATTCTCACCAAAACCGACGGCGACGCCAGAGGCGGGGCGGCGCTTTCCGTCCGCCACATTACGGGAAAGCCTGTCAAGTTCATCGGCACGGGAGAAAAGATCGACGGTCTTTCGCAGTTCTATCCCGACAGAATCGCGGGCAGAATTCTCGGCATGGGCGACGTGTTCGGGCTCATTGACGATCTGCAGGCGACAGCCGACAAAGAGCAGACCGAAAAGATCGCCAAGAAGCTCAAAAAGGGCAAAGCTTTCGATATGGAAGATTACCTCGAAATCCTCCGCCAGATGAAAAACATGGGCGGCGTGGCTTCCATCATGGACAAGCTTCCCGGTCTCGGACAGCTGCCCGACGAAGTCAAAGGCCAGGTGAGCGACGATCATTTCCGCCACATCGAAGCGATGATTCTGTCCATGACCCCGAAAGAAAGACAGAACCCGGACATTCTCAAGAGTTCGCGCAAAAAGCGCATAGCCATGGGCTCGGGCGTCGAAGTGCACGAACTCAACGTCATGCTCAAGCAGTTTGCCCAGCAGCAGCAGATCATGAAACTCATGTCGTCAAAAGGCGGCATGAGAAAACTCATGGGCGGCCTTGCGAAGATGAGCGGATTGGCATCAAAATTCGGATTCGGCAAAAGGTAAAAAAGTCATCCCGGCGCCGAATGCCGATAAAGACAAGCATTCATCCCGCGTCCAAGAGGATGCGGGATTTTGGAACATGGCGCGCCGCAAGCGCCGTTCCTTTCTTGCATTCAAGCCAAATCTCTGTTGGACGGCATTATTTAGCATATGGAAAATATACCGATTTGGGTATTCTGGACGGCTCTTGCCGTTTGCCTCATAGGCTCGGGATTTTTCTCGGGAACCGAAACGTCTTTCATGGCGGTAAACAGATTCCGCCTGAAGCACAAAGCGCAAAAAGGCGACAAGCGCGCAGCCAGAGTCATGAAACTTCTGGAAAATCCCGACAGGTTTTTGGTTCTCGTCCTCATCGGCAACAATCTTGTAAACATACTGGCGTCATCCATCGCCACAATCCTTGCCATGCATTACTTCGGCCAATACGGGTTTGCCATGGCCACATTTTTCCTGACGCTGTTTATCCTCATTTTCGGGGAAATCACGCCCAAAACCGTTGCCGCGCTACGCCCCGAAAAAGTCGCGGGCAGCGCATCCTTGACGGTTTCGATCCTCATGAAAGCGGCATCGCCGCTCGTGACCGCTCTTAACTTGATTTCAAAAGCCGTAGTGACCGCGGTCGGCGTAAAATCGCAAAAGCGCGACGACGCCAGCCTCAGCATCGAAGAGCTCAAGTTCGCCTTAAGCGGCGAGTCGGGAAACATCATCTCAAAGCAGCACAGGGATCTGCTTCTCGGCGTCATCGATCTTGAAAAGGTCAGCGTCGACGAAATCATGGTTCCGAGATCCGAACTGTACGCCATCGACATCAACGACGAGTGGGAAGACATCAAAAGACAGGTGACGAACACTCCCCATACGCGCGTTCTTTTCTACCGCGAGGAAATAAACGATATCGTCGGCTTCATGCACTCCCGCGACGCGCTGCGCATTCTCACCAAAGAAGATTTCACCAAGGAAAATCTTCTGCGCGCCATCGAAGAACCTTATTTCATTCCCGAAAACACGAGTCTTCTGACCCAGCTTCAGAAATTCAGACGCAACAGGGAGCGCTGCGGCATCGTGGTCAATGAGTTCGGCGACATCCAGGGACTCGTGACCTTGGACGACATTCTCGAAGAAATCGTCGGCGATTTCACCACGTCGCTTGCCGTGGACATCGAAGAAGAAATGGAGAAGCAAAAAGACGGCTCCTACATTCTCGACGGCCAGGCAAACGTCCGAGAAATCAACAAAGAACTCGGGTGGGACATCCCGTCAAACGGCAACGTCACCATCAACGGCGTGATTTTGGAAGCCCTCGGCGACAATCCGCGCCAGGGCACGG
>JAZQPH010000388.1:0-7546 GCA_045628385.1 Succinivibrionaceae bacterium
GTAGTGACTGTTCAGAAAAAAGGGCACTATTACGTGCCCATGCAAAGTTGAACAAATTTTTATCGAGCTCCGATGATGCGCTGAATGTCATCATTCATTTTGTAGAAAGGCAACAAATCGGTATTGTTCACACGAACCAATGAACAAGTTCTGAATGTTCTGCCGCCGGAATAGAGCTGAGTCGGCATTACCAGACAAATCGAATCGCCTTGATTGCACCAAATGCACATGACATCGAACGGTTCCTTGGTAGCATCAGTAGATACCACAGATGCAATCTCACCAAATTCCAATGAATGCGTCATGACATTAAGATGCATAAGATCAGCCAAAGGTGCAATGTCGGCAGCCAACACGCCGCCAAATTTCCTTACGGTAACTGCACTTAAAGCAATCTGAATCTTCTCGGTGGACGAATAAGGCATGTCCTTAAGTCTGATTTTAAACACTTCGTAAAAGTAACTAGCGTCATCACAGTCAAATTGAACTTTGCCTTCAAGTACCGCCCTATCTCCGAAATGTCTCTTGCCGTAGGTTGTATTAAAAAATACAGTATCAGGATCGTCTCCATTGCCCATTTCGAGCATGATGACATCTCTGCCTTGGGAATATCTCCATCCCCATTTTGAATTCGGCTCGAAAATCATGACTGACCTAAAACTGTAATAACAACCAATGCGGAAATTATATTATTAAATATCAAACTCAACCATTGCTCAAAGAGACAAAAAAGGAGGCATGGTTCACATATACGAATGAATTATTAAATTAAAAAAAAATTTTTTTTAATTCTGCATTTCAGAATAAATTTTCGATGATCGCATTGCCAGATTTTGTTCAAAAAAAATACATTATTTACTAATTGATCAGCAGTTTTTGTTTTGCCGCCGGATACAAGATATACTGCACGTGGATTAATCAAATAAAAACAATAATTGATCACTGTATTTGATCAAACCTTGACGTCATCTTATTTGATATAACAATATATAGTTTGAATAATAAGCGTTATGCTATTTTCGTATATAAAGTATGCGATTATTAAGCATCCAAATAAGAAATAATGATTAATCGATATATGCCGTGATCAGCATTAATCCAAACATCATGGCACAGATCGCAACGAACTGGGATTGTTCGCGCGTTCCCCGCAATGTGACAGCCGATCTTAGTGCATGCATGCGGATCAAAGACTGATACGCATCCACGGCGCGAAACGCTCCGTCCCCGAAATTTCATTTTCCTCAAATATACGAATTGCCAGCCTACACCGCGAAGAAAAACAAAAAGGCGCCCAACGGGCGCCTTATAACATTGCCAGCACGGCATCATAGGCCATGCACGATGTCTTTTATGACCTTTGGTCCCTGATAGATAAATCCAGAATAAATTTGCACCAAACTCGCGCCGGCCGCAAGTTTCTCACGCGCAGCTGCGGCCGAATCGATACCGCCGACGCCTATTATCGGCATCTTGTCGCCGACAATGGCTTTTAGCTTTCGAATCACTTCCGTACTCTTACTGAATAGAGGTTTGCCTGACAGACCTCCCGTTTCATACGCATGCGGCATGTCATATACGGCATCTCTGGAGATAGTAGTATTTGTCGCGATAACCGCATCGATTTTTGCCTTAAGGAGCGATTCGGCAATGCCCTTTAATTCGTCATCAGTGACGTCAGGGGCGATCTTTACAGCCAGAGGCACGTACTTGGCATGTTTTTTATGCAGTTCTGCCTGCTTTTTCTTTAGTCCAAGCAGCAATGCGTCAAGAGATTCGCCAAACTGCAGTTTTCTCAGATCAGGCGTATTCGGTGAAGAAATATTTACCGTGATGTAATCGGCATGCGAATAAACTTTTTCCATGCACGCAAGATAATCGTCCAAGGCGTTTTCAAGCGGCGTGGTTTTGTTCTTTCCGATGTTTATTCCAAGAACGCCGTTCCATTTTCGCTTGGAGACATTTTCAAGAAGTTTGTCCACGCCTTCGTTGTTGAACCCCATGCGGTTGATGATGCCTTCGACAGGCACAAGCCTAAACAGTCTCTTCTTAGGATTTCCGGGCTGAGGTCTTGGCGTTACGGTGCCTACTTCAACAAATCCAAAGCCCATTCTTCCGAGTCCGTCAACGGCAATGCCGTCTTTATCAAGACCAGCTGCCAATCCGACAGGATTCTTAAAGCGCAGCCCCATGACCTCAACTGGCTTGTCCTCAACGCACTGATCGAGCAAGAAAGCAAGCGGCGAACGTCCGACTGTCTTTAGCATCGACATAGTAAACTCATGAACTTTCTCGGGATCGAACCTAAACAGAATCGGTCTGATCAAGCCTTTGTATAAACCGTAAAACATTGGTTACCCCGCTCTCTTCAAATTATTAAACATATGAGATCGTTTCCATGCAAAACTTCGATCAATCCGATATCTTTTCCATCGAAACGAATCTCGAACCGTCCAGAGTCAGTCCAAAAAATCCGTGCACGCCCTCTGATGTAACAAATGGTCTGAGCCGCGCTATCGGAAGCTCAAGACGCAGTCCCTGAGTGGTCAATACAGAAACGCGTCCTGGATCTCCCGGAGTGTACAAGGTGCGCTGCACCGTCACAGGATCAAGATCTACGCGAAATTCGTAATATGCCATATTAACTTACATGCTCCTCTTCAGAGCGCGGCAGATTTTTTCATAAAGATCCGGCGCAAGATAATCCAAAGCCAGAAGTCTTTCCAAGGTTGCTTTCATCATGCCCTGACGCATTTCGTCATAGCGTGCGAATTTTGTCAGAGGTTCGATGATTCTTGAAGCGGTCTGAGGGTTGATTCTGTTGAGTTCCGTGAGAATTTCTTCGGCAAAGGCATATCCCGACCCGTCAGGATTATGGAACGCATACGGATTTGCCATGATAAACGCGCCGACCAGGGATCTTACGCGGTTAGGATTTGACATGGTGAAACTCGGATTGGACATTGTTTCTTTAACTTTCGCGAGCGTGTCTCTTGATGATACGGTAGCAATCGCGCGGAAAAGATTATCCATGAGCAACCCTTCATGCCCAAATTTTGCGGAATATGCGTCGACGATATCTTTCTTGCACGGCAAATCGAAAGATACCGCAACTTTCAGAGATTCGAGCCTGTCGGTCATGTTGCCCGCGGCAAAATATCTCTCGCGAACGATATCCGAAGATTCTTCCGCGCTTCCTGCCGCAATAAAATTCAGGCACAGAGCCGCGATCGCCCTCTTGCCGACATTTTCCGCACTATGGTCAAACTCTCCGGTATCGCAATTTTCGTCGTAAAGTTTTTTCCACATTTTGGACAGCTGCGCGGCAAGCGAGGCTCGGAGTTTTTCGCGAGCAGCATGAATGGCATCAACGTCGATAACACCTGAAAGCATTTCGGCAATCATAGATTCAGACGGCAACGCGAGAATTTCAGCTAGGAAGAGTTTGTCGATCTCATCGTTCTTAAGCAGCATGTCGGTCGCTTTGACAAGAAGAGATTCGTCGGCATCGCCGTTTTTCACGAACTCTTCAAAATATGCGGTCTGAAGTCTGCACAAAGAGTCATACCTTGTAAAGGAATCCTTCGTATAAGAAATCGAAGTGAGCAATTCCATAGGAGAGTAATCGCGCTTAAGCCTGATAGGCGCCGAGAAATTGCCTAAATAATTCACGATAGGCTTTTGTTCGACATTCTCGAAAACTTCCTCGCACTCTTTCTTGCAAAGCAAATATACGCCGTTCTTGACGCACTCGCTTTCCACATGCAGGTTTCTGCCGTCATGTCCCAAAAATTCAAGTTTCAGTGGAATGACGGTCGGATTATAAGAACTTCTGTCCCTATAAACGGTAGAAGGGAATTCCTGTCTGAAACGGATGATGAGTTTCTTCGAAGACGCGTCATACTCTTCTTCCGCAGTCACAAGAGGCGTTCCGTCCTGACAATACCAATTTCTGAACTGTGAAAGATCAGCAGAAGAAGCGTCTTCCATCGCTTTAACAAAATCTTCGCAAGTCGCGCATCCGCCGTCGAAACGTTCCAGATACAGCTTAAGTCCACGTCTGAAATTTGCCTCGCCGATGATCGTGTGGATCATGCGTATTACTTCGGCGCCTTTGTCATAAACGGTTACGGTATAAAAGTTATTCTGCTCATATACGGCATCGGGGCGAATAGGATGCGCCATCGGACCTTCATCTTCTGCAAACTGCGCCGAACGAACGACCTTGACAGCCTGAATGCGATGCACGGCGCGCGATCCCATGTCGGAAGAAAATTCCTGATCGCGGAATACCGTAAGACCTTCTTTAAGGCTGAGCTGAAACCAATCCCTGCACGTGACCCTGTCGCCCGTCCAGTTGTGGAAATACTCGTGTCCGATGACGCTTTCGATATTGATAAAGTCCATGTCAGTGCCAGTTTCTCGATCTGCAAGCACATACTTGGAATTAAAAATATTGAGACCTTTGTTCTCCATGGCGCCCATGTTGAAAAAGTCGACGGCCACCACCTGAAAAAGATCAAGATCGTACTCAAGTCCGAACCTTTTTTCGTCCCAGCGCATGGAGTTTTTGATCGATTCCATCGCCCAAAGTCCGCGATCATGATTTCCCTTGTCGACAAAAAGCTGAAGTTCGACATCCCTGCCCGACTTCGTCACATAATGATCCTGAACGACATCGAAATCGCCGGCAACAAGCGCGAAAAGGTAGCTCGGTTTGGAGAATGGATCGGTGCGCACTACATAATGCATGCCGTTTTCAAGATCGCCTGCTTCTGTTCGGTTGCCGTTGGACAGAAGATACGGATATTTATCTTTTGGAGCCTGAATTCTCGTGGTGAACTTTGCCGAAACGTCTGGACGGTCGAGATAGTAAGTAATCTTTCTAAAGCCTTCGGCTTCGCATTGCGTGCAGAATGCGCCGTCTGACATGTAAAGGCCTTCAAATTCAGAATTTGCCTGAGGATTTATATAGTTGACGATCCTAAGTTCAAAGTCATCAGGGACGTCGAACACGGTCAATGAAAATTCATCTTTTGCAAATTTTGCCGAAGTTCCGTTTACCTCGACGGACTCAAGTTCGATTTTTTCGCCGACGAGAACCAGCGGCTCATCGTGGCTCCCTTTTCTCTGGATTTTTAATTTAGCCTCGACCCTGGTGCGCTCAGGTACAAGATCAAAATCCAAATAAACATCCGAAATCGAAAATTTAGGCGGCTGGTAATCCAGTCTGAATTTTTCTTGCTTCATATAGGCACCCGTGTCAAACACTCTGATAATTTTCAAAACATTCCGTAATTATAGATCAAGCGGCATGGCGCATGGCGCTTAGGCTCGGACAAAGCGATCGAACCGAAGCAAAGATACAAAAAGGGCGCTCCGACTGAGCGCCCAACAGATCATTTCAGCGATTTCCCAAAAGGGAATTCATCATAAAAAATTATTTTTTGGCATTCCCGACATCGGAAGATTTCTCATTTTCCTTAGCGGCATCAGAATCGCCGCCAGATGCTTTCTCTTTTTCCTTTGCTGCGTCAGAATCGCCGCCGGATAATTTCTCTTTTTCATTTGCTGCATCAGAATCGCCGTCAGACTTTTTGTCAGACGCATCAAGCTTCTGATTTGCTTTGGCATCAAATGCAAGTTTATAAGCAGCGACAATCTCTTCACGAGACTTTCCTGCACTCAGATAAGCCAAATCGCAAGCAATATTGGCAGCTTCAATTTTTGCCGCATCAGGAAGTTCTACATCGTCAGGAAGTTCGGACGTCTTCTCGACTGCGGCTCTGCCCATGCGTCCCAGCTGCTCATTCATGCGCTTAAGCTCTTTTGCTTCCTGCGCGGCCTGATCGGCTTTGCGTTTTAAAAGATTGACGCTTACCGACTTCTCACGGAAAAGTTTTTCTTCTTCTGCGGCGCGTTCTACAAGAATCTGATAGTCGGGATCCTTGGCAACGCGATCATCATGAAGTTTGGTCAATTCAGGAACAAATTTCGCGACATCGCCAGCCGATACATACTCGCTTGGCTTTATCGTATCCCACGGAAGCGCATTTTTCATCGATGACTCGCCGTATTCTTCCATGACGAAAGAAGACGGAAAATCGATATGCGGAGCTACGCCTTTTAACTGAGTGCTGCCGCCGTTTACTCGATAAAACTTGTCTATGGTAAAAGAAAGACTTCCGACGTCTCCGTCGAATAAATCATAAAAATGTGCAAGACCAGTTACCTGCTGGACCGTGCCCTTTCCGAAAGTATTGGTTCCGACTACTATTGCTCTGCCGTAATCCTGCATCGCCGCCGCAAAAATTTCCGAGGCGGAAGCGCTCTGGCGGTTTACAAGAACAACAAGCGGGCCTTTAAACTGCACCTGCGAATCGATATCATCAGAACTTCTCACGTTGCCCTTGCGATCGCGAGTCTGCAAAATCGGACCTTTTTCGATAAACAAGCCTGAGAAACTTGTTGCCTCAGTGACAAGACCGCCGCCGTTTCTTCTCAAGTCGACGACTACGGCATCAACTTTCTGCTGGCTGAATTTTTCAAGAATCACCTTCGCGTCGTCGGTCAGATGCGCATAAAAGGAACTGACCTTGATTATGCCGACTTTCTTTCCTGCAACTTCGATAATTTCAGAAGACGCAGCCTTGTCCTTAAATGCAATTTTGTCTCGAACGAGAGTCAACGGAAAAATTTTTGCCGCAGCGCCTTCGCCGCGCTGAATCGTCAGATAGACAGTCGAACCTTTCGGGCCGCGGATAAGATCTACCGCATCATCAAGCCGCATGCCAACGATATCGACAATCTTGCCTGGTTCCTGGCCTACTCCGATAATCTGATCCTTAGGTTTTAACTGCCCGCTTTTGTCGGCTGGGCCGCCTGGCATAACCTCAACGATGGTTACGGAGTCGTCCTCGATGCTGAGCGTCGCACCGATGCCTTCGATGGACATGTCGATTAGATTGCTCTTGAACTCTTCGGCATCGCGAGGCGAGAAGTATGCGGTATGCGGATCATACTGAGCCACGAGAGCTGACTCAAATGCGCTGAAAGCATCCTCGCTCTTGGTCTGAACAAGATAGTTCATGCGGCTGACATAGCGCTTCTTGAGCAAAGAGCGCGCTTTCTCCTCGGTCTTGCCGCTCAAAATCAGCGAAATAAGCTCGTACTTGGTTTGTTTTTTCCAAGCATCGGCTCGTTCTTCAGGAGTGTTGAGCCACTTTGCATTGTCTCTGTCGAACGACAATTCTTCATCGGCCGTAAGATCTGGCGACTGCTCTAGATAATCAATCATGAAAGCGTACTGCTTCATTTTCAGATGCATGTACTTTTCATAGATATCAAAAGGATCCTTGAGATTGCACGAAACTATGCCGTCGCGAAGTTCGTCGGCATCTTTTGAAAAAGCATCATGCTCGGACTTTAGGAACAGCGTTCTAAACGGATCGAGCGATCTGAAATATTCGTCATAAACGTTTTCCGCAAACTCGCCGTCGAGAACGACATCCTGACGATAATGATTCTGCCCGAGATTCCTAAGAAC
>JAZQPH010000389.1:0-3506 GCA_045628385.1 Succinivibrionaceae bacterium
CCCGCAGCAGCGTGTGCGCAGGCGATGATTGCGGCGCCCCGCATTTATCAGAACTGTATTATGAAAATGACGAGTTTCTATCCGATTTCATGACAAAAATCGCTGAATATTTGCCATCGATGAACTCAGTCAAATGGGATATCCGCTGTGAAAGGCAAACTATCGGATATCTTATTTCCGATGACAGCGGAGTGTATGAATACAATCTGCCCGCAGGAGACACAAAGATTAAAGATCTTCCTTCAAAAAAATTGTCTTGCTTCTACCATCCTCATATTGAAGAAGTAGTCCTACAATCAATCACATCTGAAAAAGCAACGCATGACGAACATATGAAAATTTCAGAAACTGAAGAACTTTCTACTCAAAATAAACCCGAAATCGAAATCCTTTACACCAAAAAATTAAAGCAGAGAAGTCCCAAAGAGTCGGATAAATATAACGTCCTCAAAGCATCAATCAGCGATCCTTACTCTCGTGGCGGATATGAAGACCAAAATGAAATAGATCTTCTCTATGAAACCCATGAGCATTTATCGGATTTGATGACGCAAATAGCTAACAACCTGCCGCCGATGCCGAATGTCGGATGGAAAATTTTCAATGAAGACAAGACGATAGGGTATCTCGTATCCGACTATACGACGGTTTATCAATATAACCTTCAGATGTATGACGTCTTTGTTTCGGCTCTGCGCACGAAAAAAATAGAATGCTTATATATGGCCCGTCCGCAGCAAAAAATCTGCATGGAATAATTTTTTTGCCGTCAGATCGTCAGCGCAAATACATGACCTGCGACATAATTCAAGGAGTTTCTGACAAAATTCAAGGAGTTCATAAAACTTCCGCAAGTTCAGAGAAAATTTCATAAGTTCAGGCAACGTTCCATGAGTTCGATAAAATTTCTTAAGCGCAGGGAACGTTCTTCGACTTGTCATGCTCGGGTCTCGTTTAATGCGCTAATCTCATAAGCGAAGGCAACATTATTTCATGAGGTCAGACCGTATTGTTGGCTGAGTGAAGGGCAATCTTATCAGCGCCGACATCTTTAAACACGTAAGAGCGGCAATCAATATAGAGCCGCATCGAGCATTTTTATGTATAGATCGGAACCCATTCATCTACACTCCTTAAGTGTCAATCAGCCAAAGTGCCTCTCAATAGAGAGGGGATAGACAGAGTCAATCCTCATCAGCGCTGCATCTGTACGCAAGAGTGGCAATAAATTAATACCTGGAATGGTCATATATTGAGTCAAACCATACGGGCGTCGGCGGACCATCACCTCGTATTCATATAACCGATTAGTCGGATAGTGTGACGAATGCCTTTTCTTTGAGCAAAGACGCACCCTGGTTAGTTGGCGGTAACTTAACGTCTTTCATAGAATTTTGTTCAGATTGGGTTAGTGCGTCCTGCGCCTTGCCTGCCGCGCCTTAGGGTACGGCATCTTTTCAAAGTTCTGCAAACAGAGGCGGTTACCTTATGAAACTGGATTTGAGCTCTGTCATCGGCGCATATTGCCGTCCCGAAAAATTTTCTTTCGGCACACTTATCGCCGTAAAACTCAAAGAAAACATTTCCCCTGCGTGCCTGAGAAAGGCTGTAGACAAATCATCGTCGAGATATCCGTATCTTGCCATCGAACTTCAAAAACAGCCTGACGGCGTAAAGTACGAAGTCGTGCCGAACGATCGTCCGATCGTTGTTGCCCCGGCTACAAAGAAAATCGATCTCTGCTCCGAGGAAGCAAACTTCCACGTGCAGACGGTGACATATCAGGAGCACTCGATTTTCTTCAACATGCACTCGGCGTTCGGCGATGACTTTGCGGTGCTTAAATGGATAAAGACCGTCATCTACTATTACATCGAAGAAAAGTATCAGGTCGAAAATAATTCCATCGGCATCAGGCTCTGCAACACGAGAACCAAGATCGGCGAGAATGCCGATCCGCTCGAAAAACTTTTCGAAGAGATGAAGAAAAGCGGCGAAGCCTCCAAAATGCAGGATGATCAGAATTCATCGGCCGCGCCGTTCAGATTTAAATCAATCATCGATGAGTCGATGTACACCGGCCATCCGAAAGTTTTTTACGTTCAGGTGCCGAAAAAAGAATTTTGCGCCAAGTTCGGCGATAACGAAGCCAACGTCTCGTCGGCGCTCCTTGCCATGATGTACTCCGTGATCCATCAGGAATTTGAAGAAAAGCATCCTGGTGAAACGCCAGATTTTGAAGTCGTGGGCGGCGTTGCTGTCAATAAGCGCAAGTGCCTCGGCAATTTCAAAACCCACTGCAGCTGCACGGATTACGTGCATATCTCGCTGCCTGCCAAGCTTAAAGACATGGATGTCGACGCCGTCGCCACCGTCGCAAACGGCCAGTACCTCTTAAAAACCGACGTCGAATCCGAACGAGAAAGCGCCAAAGTGTTCATTTCGGGCATTCTCAGCATCTGCGACGCCAAAACTTTTGACGAAAAATGCGACTTGGCGACTTCGATGGTGCTCAAGAGATTCAGCAGTTTCTCGCTGTGCATCAACTATATCGGAAATGTTCTTTTCGGCAGCCTCGACAGCTACATCGAAGACATTCAGAAATACAGCAGCTTCCCGGCTCACGATCTTGCCGACAATCAGGGCGCGGCAAAAGGCGCAGCCGATTATGACACCTGCGATGCCGTCATCGAAGTCATTCAGCTGAACGACGCATTCCACATCACTTTCTCGCAGTCATTCTGCGACGAAAGCGTGGTCATGAATTTTGTGAAGCAGATGAAGCTCAAAGGCATGAATCCGACCATCGAACGCCTCGATTATGAGCGCGAACTCGATATAAGACAGCCGTAATTTTTTATTTGCCGCCGCCTGCGCAGAGCGCGGGCACCATAAACGGCGGAGGTAAGCATGAAACAGAGATTTGAATTACAGAATTTTGATCTGACTGCCAAAGAAAGGGCGCTGCAGCAGAAGTTCAGCCGCCTCATTCTCGGCAATCCTCCGGGAGTATGCCCGATTTCGACGCTGCTGGCGTTTTTGCAGTCGGCAAGAAGCCAGACCTGCGGCAAGTGCGTTCCGTGCCGCGACGGCCTAGAGCAGGCAGAGATGCTGCTTCGCAAGATCAACGACGGCGAAGCGGACATGCAGACTTTCGAGGAATTAAAAGATCTGACGAAGACCATCATGGACACGGCGGACTGCGCGATCGGCTATGAAAACGCCCGCGTGGTTTACGAAGCGACGGAGATCTTCAAATCCGAGTTCATAAGCCACATTGAGAACCAGTGCTGCACGGAAGAAGTCGGCCAGAAGATTCCGTGCATTTCCTTTTGCCCGGCGCACGTCAACATTCCGGGATACATCTCGCTCATCAAGGCGGGAAGGCACGACGACGCGATAAACGTCATCCGCCAGGAAAATCCGTTCCCGACGGTATGCGCGTTCATCTGCGAGCATCCATGCGAAGAAAAGTGCCGAAGGAGCATCATCGATTCGCCTATCAA
>JAZQPH010000390.1:0-2446 GCA_045628385.1 Succinivibrionaceae bacterium
TATCCTGAAGAAACATGGACAAAACAAGATATAGAAAAAGCCACTCGTAATGCTTCAAAACGCATAATTAAATTCATATTTAATGTCGACGTTGATGAATAATAACGAAAGAGATTGTCTGTAATTGCATTTTCAATTAAGGGCTGGTTACAGAATAACGATTGGATATGTTTATGTCTGATAATATGTTTTGTGATCAGTCCTATCTAGTTTCTCTCTATTAAAAGTGATTATTATCAATAAATCATTATATTTGAGGATATCGTTGTCATTGTAACAGCAATGGCTGCATAGATATAAATCAAATTGGAGTTTACGATGTATTGCGACGAATGCTGAAAGAAAATATCAGACGATTCGGTGTATTGCCAGTATTGCGGCTTAAAGATCGTATTGAATATTCTCCTCGTTTGATTAAAGAAATTTTTGAAAATCAATAATTTCTTTTTAATATAGATACGGCAAATAAAAAGGCTAGTTAGTAACTAGCCTTTTTTAATTTGTTGGTTGAGAGGGATGTGTAACAAAATCAAACATATTCACTAAGCTTGCTGATCATGCATTGAACTATGGGTCAGACTTCGTGTAATGATATGTTTAATCGTTGCATCTAAGAATAGGATAAATCTTGTTTAGAACAATTGATGCGCCTGCGTTTTCACTGTGGCATAAAGTTTTTATCTGTTGGGCGTTCTTGAAATTTGCCAATTTTCATTATTTATCGCCGATTTGGCGTAAGTTTTGCTTCTTATTCCTAAAAATCACAGCGGCGAAGATCTATCTGACGGTAATGGGGAATTTAGCATGAGCATGATCGTCAATGTCCCGACGGGAACAACCAGCGTTGATTCAATAGCAACCAGCCCGCTGATGCAGGGTTTTTCAGAGACCAGTTCAGTCAATTTTGATAATCTGCTACGGCAATGTTATGCCGTTGCAGACCAATCCGATGCTCGAAAAGATTCTTCGGCAAATACTAAAGCTTCATCAGGTCAGATGCAAAGAGAACCTGCCAAAAAATCGACAGACGAAAGCGGCACCACAGCCCAAAAGCAATCAGTCTCGGATACTCGTGGCGAGAAGCAGGCAAAAGGCTCGGACAATATCCAGAAAAAGGACGCTACTCAGAACAAAAAGAGCAACGCCAAAGAGTCCGAACATAAAGACGTCTGTGCGCAAAATGATAAGGAAGATCGAGTTTCTGACGCAAACGCCAAGCGTAATCTAAACGCCGATAAGTCTTTGCCGTCCGATAGCCATGAAAAAGTTTCTCAGGATAAGAACGCATCCGTTGCGGCAACGGTTTCAGAAGATGCCGCAGCTGCCGTGAACTTGGACGAATATGCGCAGGTCAATATTGACGATGCGGTTTTAGAAGATGCTGATGTTTTAGTCGACATTGCAGCTGAAACAGATTTGGCAGCCGAGGTTCCTGTCGTCTCTGGAGTTCCTTCGGATGATTCTTCAGTCTTGGCGCAAAACGAAGAAAGAACTGCCTACATACAGACTCTTAATGACGGTGAAACAGGTTATGACAATAGTTTCCTGTCGATGCCTGGCGAAATTCTCAGCATGCTGAGAGAAGCAAGAAGCGTTTCGTCTGAATGCGTGACGCAGCAAGAAGCAGTGACGGTAAGCGCGGCAGAACTTGCTGCAGTTTCGAGATCAAACGGTTTGGTCGAGAATGCTGAGGGCGATGCGATCGACGAAAGCGAAAATATCGAAATATCGCAGTCAATTGATGCCGAAACCGCCGAATCAATCGACGAATCTGATGTCGGAGAATCGGCAATTTTAAGACAGCTTCTCGCAAGAAGCACTGGCATTGCGGCTGATAATTCAAAAGCTTCCGCATCACAAGAAAGCGCGGATGTTTCTGTCGAGTCGTCTTCTGACTCCGTAAATGTTGTCGCTTCGGTAAGCGCGGATTCTTTGGAACAAAATGCTCAGTCAGAAAACGACTCTTCTGATAATCCATCGGGTTACAGAGAAACAGCTCGCGCCGACAGCGCAAAGACCGATGAAACTGCGTCCGACGATGTCGAAACCGCTATATTCGAAAAAGCCGTATTAAAGACGGCTGAAACGTCTGCTGGTCAGACTGTCGAAAAGTCGGCAGAACAGCACGCTCCAAAGACATCAGAACAACCTGCTGAGGCGTCTTCAGATCAGACTGCAGCCAATTCAGCCGATAGGTCAGCGCCAAATATTGCAGGCAAGACCGCTTCGGAAAATGCGTCCCAAGGCGACCGCATCCTGAGCGATCAGCATGCGGCAGCTTCGGAAAATAAGACGGCAGTTCATGAAGAAATCCGACCAGTTTCGTCGGATTCTCAGTCTGCTCGCTTAGCGCAGCAGGATCTGTCAAAAAATCCGCAGACATCCGGAAGCAAAGGTTTGGAATCATCGGACAATGTCACCAATCTCGAAACTGATAATGTCGAAG
>JAZQPH010000391.1:0-6587 GCA_045628385.1 Succinivibrionaceae bacterium
TTCTTTCTTTTCTTTCTTTGTCTTTCTCTCTCTGACCGTTTGTGAACATTCTGTAACGAAATGCGCTTGGGCCTTGACAAACCCGGACGTTTGTGGTATAATATAAACAATCCGGGGCGCTGGCTGCTATGCAGAAGCATAGCGATGCAGCGCCGCGAAGCAACTTTAAACAGAAAGGCCGGTCCTATGGGCCGGGGTGGTTAAAACGAAAATGGCAAACAAAATTGTTGATATTACGGGCCAGCGCTTTGGGAAGCTGGTGGCAATTCGGTATGCTGGCGGTGGGCGCTGGTACTGCCAATGCGATTGCGGCAATACGGCTACGCCTTTGGGCACGAGCCTGCGAGAGGGCAACACAACAAGTTGCGGTTGCAATAGGCCCTTCAAGGCCAAGCCTGATGTTGCCGTCCCAGGCAATGTGCGGTGGGATCCGTACGTCGGCAAGTTCTACGAGCTGCGTTACATTGACGATATCCAGGCCTATCTGGAGAACTCGCAGAAAACAGACTCTACAAACGCCTGAAATGGTCCGGGTGGTCACTTATACCACCCACCCCATCAAAATCGATTCTTGGCCGTGAAATCCTGCATTCCGCCAGAACTACAAAGTAATGCGCGTGCGTGCCGAGCATTGAGACGCATGCCCGTGGCCATATATCAGCCATTTGTAAACGAATTGTAAACAAATGCATTTGGCTCTTGACAAGATTGCGTGTTTGTGGTATAATATACGTGTTGATTCGGAGGGCCTTAATATGGCCTCTGAATTGCGCCAGTAAAACGGGCTCAAAAACGCACGGAACTGGTGGGGTGGGCAAATACACCACCCCTACCTACAAAATCGATTCTTGGGTCTGTTTTATTGGATTCCGCCAATCCTACAAACAAAAGAAAGGGGTGTGGTGCCCGACGGCACCGCCAAGACAAGAATGAACGACAAAGCGATACTGGCCGCGCAAGCCGCGCGTGAGGCCAAGAAAGCAACTCCAGACTACCACGTGCCCTGTTACGGCAAAGGGCCATACACAAAAGACAATTGGCTAATTCCGAGAGAGACTATCAACGAGATGGTATACACCGGCCATCTTGATGTTGAGAATGCGCCTGAGAGTGGTTACTGTGATATTGACACGAGCAAGTATCCTCGCATTCAGGTTATGCCGCAGCAGATTACGCTTGATGAGCGCGAAACAACTGTCGTGATTGCGCACAAGGATTCCTATGCCATCATCGACACGTTGATTATGTCGGACTTTAATCGTATGATTAAGGCAGGCTATGCGTGCGCAGAGATTCGCATTTATAGAAACGGCCAGATTTGCGGTGGCGTATTCAAGACCAAGGCATCGAACCTGACCTTCAGAACGGAAAACTGATGGCCGCGAAAATGTCGGTTTTGTCCATATAGGTAACCGCAAGATTTGACTATATGATATGTTGAGTTAGCCTCGGGTAACCGAAAGTTATGTCAAGTTACCTATGGCTAACTTGACATAAAAATGAATAATTCAGAGGTGCTAAGATTTGAAACCACAGAAGACTGGTAGATTAGTATTTAAGTTGCCTAGCACGCTACTGGCAAATAACAAGTACAAAATTAATATTTCTATGCGCGAGGCGATGAAGGTCGGAACGCTGGTTATATCGATTAGCGATTCACAGCTGCTGACCTGGGTTGAGCACGGCAGAGACATTGAGGATGAAGTGCGAAGCCTGAAGAAGCGCATAGCCATTGCAAAACGTAACAATGTTACTAAAGCGGTCATCGACGAAATGTATCAGAACCTGTATAGTCTTTTGTTCGTGTCCGACCTCGTTGTTGTGCATATGGATTGCGATTCACACTATGACGCGTGCAACGAAGGGTTTATGCTGAACGGCCGAATCTATAAGCGTTTGATTTGCACTGTCGGTGGCGTTAAGATGAGTGATGTTGTTTATTGCGCAGAGGATATTCGCGGCGGCCTGCTGGACAAAATTAATAATGGCCGCAACCAAGACAAACCTATTGTCCCGGCAAAGCTCAATGCGTATATGGCGCTAACAATGAGCTCGTCTGTGCCCGTGTCTATGCCCAAGGGCATCATTGTGATTAGCGATTACGTTAATCATTTCAAAGACAATTACATTAACATCGACGACAGTGATACCACAAGAGAGCCTGTCGTTACGTATATGGAGAATCAAGACATTGCGCTTAATATTTGCGACGGATGCGGTGTTATGCTGCCGCAGTTGGCCGCACGTTGGTATAACGAAATTGAGCACAAGGATGGTATGCTGAGCGGGTGCAACTTGCGTTGGGCGTTCACGAAGGGCATGGTTTATCCGTTCGACTTCATTGAGTTTGCCGAGAAGGTGGCCGGCACATATATCATCAAGGACGTTTGGGACCAGGATAGAGACGTGCGCGAGGCGGAGCTAATCTTGACTGAAAGCCAATTGAAGTTGTGCGGGGCCTATCCGAGTTATGAAGCGTTTTATGAGAATTGCGCCAAGAATGAGTATACTTTGCGCGTGGCTAAAACGGCGCCGGATTTTGAAGAGCTGGATAATGTGCGCCAGTTGAATTATCAATTTGTTGGTGTGCTCGATATTCCCGATGATGACATTGACGAGCTGATTGAGCCGACTGTGTCCGAAATCAAGGATATGATGGGAATGGATTGGCGCAAAAGCATTGTGTATATGTGCGGCAAGGGGCTCAACGAGGACACTGTAAAGTACGCAGACCCGTTGTGCCAGGCCATTATGATTGAGCCGAGCCTGATAGACGATGCCTTTGTCCACGACAGAATCAAGAATATGATTGCCAAGCGCATCCAAGAGGCGAAAATTGGAGTCCTTGACGTTGAGGGCAACTTCCAGATTCTAAGCGGAGACCTGTACGCGCTTATGGAGCACGCGTTTGGTTTGCCTGTGAAGGGTCTACTTAAGGCCCGTGAGGTGTATTCGAAGTTTTGGAGCGTCCGAGGCACAGACAAGGTATTCTGCGCACGAGCACCGATGTCGAATGCGCATTCGCTGTTGTCCTTGCACGTAAGTACGGATGAGCGCGTGCTGTATTGGTTCCGATATATCGAGACCTGTTTCATTCTTAATGCGTGGGATATGTCTTGTATGTCGCTCAATGGCTGCGATTAACTATTAAAGTCGCCCTTATTAGTAATAGTAAGGTGAAAAGTTGGTGAACCTACAAATGTAGGGTGTTGGGCATCTGCCCAGCTAACAGGGAAAGCTAAAATTATGAATTGAATTCATAATCATGCCAATCCTGTGCTAAGCCCACGATATAGTGGGAAAGTGCAACGAGCATCCCGCCAGGGAGTATTAATTACGTGAAACTCGTAATTAAGAAGTGCCAACTATCCTCAGCGCGAGGATAATGATGTGCTCTAAACCCCTAACAAATATCGGGAAACCGAGGGTACTATTGTTTGATGGTGATTTAATTTTTTCAAGTGACAATGCAGTACTGCTGCGCAACCAACATAACCTGCCTTCGTTGAACTGCATTCAGTATAACGCCAAGAAGCTGCCGGTGTATGATGAAGATATTATGGTCAAGGCCAACATTGCAGGCTTTGGTTCAGAGATTGGCTCGATTACTAATCGCATTACCGAAATGGTAAGTATGATGTCCAAGTTCCCGAAGGGTTCTAAAGAGTATGAGATACTGAGATACCGCACACAGTGCGGCCAGGCGCAGCAGCAGGCTGAGATTGACTTTTGAGTCTCGTTACGCGGTAACGCGTAAAACAATTAACACGGTGAACTCACAAATGTGAGGTGTCGACCAAGTGGTCGGCTAACGGGGAAACGCTAAACTATTGTGTGTTATTTTATTGTGAAAGGTGGTGAGAAAATGAAAGAACGTGATGATAAGATTTATTCCAAGATTGGGATTTATGGGATTAAGAACTTAATTAATAACAAAATCTATGTCGGCAAAACGGGGATGAATTTTGGAGACAGATGGGATTCCCATAAGGCGCTGTTAAAAAGCGGGAAGCACGACAACCCGCACCTACAAAATGCGTGGAATAAATATGGTGCTGAAAATTTTGAGTTTTTCATTATCGAAGAATGTTCGTTAGAACAGTTAAACGAACGTGAGATGTATTGGATTGAATATTATCGCGAATTAGATTTATCGTATAATATTCACGACGGTGGCGACGGAGGCATCAACTTAGGAAAACACTTGTCCGCAGAAACAAAAAAGAAAATCGGCGAAAAGAACAAAGTTAATATGACCGGGCGAAAGGCTTCTGATGAAACAAGGAAGAAAATGTCTGAAAGTCATAAGGGAATTTTAGCGGGCAGAAAGCAAACTGATGAAGCGAAAGAAATCAATTCGCTATCGCATCAGAAATATGCGGAAGAGCATCCTAAAAAGTTGACAGTTGAAGATGTCATTGCAATTCGCGCAGCGCACAACAATGGAGAAAGCTGTGCATCAATCGCAAGAAGGTACAACGTGTCGCCGCAATGCATTAATGATATATGCAACTACAAAAGATGGAAGCAGATTCCATAAAAACACACACAATAGCAAGCCAATCCTGTGCCAAGCCTCCTAACGAGGAAGGTGCAACGACTATCCGAAAGGAGTACACGCCCTGTGCAAGTCAGGCGTGGAAGTGCCGTGCCCCTCAAATGAGGGTGAAGATATAGTCTACTCCCCTAATAAATATCGGGAAACCGAGGGTATTAAAGGTGATAAAGCTAAGGGAATTATTTCCAATCCTATGCCGCCATCGTGGTATCAGTTCAAGGAATGTATGGCTGCCGATGGCGACGACGATGAAACAATTGAGCGCAAGCATCTATATGAGAGCCTGTGCGCCCATAAGAAGCCTTATTTCTTCCAATATAATTACGATTCGCTGCGCAGAACGTTCGTGAAATACACTGCGATGGCCGATAAAACAGCAAAAATTAAGTTCGGCAAGGACATTAACGGGCTAAGAACGTCCGAAGAACTGACCGATGAAGAGGCAAAATTCCTGCAATCGTATTACAATAAGTGCGATTTGGACTTTTCTCCGTCGACTATGAACCGCATTTGTTGGCGCATTGAGGATGAATTTGGACCCCAAAAGGCCGTCAAAGTGCCGAATTTTGACTACTCATTGCTCAAAAATGACACCGAATACAGCCGTGACGACATCAAAAACGTGCTTATGGAGTGGAAAAACACGCAGCAAACCATTAAAAAAGTGTCAAAAAATGCCACAAATAATGAAGAAATTAACTCAATTTTGCTCAATTTTGACCAAAAAATGCACGAAATGATGCAAAATGACGCAAAACTGTGCAATATTATGATTGACCTGTGTTGCCAAGGGAAAATTGGCAAGGGAGCCCTGTGGCAACTGTGCGGGCAAGAGATTGTTAGAACATTGTTGCAGCGACACGACGGTCAGATGACTTATCCGGTTCGTGATGTGAACGGCGAGCTGTTTTGCAGAGGCTTGAGCTTTAGAATGGAAACGTCTAAGTATGAAATGGGGGACTTGTATGAAGGAATTCAAGTTTAATGTAATAGATGATGCATATAATACGGTCGCAAATTGGAACGGTGATGGCAGTTGGGATGCTGCCATCTCGGATGTGATTCGCAGTTTGGCCTTAATTAATAAAAATGTTAATCATTTGACACGTCAAAAGAATTATGACGCAATCGTAAAGTATTTGCGTGAAAATTCCAGACCGGATAAGCCGTTCCTTGATTATATGTATATGGACACCGTGTATGGGATCATTGACCAAATTAAAAAGTGGGGCTGGTACCAGATTGACCCGCTTAAAATTAGAAAGTCAGAGCTGGACAAAATTAAGATGCTTGGCGATGTTGGCAAAGAGAAAATTGTTTTTGCGATTCTTGTCCTGTGCAAATATTATGACGCAAAGAAAAAGTGGGACAGACATATAACGTATGAGGATTGCGATACAATTTGTAACCTGGCCCGCATTTCAATTAAGAAGCAAGACCGTATGGACGCAATGATGTTTTTGAACGACACCGGCCTGGTCAAAATTAATGCGTATCTCACTTATATCTTTTATGAGTGTAACTTTGTTTCAGACGATGAGAACGACCCGATTGTTATGACTATTGGCGAAACGGAAATGCTGGAGCTTGCTTATTGTTATCTGAACTGGCACGACGGTGGCGGATATAAGAAGTGTGAAAAGTGTGGGCGCTTGTTTAGACTAAGCACAAGCCCTGGCCGCGTCGGCAAGGATGAGCACGTGCGCAGAAGCAATGCGAAACTGTGTTGGGTGTGCGCAGAACAGAAAGACAGCCGGAACCCTAAAATTGACAAAGCTGATTTCGGGGACGGATATGAACTTTTCAAAGTGATTAAATGCGTTGATTGCGAGAAAGAAATTATACTCGAGGGTGGAACGGCCAACGATAAGAGAACGTGCCGGTGCCAAGAGTGTCAAGATAAAAGAAATAAAGAACTGCACGCAGAGCGTATGCGTCGTTACAGAATGAGAAAGAAAGAGAATGAAAATGGAGACGAACAGATATAAGCTTGGAAACTATTATGTAGAAGAACTTTCTGACGGGGCCG
>JAZQPH010000392.1:0-7568 GCA_045628385.1 Succinivibrionaceae bacterium
TTTTTATTTTTCGGACAGAACGCTCGGATGCCGTAGTATTCCGATAGCGCATAATTGTCCGAAGAAAAATATGGTATTGCCCAACGGGCGGTAACGGAAAAAATTCCGCATTCAGATAAAAACGATCCGACATGCAGAACCAGATTTAAGGTGACAATTCTTCGGAAGATCGATCAATTCTTCTGGCATTCGCATGCTGACACCGCCTTGCAGCAAAATTGATCGGCCGCGAATTTATTTCTTCATGTTCATGCAATCTTCAAGGCTTATCGAAAAATCGATAACCTGCTTGTCTTTGTGGTAGTAAACATATTTGAGAGAATTAATGCGGGCACCCGAAATTTCAAACTGCAGCATTTTTACTACATTTTTGTCGGAACATGCTGATTTGATGACTTCATTCCGAAACACGTCCTTGTTTGCCGCCACAAAATTCGCCATATCTTCCGTAATCGGTTTTTTGTTGTTTTCGAGGCTGTAAATGTAAATGATGTTGCCGTTTGCTCGGTCTAAACTAGTCTTTTGAAAAGAAGTGACCTCATCTACCTGCATAGGAAGTTTAGAGTTAAGCATTTGCGTATATTTTTCTAATTCCGAATAGAATTGTTCTGCGCTAAGATCTGAACTTCCATTCCAAAAGCCCATTGCAAAATATACGCAAATTGCTGAAACAATACTGCCGATGATGCCGGGTGAATGACACTTTTTTGAGTCCCTGACTTATGTGTAGCTTGTTACTTTTAAGATGTAAATCTGTCATAAGAGTCTCCACAAATTTTTTCTGCATTATTGCACAATGGTTCAAAATTCATTCTTAAACAATCGGCTGCAAGACTGAAAAACATGTGGAAGCCTTTATTGATGTTTTGATGCATGCAGGCCTACCGAAGCCTGCAGCTTTCTTTGGTCACTTCAGTTCTAAGAATTTCTTCGTCCTTGTAATTAAGACTGTAGACGATTCCTCCGATTCGCATGCCCTGAACTTTGTATGAAAGAAGTTGTCGATCGTGCGGAGCCCTGCACGCAGCATCATGCATAGTTTTGGTCCATAAATGAATATCAGACTTTATCGCTGATGCCATCCTGTCTCCGGCAGTCATGTTATCTTCATTATTTTTAATCGACACAGAGTAAAGAAAGAAGAGCGTTTCGTCATCAAAATCAACGGATTCCAGATACATTCCCTCATGCAACCTGAACGGAGCCGTGCGGTTCATGGAATCTTTTTCGTCCGAAGCCCATTGCCACAAAGTTTTTTCCGATTGTCTCCCAACATCATTTTTGCTGAAAAAGATTGCAGCAAAAATGGCTGCTGCAATGATTGCAACTGCCGCAAGAACAACCGAGCCGAAACGAGAGATATTGAAGAGTTCGGAATCGCTATCCGAGCTGTTTTCATGATTCATGCGCATTTTATTTCATATGACCGAATGCCAAACCAAACACGAAACATGGAATGCATCAAAACAAATGCTTACAAGAGAAAAAAGAAGCCCTTATAAGGGCTTCTTTTTCAAATTATCAGTATTCAATCAGTGATATCTGACGAGCTGTCCTGAATACCTACTATATGTTTCGACAAGTTCCCTTGCCGCGCTCAGATCGTCACGGCAACTTCCGAGTGAATCTTTTTCCCTCTTGCCGTCGAGAATATTTGTGTCGGTATCGTAGAAATCCATCTTGAATACCTGAAGATCCTCGGCAGGCCCGTCAAACTTTACGTAATCCATGTTGTATGGCACCGTGCAGAGCATTTTGCCTGTCTGGTGCGGCTTGATGATTGCTACCGAAGTGCAGTTTAGGAAATCTCCTCCTAAGAAAAATCTTTCCTGATCAGGCGCGCCAAAAACTTCAATCTGCAGGTGAATCTGAATCTGATGGATATCGACTCGCGAGCCGTTATAGAGTTCATAGGACAGCTCCAGCGCCTTCTCGGCATTTCTCGGTGCATTTCGAACTCTTATATTTTGCGGCTTCAGACCATCATACGAATGGAGACACTTGTAACGATCCGCCATAAGCGCGTTGTACTCAGCAAGTTTTGCATCCGTATATTCTTTGATGGAATCAATCAGCTGATCCGCATTCTTTCCTGAATATATTTTCTTTCTGAGCTCATCCTGTGCCGATCTGTCTTTCGCCTTGCCGCTTTCGATCGCTTCATTGATCTGAATTCTGCCTTGCTGGAAGGCAAGATCGAATGCCTGGAGTTTATCCCTAGGAACGGATTCCTTGACATGCCTGTATGACTCGATAAGCGCCTGTTCAGTGCTGCCGTCAAGAACGGGAGCTCCGCATCCTGCGCAAATCGCAGCAAAAGAAATCGATGCTACAGTTGCGGGGAAAAAACCAAGTTTCATAAATTACGCCGATTATTTTCAGATTTTTTCATACTAGCACTATGCGGACAACCTCGCATCCTTCCAATTCAAATATTGATAACTGCGACCGCTCTGCGTTGAAAACTTGCGCACGATGTCCCAAAATTTACGCTTTCTTAGCCAATTTTTACCCAGTCTCAAAGATTTTCTCGGAATTTCTCAGATTTTATGATTCGCAAACCGCCAGACATCCGCCCCGCCCTAATTAATTAAGAATTCGGATGCCCTAATCCGATAAAAACTCTGCAACCTGATCTACTTTGAAGGACAAACAGCCATTCCCTGCGCTAGTAGCGGCAAAACTGATTTAGGTCTGTCCAGCTTCACCTATTTATGTTCACTTGCCGACTGACGCTACACTTATTTTTCATGGCATTTGTCACATAGGGCATCGCCGCATTGTTAAAACATTGCGACCTTCCCTGCTGCAGGTTTCAACAGGTACAGAAGAGCGAACATCAAGACGATGCGACACATTGCCAATCAAAACACGCATCGTTGCCGATTTGTTTGTCAAATACGACAACGACACGCAGATTTGACTGCAAAAGATTATCTAAATGAGTTTGCAAGTTTATTCGGACTGTATACTTATAGTCGCAAATTTGCAAAACTGACGAGATAGCCAAAAACAGCATCTCGCACTTGTCGGCAAGTGCAATCACCTAATTTAAATGCGCATCGCCTACAAACAGGAGCAAAGAAAGTGAAAGTAAAAATCCCCAAAACTGCCGCAGCAGTCATTTTCACGCTCAGCGTCTGTTCTGTACCATCAGAAAGCCGCGCGGACGGCAATCAACCATCATCGAACGAAAGTTTGTCCATTACGTGCTGGCATGCATCGCTGTTTGCCTCGCCTAACGCTGCGGCCAACAGATGCCTAGCTGCAATAAAGAGTCCCGGCGCATCTGCCGAAGACTATCTGGCATTGGCCAACCTGTCCCAAAAAGGAGCAGCAGGAGGCAAAGCGGCAGCAGCAGGATATCTAGAAAAGGCGGCCGAACTCGGCAGTTTTGAGGCCCAGCTCAGAAGATGCGACACGCGTTACCGTGAAAGAAGACTGCCAGAAGCCGAAGATTGTTTCAGGCAGGCCGCACAAACAAATCATGCAGGAGCCATGACGCGTCACGCACTCATGCTAAGAGACGGAAAAGGCTGCGAAAAAAACGAACCAGCGGCATCAGCAGAATTTCTGAAAGCGGCGCTTTTGGGGGATGCCGCCGCCATGGAAGCATACGCCGAACTGTTGGGAAAAGGCGTTCCAAAAATAAATCACGAAGAAGCTTATTACTGGATGCTAAAAGCCGAACGCGCTGGTGATTACCGCGCAAAAAACCTCACGGAAAAATTCGCTCGGCGAATTTCTTCCGAACAGCAATCCAAAATCATAGCCAGAGCCGATATAGAAACACTTTCGGTTGCTGATGCAGAATCCCGCTGTCTCTCCGAATACGCATCCTACAATCCTGACGCAGCGTTCGGATTCTGTCTTTCGGCGGTATCAAGAGGCAGCGTAAATCAGAAAGTGCATGCAACACTGTCCAAACTTTATCGCAATCCTGGCATCTCGAGAGACTCTGATCAACGTTCGTCGGCGCTTGCGCTCGCAAAAGCCGCTGAACTTGGCGACCAAGAATCATGCGCAGAAATTCTTGCAAAAGACTCGAGAGGATTTGCCTATTCCAGAAGCAAAATGTTTTCTCTTTGCATGGGCAAAGCCCAAAATGGCGAACTCGATCTGTACCCAGATGCCCTGTCCGCTCTTTCAGAACTGCTACTCAAAGGCGCATCGGATGTTGCCAAAGACATTGAGACGGGAACAATTTTGCAAAATAAAGCCTGCGCTCTCGGCGAGGACTCAGCTTTTGCCGCAAGATCAAAAAGCAAATTAAAAAATGGCGACCCTGAAGGTGCATATGTTGATGCTGCCATTGCCGAGCAATTGGGCAGCCGTGACGGAAAAATCGCCAAAAAGGCAGCCGCAACCTCACTGAAATTCAAAAAAACGGACGAACTGGACAAAGAAGCGGAAGAAGCGGCAAACAAACTTTTTTCCCGCTGACAATCAGTCTGGCATTTAAAAGTATCACGACTGCGGCATCATATGAAGCCATGCAACCCGCACGTAAGGAGCATTCGATGGATGACATAAAGAACGATCGTGAAGGCGGCGAAGCGCTATCTGAAGCAACCAAGTCAGCCGCGCCGTCGCTTGACGAACCGCGAGGAAAAACGTATGACGAGGTGAACGTCACCGATTGCGCTTCGATATTGAATATTGCACGCGCAAGAAAAATTTCCGCAGCGCGTTTTGTGCGCACAGCGGCTGCCATATCCGCAATCATCGCAGCCAGCGCGTTCACAGTTTATTACGTTGCAGGCGACAAAAAAGCCGAAACAGAATCTGGCATCCATCCGTTCACACAAAGCTGCATCGACGCCAAAGCAAATCTCAAACCTGGTATAACTGACATTAATTGCAGTTTCGAATATGGTCGCAAGCGCGTCTACTACACCATGACAGAAGACGAACTGGCAAAAATTATCGCCAAGGTTCCGGCAAAAGCCGTCACCGTCGGCTGCACTCCATTCTCAGTTGAATTTTTCATCGCCGCAAACGAGTCAGCCGCTGCCGCTGATATCGAAGCAAAACTTAAGGAAGCAGGCATTCAGGCATTCTGCAAAAAAGATCCAGACGGCGCAGCATATTATGAATTAAATTACGTGGACTCCCGCAACACGCCGCATCAGCAAATATCGGTGCGTCTGCCGCAGTAACGCAAACGCCCGACATTCTCGGCTGTCGGTAGGCCAGCAGGCAAAAACGTGATGCAAGCCGCACATGCCAGCCGTTGCGGTATAATGTCGCACAATATTTTTCCACTGCGCCTGAGAGGCGCTGACAGAAATACGGTATAGCAATCATGAAAAAGATCATTATCGCCGCAGCTGCATCAATAGCTGCACTTTCTGCTTTCCAGGCATCTGCCCGCGACATTAACTGCAATGAAATCACCGCTGAATTTACAAAAGCAAAAGACGGTGCCGATGCGCGTTATTCCGACGTGCAGTGCAACGTGATCGGTTCAAAAGTTACCATCGTTGCAACTTTTGCAAAGAATCCTGCCACTAAAGTTGAGCTTGCCGAAGACGGCAGCATTGCCGATCCAGCGCTCAAAAAGCAGGTACTGAGCTTTGTCTGCCCTCTCTATTTTTACTCGGAAGACGAAAACGGTTCCGTCAGCCTCACCTACATCGGCACCGACGGCAGCAGGCTGGCATACGCTTACGGCGACAAGAAATCGTGCGCCGACAGCAATAACTAAAATCGAAAACCTTTCGTCTTTAAAATAGGTGACATCCGATGATATCTGCAAAATTTATTGCCAGCGTCGCTCTTGCGGCATGCGCTTCTGTTTCTTTTGCGGCCCCAGCTCCGCAGAATGCAGCGCAATACGAAAAAGCAATTAAAAACGCCTGCGCAAAAATGCAGAAGTCCGTGTACGGAAAAAGCGACGACGGCACCGTTACCCGCACGGGCTGCGATCTTAAAAACAAGAACTATATCGTGATCTATGAGGTCGCTGGCTCCGACTCTTTTAAGAAAAAGTTTGCATCGGCATCGGATCAAAAAATCCCCAAAGACGAAATCAAAAACTACTGCACTTCTTATGAATGGCTCGTCAGGATGCCGGCTGTTGCCGACATGATGACCGTCGAATACCGCGACAAGGACTCAAAGCAGAAACTCGTATCGAAGTCATTCAAATTCTCCGAATGCAGATAAACGAAAGTTCGGCATGCGCCGAAGCCGTGCTCAAAGGCCCTGGCGACATAACCGAAGAATTACTTCAAAAAATTCGTTCCGGAAAAGGCGGGCTTGCCCGCCTTGTCATTGATTATTCGCTATCGTCGGAAGACGGTTCCGATTCGCCGCTGTCAGGTCCCCTCACTCCGTCTGAAATCACTTTTCATATCATTGCGGGAGATAATTGCCGATCGCTTAGGGGACTGTTTTGGGGAGCTGAAAAACTTCTGAGAGCGCCGTCCATTCAAAATTCATCGCATGTTGCCGATATGTCAAAACTCTTCATGGGATGCACGAATTTAACGTTCGTTCCTGATATTGATGCATCGTCAGCTTTCACGATGGCAGAAGCATTCAGAGACTGCCGATCGCTCTATGCTTTTCCTGAAGTAAAACTCGCGGACGGCTGCAATCTTGCCGATATCGATCGCGGATGCTCATCGCTTACGGACATTCCCAAACTTAAATCTCCCGTCATCACGCTTGGGAGCGCGTCGGACGTGACTGACGAAGCCAGACTGCGCATAGCCGCGCTTGACGCAGAAAAAGTCATTATCGATTTTGACGTCAGACGCAGACGTCTTTACGGAGATTTCATCGAATCGTCTTCGCCCTTTTCGGGCATGGCGCATCTTTCAAAGATTCCTTTTGCCGTAGAGTTGGGACCGAACTGCAGATCTCTCGAAGGACTGTTTTACGGATGCTCATCCCTTCAATGCGCCCCATCTTTGGATACGTCCTCAGTCACGGAATTCGGTTCGATTTTTTATGACTGCGCCGCTCTCAAAGAAGTCCCTGATTACGATACATCCCAGGCAACCGGAATGCGCAATGCATTCTCAGGATGCTCGTCTCTCACTTCCGTTCCGCATCTTGACACGTCAAAATGCAAAACTCTGTTCGGAATGTTCGAGCGCTGCGCTTCGCTAAAATCCATTCCCGATCTCGACATGGGCAATGCAGAAGATATCGGATGGTTTGCATCGGGCTGCACACAACTAGAAGAATGCTGCAAACTAGCGGCGCCTAAAGCAAAATCGGCAAATTCGGTGCTCAACCGCTGCGCCAAACTAAAAAACATGCCGAAAATCAGGCTGCCGCTTGCAATCGATCCGCAAAAAACGCTCGCAGGCTGCCCGCATCCCGACGCCAACAAATCTATGGCTGGATTTTTAGGAATCAACAGCATCTTACGCAAAATTTTCTGCAAGAAAAAAAATCTGCGTGATTGTGTGGTCAACCCGCAAAAAATCAGAAATATCGAAAAAAATCGCGACAGCAATGATCGCGGCAGCGATCTTGAACTTTGAAACCGGCAGCGAGCAGAGCCACCGTAATCGCAATATAAAAACTTACACCAGATAGTGCGCATTGCGCAC
>JAZQPH010000393.1:0-1700 GCA_045628385.1 Succinivibrionaceae bacterium
CCCCAACACATTGAATTTTTTTTAATTGCATATAAAAACACGACTGCTTTCGGGCAGTCGTTTGGGGTTATCTTCTAGGCTTCGTAGGTGTGGCAACTGGATTTTTCGCTTGTGCCGCCGTGTTTTTGTTTTTCACCATGCTCCTTTTATATCGTTCTTCGTTTTTGTAGAATTCCTGCAAATGTTTTGGCGTCAGCATGCCTTTGATTTTTTTGTAGAAACCTGTTTCGAGATTTAGCAGGTTTTTGCGCAGTTCGAATTTCTGGTCGAACATATAGGATATTTGCGCATCCGTCAAATTGTCGCAGACTCCTTTCCCATCACAGTCGGGACACCCTTTTTTGATTCCTTTTTTCTCCAAATTGGATCTGTAATTTTCAAAACATTTCACTTCCGAACGGATATACTGTTCGTATGCGCCCCAGAAAACTTTGCTTTCCGTTGCCGTCAGCTTCAGGTTTGTTTTCATGAAGTTGAGGCGGTCTTGAACCATTTTGTTCGCATCTGGCTTTTGGGCAAATACAGATGACAGACCTATAAAGATGATGGTGAAAACAATGATTATTCGTTTCATACTCATATATTAATAGTTGTAATAATCCATTTGTGCTAGTTCCAAACTGTAGTAGTCGGCCATTTGGTCTTCTAATGATCCTTCTTCGTTGGATGCCTCGATGACGATCTCTTTTTCGACTGCAGCTTCATCTTTCTTGAAATTTAGTACGAGTGTGCTGCAAATGACCAAAAGGGCTACGGCTGCGATGGAGGTGATGGCTAGATTGCGTTTGCGTGCGCGATCTTTGCGAATAGAATTCATCACTTGATTTGGCAGCTGCTCGAAATATCCTTCAGGAATGACGTAGTCTTCATGCCTGCTTAAGTTTTCTATGTCTATCATAATTCGAAATTCAAAAAAACTATTGCTAGACTATTAAAATTCTAAAAGGTTAAATGCTCGGAAATATTTTTTTTGATTTTTTCCATTGCAAAGTGATATGAAGCTTTGAGGGCGCTTTCAGAGGTGTCGAAAATTTTAGACATTTCTGCGTAGGGAGTTTCATCGTAATACCGCATTGAGAAAACTGCCCGCTGTTTGGGCGGGAGCCTTAGAATCGCTTCCTGAAGAAGATGCTCGATTTCGTTAGGAGAAATAAAGTTGGTTTCAGGCTGAGTGACCACCATGAAATCCGTGTAAGTGTCGTCGGATAGATTAAGGAGTTTTTTCTTCTTCTCGACAAAGGAGAGCGATTCGTTGACGCAGATTTTGGTGATCCAGGTCTTCAAACTGGAATCTCCGCGGAATTTGTCTAGATGTCGCCAGATTTTGACACAAACGTTTTGTGTCACGTCATCAGCATCTTCGTGGGACGTGACGATGCGACGGGCATTATAGTAAATTGTCCGCTGGTATTTTTTCAACAGAAGTTCGAACGCCTGTTCTTTGGTCTTGCTGTTGGAAAATAGGGATAGGATGAATTCGTCGGTTGGCTCTGGCATTGGTCAACGTCTTATTTGCGTGCGATAACTTTCTTGCAGGCGTCAATAATATGTTCTTTGTCAAGGCCGTATGCGCTCATCAGTTGGTCAGGCGTGCCGCTTTCGCCGAATTTGTCGTTTACAGCAACCATTTCAACGGGAGCCGGCATTTTTCTGCCTAAAAGCTGGCTGATAGAGTCGCCCATACCGCCATTCATCAGATG
>JAZQPH010000394.1:0-2320 GCA_045628385.1 Succinivibrionaceae bacterium
GAAGGTTCTTCCTGCGGAAAAGCCTGATTTTGAGCTGTACAAAGACTCAAAGAATCGTTTTAAAGACACAACGGTCATTTATGACATCCTGACCAGGAGCCGCGTAGCGGCAAGCGATTTGCCCGACGAAACGATGTTCACGACGCTCATCAAGTCGTGCAAGACTCTCGGCGGAAATCGCATCGTCCTTGAAGACGTTCAGACCAAGCCGGTGACCCTCAAAAAATTGGTGCTGGCGAGTTTTGTGTTCGGCCATTGGTTCAAAGAGAACGAAGATACCGACAAGATCGGTTTCTTGCTGCCCAATTCCGTTGCCGCGGTTGTGACGTTTATGGGTCTTCAGGCATGCGGAAAGGTCCCTTGCATGCTTAATTTCTCAATGGGTATTTCGAGCATCCTGGCTTGCATTGATGCGGCCATGCTGAGGACCGTGGTCACATCAAGGTCGTTTATCGAATTAGGAAAACTTCAGGGCGTTCTTGAGGGAATCGAACAGCACGGCATCAAGATTATTTATCTTGAAGATGTGAAAAAAGAACTCGGTTTCGTGAGCAAAATGCGCGCCGTCATCGGTTCGCGCAGCAAATACTCCTACTACCACAGACTATGCGATTACAAACTCGATCCTACTGCTCCTGCGGTCATTTTGTTTACGTCGGGTTCAGAAGGCAAGCCGAAAGGCGTTGTTCTTAGCCACAGAAACATCCAGACCAACAGAATCCAGCTTCAGGCCGTTTTGAGTTTCGGATTGCAGGACAAACTGTTCAATGCGATGCCGATGTTCCATTCGTTCGGTCTTACGGCAGGCACCTTGCTTCCTGTTTTGGGCGGCATCAAGACATACATGTATCCGTCGCCGCTTCATTACAAACAAGTGCCGCTTTTGGTTTATGAGACCAATTCGACCGCTCTGTTCGGCACCGATACTTTCCTCAAAAACTATGCAAAATTTGCCAACCCATACGACATGTACTCGGTGCGTTTTGCCATAGCGGGCGGAGAAAAACTCAAAGACGACACCAAGGCGCTGTGGTTTGAACAGTTCGGCATTCGCATATTTGAAGGATATGGCGCAACGGAAACCGCTCCCGTAATTTCCGTAAACACCAATATGTTCTACAGAACCGGAACGGTTGGCAGAATTCTGCCCGGCATCGAAGCTAGATTGGATCCGATTCCAGGCATTGAGCAGGGGGGAAGGCTGTTTGTCAAAGGCGACAACGTATCCCTTGGCTACCTGAGGGACTCGGCTCCAGGAGTTTTGGAACCTCATGAAACCGGTTGGTATGACACGGGCGATATTTGCGATCTCGATGCGGACGGCTTTGTTCGCATTCTGGGACGCGCGAAGCGCTTTGCCAAAATCGCAGGCGAAATGATTTCTCTAACCGCTGTCGAGATGGCGCTTTCGAAACTTTACAAAGATACTCCGCTTGCCGCAGTGACCGTGCCAGACAGCAAGAAGGGTGAAGCGATAATTCTCTTCATCGAAAAAGAAGGCGTCGACAGAAAAGTCATCAAGGAATATTTCGCAGCCGAAGGTTTGCCAGATCTCGCAAATCCTGCGGGTATTGAAAGCGTCGATAAAATACCATTGAACGGTACGGGCAAAGTCGATTACGTCAAGGTGACGGCGATTGCCAGGGAGAAGTTCGTGAGGTAGTATGGGACAGTTTCCTCTATAGGAGACATAGGAGACTTTTCCTCGATATCCGGCAGCAATGAAGCCGCGCAGAGACATGCTCTGCGCGGCATTTTTTTTGTTGGCGATTTCAGCGCAGGCGTCGACTCTGCAAACTTCACGCGTGAATGATGGTTTCGGTCTGCTCGTCAACTGCTTTTGAAACTTTTTTGATTTCGTTTTGCTGCTCTTGCAGAATATTTTTTGCTCAGCGAGGGCAGTGTTTGCGTCCTTTTGTCGGTTGCTTTGTGTTTCAAGCGCTTTGCTTATTTCTTTGGCAACCTTGCTTTGTTCCGAACCAAAATCCTTTACAGCTTTTGTCTGCTCTAAGATTTGCTCGCCAATGCCCGATGTTCCTTGAATAATCGAATCATTGGCAGCCTGTGCTTGCTTTGCTGATTCGCTGAAACTGTCTCCCATTGCTTTAGCACCGGTTGATACAGCATCTTTTAGTTCACCCATTTGCTCCAATACAGAGTTAAGTGCTTGCATGAGCGTCGTGGTATCGGCTGAAAGACTTATAGTGTTATCGCTCATTGTGATCTCCTAAAAATAAAAAAGGACATCGAGTTGATGTCCCTTTGAAGAATTGGAAAGTTGTCGTGTAGTTTTAGTAGCCTTTCTCGTTTAGTTTGCGAT
>JAZQPH010000395.1:0-5102 GCA_045628385.1 Succinivibrionaceae bacterium
CTTCGTATCGTTTTTCGGCGCATTCAAAAGCGTTTTCGCTGTTTATGCATCGCTGCAGGAATTTGCATTTCTGACATTTTTTCGGGTAATGCAAAACCGGTCCGTCAGGTGCGTGCGGACCCGTCATGTGCGCCCCGGCGTGCCGCTTCTGGCCGCCCGGCTTTTTACCCGATTTTTCCCTCATGCTTTTTGGCTTCGGTCTCTTGTACCCGTCTGATGAAGGCGGCTTGGAGGAATTTTGCGAGTTTTGGTTCAGCTGCCGTTTTAAGTCGTTTATGGTTGTCTGAAGGTCTTCGATAGTCGATTGCAGTTTTTGATTTTGCTGAAGCAAAGTTTCGTCTCGCTGATGCGCATCTGCAATCTGCTTTTTCAAATCCAAGATTATAGACATCAGATTTTTAAGCATCAGATTTTGGGATTTGACCAATATGGATATTGAAGGATCTGCAAAAGGCAAAACTTTATCAAGTTCCGTTTGCAGGTCAATCAGGCTAGTTTCTATTTCCAGAATATCCACGGTTAGCAGTCCAAAACCCTTTTACTGTATGAGTATTATAGCAATCGGGTTTCGGGCATATTTTTCAAAATCAAATCAGTTCTTTAGGCTGTAATTAAAATCCCTGCAAACGCCGTTTATAGATCTGCGAGGATCTGCATTTGGCCGCATTGACAAAAATGACCCAGGTAAAAACGATGCTATTTTGAGCCTTTTTACGATCATTTAAGAGCTCGTCTTGAATAAAATGCGAAAAAACATTTTGATGGCATAGCGTGAGCTAAGTCACCATAAAAATTTTTCTCAAATGAGGGGTACTGAATAGTTACACAGTATTCCTAAATCGAACGACATCATTTTCCAAATTTTGGATTAGTCATTAGAAATTAAGCATCAGGTTCTTAATTCAATGTTCCTAATTTACCGAAGCTCACGAGAATATCTTTATTGAAACCTCTGGCACGCATCTTTGGCACTCTTCAATGTTTTGCCAAACATACAGTCAATCTTCGACAATCGTTTCGAAAATTCCGAGTTTGTTCAGCGCTTCGCCAGCAGCTATTTCTACATCCGTGCCGACAAAATCTGCTTCCAGTTTGGCAAGCACGGAAGCTGCGTGCTCGCGATTGTCTGAAAGATTGAAATATCGGATGAAACAGTCTGTAGCCTGCTGCCTCTGGGCTCTTCCTGCATACACCATTCCGAGCGTACGCCAGGTTTCGGCACGATTTGAATCAATCTTCAGCGATTCGTTAAGCCAATGTTCCGCATTTTGATAGCTTGTGGCGATGAGATAGGCATAGCCTAACTTTGCCATGATGACGTGATCGTCCGGGGCAAAATTCCTGGCTCTTGAAAGAGCGCTTATTGCATCTCTAGTCTTGCCCTGCCTTAATAGATTGGTGCCGATTCTCAGAAGATTAATTGATTTCGACATGGCACGGTCTTCTGAAGGCGACATAAAATGCTTGCGCTCACGCTTTACCTTAACAACGTCGCTCGCAGGCTCAGAAGATGCTGACGAAACATCGGCTGCCGCCCAAGAACTCGGATCGTCATCACTAAAGTCCTCGGAATGCCCCGAACGCACGATCTCTCGCGATCCGATTTCCTCGCTATCGAATCCGACCGATGATCCGTCATGCGGCACTTGGCCAGCTGCCTCGCGAGACAGCGGCTTTGAAGCTCCTTTGGATTCTGAAGATGCCGCAACGGAAATATCTGGCATATCAGGAGCAGGCGGAAGATCTTTTGCGGTCGCAGCGTCAGGAGTTCTGGTTTTCGTTTTGATCTTGGTCTTGCTGGTAGCAATTTTTGCCCCGCCATGGCCTGCGGCAAGCGAAATCCCGTCATCCGGAATGATGCCGGGAACAGCAGATCCCGCTGCAAATGCTTCTGCCACCTCGGATACGCCGTCATAAGGCGTCGCAGCAAGTTCCATTCCCGGCCCATGATCAGAAGATTTGCCGGAAGACTTTTTGGCTACTTCGATTTCGGCCTCTTCGTCATCCTCCCAAAAACCGGGGGTATTCATTTTTTCTTTGTCCGCGGCTGACAGCTCATATACCTGATCGGGAGGCGTTTCGATCATCCGAAGGCGGATGTTGTCAGGAACATCGAGAGTCTTGTAGGCTTCGAGAAGTTCCACCGATCCTGCCTTGGCAATGTCTGAATCTCCCATGCTGTCTCTCGCTCGGTGCACGGCAAGCGTACTTCCAGGAGATGCAAGCCTTTCCTTAGCAGCTGCAAAAATCAGAAAACAGGCACTGGCGCAGGTTTTTCCGTCATTTACGAGCGCCCCCATCCCGTCGTCGTCACGCATGATTTGCGCAATCGACATGGCATCGCCGACCGAGCCGCCGGGAGAATTTAGGATGACCGTTCTAACTGGCTCATTTTTAGATTGCTGCCGCCGGACGAGTTTTCCGAAAACTGCCGCATCGCCCTCTTTAATTTCGCCATCGACAGTAATGACATATCCAAGACCGTCAAGATACTTTGTCGAAAGTTTTGCGGCTGTCGCGTCACCTGCCATACCCATCATAGCCGACGCAACGGCGGCTGCCGCCATGCAGCGTCTGAAAATATGCATAAATTCCTCCGCTAGCGCCTTTTGCGCGATCACGAAATGCCTGCGCTCTGCCGAGCCAGGCACTATATATTCTTGCGAACTTATTTGACCAAGCACTCGCCGTCAAGCGCCGACATGCACTCTTCGCGAACCGCCGCGCTTACCGCCATCCTTTGCCAATAGCGATATTTTCCCTCGTTCTTTGGCACGCCTATGCCCATTCTGTTCATGCGGGCAAGGCTCCGCATCGCCGAGGATATGCCCTTGCGCGCAGCTTTTCTGTACCATTCGATAGCTTCGCGATAGTTTCTTTTAACTCCTGTTCCGGTTTCCAGCATCCATCCGTAATATGCCTGAGCCCTGCCGTATCCCGCTTCTGCCGCTCTTTCGGCCCAATCTACGGCTTCGTCAAGATCGACTTCCGTGCCGATACCTTCAACGTAACACCTTGCTATTTCATATTCTGCTTTCAGATATCCCTGCGAAGCGGCTTCGGCAAGCCAATAAAAGGCAAGTTTTTCGTCTTTGGAAAAACCCTTGCCCTTTTTGTACATGAGACCGACTTCCGTCTGAGCGGGAGCATCGCCGCCGTCGGCCGCTTTATGACAAGTGGTGGCTGCAGAATAATAATATCGGCCGATCACATATTTGGAGCACTGACGGGAAAGTTCCTCAATCGATGCATTTTCGTCATCCGCGGCCGCATACCTAATTTCGCCGTTTCTCGGCTGAGCTGTTATGGCGCCCGGTTCTACGGAAGAACATCCCGCCAGTGCCGCTGCAATGGCGGCGCATGCGACTGCCAGCTTATTAATTTTCATCAAAAACTCCAGCAGGCAGCGCCCGCATCTAAAAAAGCTCCATCTGACCCCCCTCGGATTTTTGTCCGCTTCGTAAGGAATCATTGGCTATGTTTGGGTATATTTTGCCGGCAAAAGACAACGGATCGCGCAAATATTCGTTCAAAAGTCCGCACCGGCACAAGGAAATAAAAATCGCCACCGATCTCGCCTGGCAATTAAACTGCTTTTTCGGGTTAAACTCGATATCCGTAAATACGTCGTAGCATTGCAGTTCATCCGCAAGATCCTTGTGCTGAGCAAGCGCTGCGATGTAAATGTAGTCGTAAAAGCACGAACGCGGCTCAAGCGGCCATTCGCGTCCTTCGAACGAAAAACACAGAAGCTGAGCCGACGCATCCTTAATTCTCGGATCGGTCTTGGCATCCCTTGGCATTACCGAAAGCAAATCTCTGTAAGGACCGCCTTTGTCGAAAACTTTTGAAGACTGAAATACGTTTTCGACAGGATAGCGCATGCCGTCAGCCGTTTCCAGAATCAGATTAAAGGCGCTAAGGCGCTCGCCGATCAAATGTTCGGATTTGCGCGACACCTCAAGAACGCGCGCGCCTTGAAGGGACTTAACTATGGCATCGTGCATTTCCGCAATAGTGCGGCGCTTGTTGTAAAGACTGAATCCTCCGTAAAATCTGAATGTAACGTCGGTTTCGGTATACAGAGCGCACACCCCCTCGGCTGGCATGAAATAAGGACGGGTAGCATGGCTGACGCGATCGTTCTTTTCTTTTGCTGCAATAGTCATGGCGTGTCCCCTTAGCCTTCAATCATGGAATCAAAATCAATGAATCGAGCTGGGATGTGCTCTGACACCATAATCTCCGCCTGATGTTTCTTAAAGGCGGGATCGTCACCTTTCACGAAGCGCTTCTTTACGGCCGAGTAATCGATGATCTCAAGGCCAGCCAAGCCGCTTGCCGTACGATGGTCGTTGTCGGTGGCATTTATGTCCGAGCAAATGAAATCGGGGTCGTAACGCAAAATATCGAGCGAAATCGGCAATACAACAGCATCGATACCGTGCTGTTTGAGTTTGCTGAAGCACATCGGATGATCGCTGCAAAGAGACATGCGCACGTAGTCTTCCAATCCGTAGCGGCGATCGAGTCTGTGCGAAATCTCATCGCCGCCGTATACGGAAACATCGATGCCGTTTCTCTTGCACGAAACCCAAGAATAAAGACCGTTGTCGCGGATGGAATCGAGGTTGCTCGCGGCCGTGAAGTGCCATAAGCACCCAATGCCGCGTTTGCGAAGATATTCAGCTGCAGAGTTAGAAGAAGAGTTGCGAATAAGTTTTCTGATAAAAGCCATGGCATTTTCCCTCTGATGTAAATTTGAAAATTTCTGCGCAGCGGAACGTAATCGCGTCCTTGCGCATTAAGGGTTGTGCCAACCATGTGCCAATAATTTTTACGTTTATTTACATATAGTTAATTATTTACAACATAAAATAACATAACATTTTTTATTACTTTTCTTATTATCAACAAGCTTCCTTATAAATATTCCTTACTATCGCCTTGCGTTAATTTTCAATCGCTCTGTTATGAAGGAGTATTGATCCTATAATAAACTTTTGTAGTCTTAATAAAAATTAATCCTATACGGATTGAGCGGCAATCCTCTATCGATTATCTCCCGAATCGCAATAAATTGCATCTCGGGAGACTTACCG
>JAZQPH010000396.1:0-5226 GCA_045628385.1 Succinivibrionaceae bacterium
ATCAGCTTGTTGCCGACGCCTCGGGCCATAATCGCCAGTTTCTCATCAAACGACGCCGATCTGTTCTGACAGCAGGCAAATACAATCGAGACCATAAATATTATTACGATCGGGATTTTGTAAAAACCGAGGCTGATATCCAGACCATATTCAAAAGTTATTCCCAAGCCCAAATACAGGACTGCAAAAACAAACATCGGCATCAGCGCAAAACCGTTGGCCCTAAACATTGGCGTCGACACTACATCCTCCGAAACAAAATGGCGTTATTGGCGACCATGACGGTCATAATATTTGGTCTATTTAGATTCTTGGTCGGTTTTTCTGACCTTTGTTATCAAAAAACAGGCAACAAGCGACAAAGCAATCGACTCATAAAGCGGAGCCATTATTCCAAAATATTCGGACAGCAGACCAGATGACACGCCCGAAACGATAACTCCGACCGAAATCGCCACTGAAAACAGATTTGTCGCCTGCCCTGGGATTTTAGGAAGCAAATCCTGAAAATACATCATGCCGAGGGCTCCCGTAATTCCCATAAGTACGGACATGAACACGGACGCGGCAACAATCACCGCCAATGAATCTGCGGCGGAAAAGATCGCAAAATACAAGGCTCCGAGCGCTGCGCTTGTTGCTAGCTGGGAACGAGGATGCCAGACTTTAACTTTTTTGGCAGAGAAGTAAACGATAGGAATTTCCAAAAATGCGGTTATTCCCATCAAGATGCCGACCCAGTCTTTCCCTGCAATTTCAGTAATGCGGATCGGCATGGCTATGAGGTAGTTCGTATTGCTCAAAAATACAAACATTACCGCAGCAAACAGGTACGCCACGCTAGGCTCGGCAAACAGTTTCTGTGCTTTGATTTCGTCTCGTTGGCTCGGAGCCGTTTCAAAACGAGTTCTTGCATCCAGCGGGTAAATCAAAAATACAGCCCAAATATTAACCAAATAGCAAAGCGAGCAAAGCGCGAATACAGCGCCGTAACCGCAAGATCCCGCAACAATCATTGTTATCGGCGGTCCGATAACCCAGACAAAAGACAGCATCATGCGAAGCCATGTCATGAGTTTTATCCCGCCCTGCTCTGCCGTATATTCGCGGGCGGCGCCGAATACCTGGCTTGTTACGTTGGAAACCGCATAAAGAGCATTGGCTGCAAATAGGAGAATCCAATAGTTGCGGATGAAAGCATACATCGCGCAGGCAATGATTCCGAAACAGCAGCATATTGCGATAACGGCGCGGCGTTTGCCTGTAATATCGGCGATTCTCGCGGCCGTTTGGCTAAGAACAACGGACAGAACGCCCTGCACGGCAAAAAAAACTCCGAGCCTCATTCCGGAAACGCCCAATTCGTCGGAGAGAAACAAACTGGTAAGCGGCAAAATCAGCGCAACGGACATGACGCTGAAAAATATGCCGATAAAATATCCGGCGGGACCGCGTCTTAGAATATTCATAAACTCATCCTGTCGGCTGACACTTATGCCTTTTTATTTACAGCAACCGAGCCATCTTTTCTTCTCCACATCTCAGGAAACTTGCCCTGCAAGAGATATGAATATGAAATGATCTCAGCCATGATAGTATAAATTTCGCGAGGAATCTGCCCGCCGTCTGCGATCTGATCAAGATGGCTCAGCAGCACTGGGTCTTCATGGATATACACTCCCGCCTCTTCGGCAAGACGCACCAGTTCCTTCGCTTCATCGCCCGCGGCCCTGCCCGAAACTTCGGGAGCGGTCATGCCATCTTCGTATCTGACGCCTATAGCGCGAAATTCTTCATCGGAACTCATAATCAAATCCTAAAACTCAACCCGGAATCTGCCTTGTATGACTTAGACAGTTCTTCGTCTACGCTCTTTAGCGGATGGCTTACGCGGCCTCTGTGGCATTCGCAATCTTTGGCGTTCAGGCCAAGCTGCGAGAATCTTTCTTCAAGCTGCGGCAATGTATCCCTGACTTTGCTGAAGCCTTCGTACGTTTCAGCTGTTACCTTAACAGAAATATCCGGCATGTCGCATCTTGCTTTGATGCTGACAGGGCCAATTCCCTTTATTTCAAAATAAAAATGCAATTCGACAGCATTATCGTCCGTTTCACCAGACGATCCTCGTTTGAATGACATTCCGTTCTCATGCTTGTTTTCCTGCGGTGTCGGCAATGGAACATAGAAAAATACAGGATCTTCCCCTCTTCCCTCGGCATTTCTTCTCAGAGACGAAACATGATCAAGCAGGTTGTTAAGCATCATCTGCGGCTTCGGATCGCCGTCGTCGATGCCGGCATCTTCGGCTATTTGAGCTGCCTGCGCCAGACGCGATGATTTTTTCTCGTCAACGTCAAAGCCAAGCTGCTTCATTCTGGTCGCGACGAGCATTGTCGCCCAAGCTCTGAGACCTTTAGAGTAAGCATTGCTGCCCGACAGCGGCTTATCTGCGTAATTAAACCATTGCATGAGCGTTGCAAGACTTCCGATATCCTGATCCAAAGCATTTTTAAATAAGTCTGCCGCAGGCTTGAACGCCTCAGGCACGGAATCAGAAGACAGATCGCGAAGAAGCGACGAAAGTCCGGTGTTGGAAGCTTCTATGCCTGCCGCTTGCGGCTGCACGCTAGTCTGAAGCGATACAAACCTTCTTATCGCCGTCGGCACAATGCGATTTTCAGAAGCATGCATTCCGTCATCTGCGGACGAAGCGCGCATTCCAGGATGCATAATTCTTGTCGTCTGGATCGGCTTTGGCGCATTTGACGATTCTTCGCGCAAATCTTCTGACTGCGCGCCCCTGAAAAATCCCGCAATTTTCTTAAAGATGCTGAGTTTTTCATTAGATTCGGAGATATCTTTCGAAGATTTTGCCTGAGATGAAACGTCATCAGCCGACGTTTCCGAACGTTCAGCCACTCTATTGGATGCTTCGGTTTTGTGCTCTTCCGGATCCGATGCCATTACTTTGTCGGCCATATCGGCGATCGCGCCGCCATTATCCGCAATTCCTGATGCCGATGCAGGCTGACCGACATTTGCCCCGCTCCAATTTCCCGAAGAAGCAGCCGCCAAAGATGACATAAACGATGAATTCTGCTGTCTGTCAGAGGCAACTGAAATGGTGCTTTTCTGGAGCGGCGCGGTTTGATTTGCCGTGTTCTTTTCCGCTTCCGCAGGCTGAGATTTCTGCCGCGCCATTTCTTCTTGCGATGAAATTTTTGAATTATTGTCAGGCGCGGAGTTCTTCGCAGACAGGGTCTCACTAGCAGCATTTTTGCTCATTGCTTCGATGCCCGACGCCGAATTTTCACCCATAGATTGCTTTTGAGGATTATCTGCAGGCACCTTGGCTGCTTGAGACAGATTATTCGACTGAACAGCTCCTCTGTCCGAATCTTGTTTTGCCGACGCAATCTGATTATTGGCATCAGGTTTTGATGTATCTCCTCGCTGTTCAGCAGACAATTGGCCCGCAGGAGCAGATGGCTTTTGCTGCACATCGTCATTGCGAACCGCTGCATCTTGCACATGCTGAGCTGATGCGGGCTCACGCGCAGGCGCAGCATTGTGCGGAGTGGATTGGGCGGTTCTCGCAGAATCCTTGGACTGAGCATTCAAAGAATCGGATTCGTTTTTTGGTGCCGAATCGTGTTGCGCTGAAGAACTGGTATTCGGAGAAGCCTCAGTTTTTGCCAATGACGCGTCATGCGCCAAAGCCGCGGGTCTTCCGGAAACAGGCATTTTTTCCATGCCGTCTTCTGATTCTTGGATTCCGGCCAGACCATCAGTCTGGGCTGTCTGCTGCGACGGCTTAGGCATTTCATTAGTTCTGGTTTGATTTGCATTTCCTGCTTGGCTTTGCTGCTGACCGCGATTGGAAGTCGGCAAAGGCAAATCATCTTCGGTGTCTTTTGCAACGGCAGCCGGAGCCACAAGCCTGCTGAATTCAGAAGGCGCTTTATGAGCAGACACCGTCAGGCCATCGAACACTTTTGCAATTCTTCCGGCAAGCGCCTTGCGCTGCTCAGGAGATTCTGTGACTTCGTGACGAGCAGGAGGCGGAGGAAGAGGCTCCTTCTTAAAGGATTCTTTTTCCGGGCCCTTTTTGTCAGTCAGGACGGCATCGCTTTCTCTTCTTGGTTCTGTTACCGAAGCATCAGCTGAGTTGGCATTTCTTGCCTGTTGCAATTCAGTTTTCGCCTGCGATGTCTGCAACGCACCCAGTCTGTCTTTTGCAATGTCCGCGGATGATTTTGCGTCTTGAGCCGTGTCCTGGCTGACGCGTTCAAGTTCTGCATGCGCGGACGAATCCGAAGCCTTAACAATAGATTTCGACCAATCATTTGCAGAGTCATCTGATTTCGGAACTTCTTGCGGCATCGGCTTGTTGTGCAAGTCGGCAAGCGCATCCCTTATCTGCGCCTGATTTTTTGCCGCATTCTGAGTAATCATGTTTTGGCGCTGAGTAGTCTCATACCTAGACTGCACACGATGAATCTGAATGTTTTGGGAATCAATATCCTGATTAGGCGGTTCATAGCCAAGCGCTTTTGCCAAATTATTGGCCAAAACATCTCGTCTCTGGGCCGAAACATCAACATTTGCGGCCGCAGACTTTCTGGCATACGCCTCAAAATCAGGCATCGACGATTGCGAAGACCTTTTTGCATCAGAAAAATTGTTGGCGGTGTTGGCATTTTGAGCAACAGGAGCTCGCGTTTCTTGTTTGTCCCGACCATACGCCGAATGCTGCCTAATCTCATCAGATCGAGACTGAGGCACTTCTGTTTGTTTCGCAGGCTGCGGCTGAACGGCATCTTTTGTCTGGGTTGTTTCGCGAGGCTCCAGAGATGGTCCTTTTAACTGCGCCTGAGCCTTTGCTTCATCATTTGTCGCCTGCTGCTGAAGTCCGGCATAGCGCGGCTGCGGCGCTTCCGCCTGTTTCTGAGAAGGATCAGTCTGCAGCGAAGGAGCTTTTGGAATTTCCGTTTCGATCGGTTTTGCAGACGCGTCTTTTAACTGCGCCTGAGCCTTTGCAGCGTCATTTGCCACCTGCTGCTGGAGTCCGTCATAGCGTGGCTGCGGCGCTTCTGCCTGTTTCTGCGAAGGCACCGTCTGCGTCTGTACCGAAACTTTTGGAATTTCCGTTTCGAGCGGTTTTGCGGATGTTTCTTTTAACTGCGCCTGAGCTTTTGCAGCGTCATTTGCCGCTTGCTGCTGGAG
>JAZQPH010000397.1:0-2114 GCA_045628385.1 Succinivibrionaceae bacterium
GACGGAGCAGATTGCGGCAGCCGCCGAACAGCAGTCGAATACGACCGACGAAATCGCCCACAACATCGATCGCATTTCAGAACTCTCCGAAGAAAACGCTGCGCAGATGGAAAAAGCGGGCGAAGGATGCAGGCAGCTCGACCAGCTTGCCGCCGATCAAAAGGCTATGGTTTACAAATTCAAAGTCTGAGCCGAGATTTTTCCCAAAAGCGCCGTAATTACGGCGCTTTTTTTTTCGAGTATCCGGCAGCAATAGCCGTAGCCGCGATCGGACCAAATATTGACCGATGCCAATTACAGACCGAACCTTTTTGCAAGCGGTCATCGCCGCAAAGGACTATAATCGTCAGGTTTTAAATATTTCATCGAACGCAGATTGTTCGGGCAGGCAACACAAAATGGCTTTTAAACATGTTATCGGCGCTTCCTTGTGCGCCTTTTTGGCAATTTCAGCAACGGGCGAAGTGCTGGCCAAAAATCCCCAGACGCCGAAACCTCTTTCCGCGGCAGGCGCCAAACACCCGTCAGGAGCCAGACAGCAAGCAAAAAACAATAAGGAAGAATATGCCGCTCCGAAGCCTGCGCAGATAGTCAACGGTTCCGTAACCGGCTTTGTTTATCAGCTCCCGGGAAAAAGACCTGACGGAATCAACGCCGATTACCTGCTTGCGCCGGCATCGACGATGAAAGTTCTGACCGCCGCCGCAGCGCTTACCAAACTTGGGCCGTCTTGGCAGTTTGAAACCAAAGTCAGCCTGGCCAAGGGAGATCTCGTGTCTTCCTGGAAGCAGGGCAACGTGCTCAAAAACAACGTCGTAATCACCTTTACCGGAGCTCCCGATCTCTCAAGCGCCATGCTCAAAAAACTCCTCGAGCGCTCGATTTCTGGAAAAGGCATCAAAAAAATCGAAGGCGACGTCATTCTCGACACCAGCCTGTTTGCAGGCTACGATCGCGGCAACGGCTGGCCTTGGGACGATCTCCCGCTTTGCTTCACCGCCCCGGCTGGAGCCATCGTCATCGACCACAACTGCGTCGTGACTTCCGTCAGCCTGAAAAAAAGACAGCCAAACTTCACTGTGCCAGTTTTCGGGCCGTATCAGCCCATCAAAATCAATATGGACACCTACTTCGTCAATGACGAAGAATACAATCCTGGCGTCTGCGCCATGAGAGTGGTGCCGTCCACCGACAATGTCTATCGCATCACGGGATGCCTAGGCCGCAATGCCAACGCCAAGAAAGACTATGTCCAGGGTTTCAAATTCGCCGTGCAGAACCCCGACAAATGGGGCGAAGACATCGTGCGCGCCATGTTTTCGCAGATGGGCGTCACCGTTACGGGAAAGGTGCGCGCCAGCAATCATGAAGCGCCTTCAGGCGAAATGCTCGGCAAGCTGAATTCCGCGCCGCTTTCCAAGCTTCTGTCGCATACTCTCAAATTCTCCGACAACCTGTACGCCGAAGAAATCGCGCGCGCCGTAGGCCGTGCCGTGAAAAAGCGCGCAGTCACCATGGAGCAGTCTGCAGGAGCCGTCCGCAAGATTCTGACAGACGCTGCGGGCGTGGATTTCAAAGGCGCTGCATTGTATGACGGCAGCGGACTTTCCTCCTACACCATCGTGCCTGCCTCGGCGATGCTTCAGGTTCTGAAATACGTGCGCGACAAAGACGCAAGGCTCGGAATGATCGATCTTCTGCCCGTATCGGGCGTGAGCGGAACTCTCATTAAAAGAAGAAGCACCGCGCTTGCCCCGCTCAAATACAACGTCATCGCGAAAACGGGAACCATCAGAAACGTCAGAAATCTCGCAGGTTTCGTAAAAAGCAAAAACGGCAACCTGATACCGTTCGTCATCTTTGAAAACAGCATGAACCCCGACAAAGAAGAACTTGCCGACATGGAAAGAAACAAAGAACTGCTCCCGCATTTTGAATTTGAGAAGAATGTACTGAGGTATCTTTACGAAGAACAAAGACCTGTGATTACGGGCACCAAATAGCATTTGGCTCGGGCATAGCCAAGCCGCGATCGTGTATTTGGCGCGCTTTGGGGTAAAATGGTGATATCGCGCCGCTTGGGCGGAACGCGAACACCACGGGATAGGCCACCA